>JAZQMT010000089.1:0-22834 GCA_045543635.1 Oscillospiraceae bacterium | reverse complement strand
CGAACAGTTTTAACCAACTCAAACCCATCCACATCAGGCATCATAATATCCGAGATAATGAGATCAAAGACAGTATCGTACATCGCATCGTATGCCTCATTTGCACTCAGGCAGCCGACAACCTCATAGCCGCTGCTCTTTAAAAAGGAGCAGACCGAGTGGTTTAGCTGTCTGTCATCTTCGACAACTAATATTTTAAACACCGTATCCCCTCCTTTTTTGCTTACTATACACCTCATTTGTTAAAGTTTTGTTTCTGTTTTTAATGTTTTACAAGTTTTTTCATATAATCGCGGACGGTTTTATCCTCTTTTTTCAGCGCTCTTTTCAAATTAGGAAGATGTTTAAAAACAAGGAGCAAACCGGCAGCAAGTGCCAACGCAAAAACAGCAAGATTTTTTGTACTCAGCAGAGCTAAAACAGGAAACAGAATAGCTGCAGAAAACGGCATGGCTACACCGTAATTAAAAACAAACATGAGTGTAAGCGTTAAGGCCAAAAGCAAGAGAAACATAAGCGGGTCAAATGCTAAAATCATACCACCGAAAGCAGCAAGCCCTTTCCCGCCGCGAAATTTCAGATAAAACGGAAAAACATGCCCTACTACTGAAAAAACGCCGGATAGAAGACCTGCCAATTTAAGCTCGGGAAAAAGAGCAACCGCTATCCTTGAAGCTGCAAAGGCTTTAAAAATATCAAGTAACATAACAAATGCACCATAGCTTTTTCCCAAAATAAGCATGGTATTGGTTGCGCCGAGATTGCCTGTGCCTTGCTCTTTTAAATTTTGTTTTTTTATTTTTGCAAGCAGTGCCGAGGGGCTGAGACTTCCAATTAAATAGCCAATCAAGCTGCTTAATACCATTTTGGTCATATCATCACGCCTTTCTACTTATATTTTATCACAAAAAAAAGAAATATAAAAGCGAAATAGCGAGGTGTCGAAAAAATTTTTCTGCACCTCGCCCGAAAATAATCTTACTTATTTTTCGCATTGCGTATTCGCTCATTTGCAGCGGCGGTTCTCTCTTTTACAGCCGCAATTTGCTCATCGCGCTCTTTACTAATCATTTCTGCTCTGGCTTTGGGCGACATTTTTGCTTCTTCCCATTGTGCCCTAGCCTCAGCCTTTACCGCTTCAAAATTTGCCTTATCCACCTCATCCTGCGCCTTTGCGCTCTCCTTCATATCACGAAATGCATTTTTAAACAAGTTTCCCACTGTTGTTTTCTCCTTTTAATTTTCTGACTGCATAATTCGTTGACTCAGCTCTAAAACTTCATCCGCATATTTCTTTTTGCGAGCCGAAAGAATACCTTTATAGATAGGGTAATTGATAACCGCCAATAAAAGTCCTGCAACACCAACGATAATTCCTAAAACCATCGTGTTGTCTATACCGAGGCTGTTTCCTATATCCGTCATCACAAGACTCATACCGCTTCCCATAATAACAGCAGCCATACTGCCGAATATATAGGCAAATAAATTTGCAGGGCGTTTGACCTTTTTATCAAGTTTTTTCAATAAGTCGATCTGAGTATACTCCTTTTCGGTGTACTGGGTGCGAATTTTTTGCACAAGAAATTCCTGATCGTTTTTATTCATAATGTCCATACCTCTTTCTTTGTGTTTTGGTTTACGAGTTTATTTTAGAGACCGATTGTTTCTAAAAGTTTTTTAAAATATTTAAGTTTTGTTAAATTTGACACCTTACACTTTGATAAAACATATTATGATTATCAGAAAAGGGGGATTTTTATGAACGGCAAACATTTTCAGCATTTGGCTTATGTTTTAGCGCAACCGCCGCATGCTATTGCAGATATAAGCGGCAGCAGTAGTTTTCCGCAGATACGCGGCAAGGTTTGTTTTTGGCAAACTCAGCAGGGAGTTTTGGTGTTATCGGAAGTTCTCGGGCTGCCAAGCTCACAAAACCGTTGTGAAAGCCGCGTTTTTGCTTATCATATTCATGAAGCAAGCCGATGCACCGGTAGCAAGAACGATGCATTTTCCGATGTAGGCGCACATTTTAACCCGCAGGGATGCCCACATCCGCACCATGCAGGTGACCTGCCCCCGCTTTTTGAAAGCGGCGGTTACGCCTTTTCGGCTTTTCTTACAAACAGGTTTACCGCTGAGGAAATTATCGGAAAAACCATTATTATTCACTCCATGCCCGATGACTTTACCACTCAACCTGCCGGAAATGCAGGAGAAAAAATTGCCTGCGGAGAGATTGGCGCCGTTCCGATAGCCATAGGCTAACAAAAAATACCGTAGCTTCACAAAAGTGAATCTACGGTATTTTTATATTTTTCTAACACAGGGCATTTATTTCTTTTGAAATTCTTTCCACTCAACAAAGCGGTAGCTTTCCATTATTTGAAAATATCTTGCGAGCCGCTCATAAAGCGGTTGTGCCTTTTCGCCGAAATGTTCCTCTACAAGTTTCCCTATCTCAATGATGTTCTTTTGTCCATCAAGCAGCGGCCAAATAAAACCGCCAAAAGAACACCCATGATAACCGATGTGACGGTGAGCTCCGGGGTAATCTTACCGGCAGGAATATACAGCTTAAATTCTTTTTTCTCGTCCATAATGATTCCCTCTTAAAAAATTTTACCCACGCTTTAGGGGCATATATTATGCGTTATTTAACCATACATCTCCATTTTAGTCAAGAAATTAAAAAACTCTCCGCCGGTAGCAAACTTGCTTACAAAGCGTGCCACCCGGCGGGGAGATTTTCTGTTAAAGCTTAATTTCGGCTGTACCTTCTTTATAGACTATTCTATCACCCTCACAGGCAAGATTATCAATATAAGCAAAATACTCCTCTTTAGATGCAAAAAAGGGCTTGAAATCTGCCTTTATCTGTTTTGCTCTCGCCCCACCGTCACAAAGCAGGAGATGAAGCATAATAAGCTGCCACTTAGCACTTTCAACACAGGCGAGGTCGGGATTATTTACATAATAGTTAGCTCCATGGCTGATTCCGCAAGCACCGGGAGCATAGGGATGAGCGACCGGCATAAGCTGAGAAAGATCACCCATATCACCGCTGCCCGTTCCCATAGTGTTTTCCCTAAGAACAGGATATTCAGGAAAAAATCTGATTGCTTCCTCTGCAACATCTGTCATTCCATCGTCACAAACAAGAGGAGCATAACCCGGAGTGTCTACAATATCAACATTAGCACCGAGCGAAAGCGCACCGCCGATAATAGCTCGATTGACCTTTTCATTTGCTTTCTTTATAGCATCAAAGGAGGCTCCTCTTACATAGCTTTCAATTACAACCGTATCAGGAATTGCATTTACCGCACCGCCACCATATCGCACAACAGGATGGACTCTAATGAGGTCTCTTTCTCTAAAGGTTTCACGAATAGAATTTATAGCTGAAAGCCCCAAATTTGCAGCATACAACGCATTGCATCCATTCCATGGAGTGGCGCCTGCATGTGCTGAAACACCCTTATACATCACATTTTTGCCAATGAATCCAACCGAGCCTTTTCTCATATAGAAATTTTTTCCCTCGTTTGTGTGCACCATAAATGCCATATCAACACCATCAAAAAAACCACGGTACAAAAACTCAACTTTTCCGCCGAAATAGCGAATAACACCTGCTTTTTTAAGCTCGGTTCTATAGTCTATCTCAATATACTCCTCAGCAGGGACGGCGCAAAGGCGGATTTTTCCCGAAAGCTCATCAAGAATACCCGGCTCTTTAAGTGCCGCGGCAATCCCCAAAAGTGCGGCACACTGCGCACTGTGGCCGCAACAGTGAACAGCTCCGGTTTCTTTATCTGCATCGGGATGTTCAGGACAGATAAGCGAATCAAGCTCGCCTAAAATAAGAACCTCGGGACCGGGGCGTCCGGTATCAATTACGGTATAAAAACCGGGAATATTGCCCGCCTTGACTATCTCATAGCCGAGCTTTTCAAAGGCATCCTCCAAATATTTAGAAGTTTTAACTTCACGATACCCTGTTTCGGGATTTGCCCAGATATAGTCTTGTGCATCCAGAATGAGTTGTCTATGTTTATCAACCGCTGCTTTGTAGTTTTTCATACAGAAAGCCCCCTTAAGAAACTCCGTTTTATGTCCCGATTATATCACAGCATTTTTCAAAAAACAATCTGGTATAGAAAATAATATAATAACCAAACAACGCTGTTTTTGTATATCTGTCAAGTCCCTCCATTTTTCAAAAAAATAACGGACACCGCTAATGCGATGCCCGTTATTTTGGTGCGGATGAAGGGACACAGCCGCCTTCGGCATCTTGACTGCTTGTTTTTGCTCTGCAAAAACTGCACACCACTCGCTAAAAAACAGTCCTCCGGACTGTTTTTCTTTACGCTCCTGCCCTCTTAGGCTTCAAGTCCCTCCATTTTTCAAAAAATAACGGACACCGCTAATGCGATGCCCGTTATTTTGGTGCGGATGAAGGGACTTGAACCCACACGGTATTGCTACCACTAGAACCTGAATCTAGCGCGTCTGCCAGTTCCGCCACATCCGCATATTAAATTTTCTGCTCTCCAAATTTTACACGGCGAGAGCGGCCGAGGTGGAGCACTTGGCTTAAACCCACATTTTTGCTGAAATCTTTAAATTTACAGCACGATAGATTATAGCACAAGTGCTGCTTCTATGTCAAGAAAATTTTAGCAACTTTTTAATATTTTCTGCGCATGTTAACGCCTGTTACTGCTGCTACAACTGCAGGAAAAACACTAAGCAACGCTTTGAGCGGCAAAGTGGCTCCGATATTCTCATCAGGGATAAAAAACCCTGCTATCAAGAGGACTGCAAATGCCATTGCGCCAACAATAACTCCAAGCACAAGCCCCTGCCGACGATGAAGCTTGCCGGCAACAAACCCACCGATAAGCATAGAAACTCCGATAATGGCCATGGAAATGGGCATAATGCTGCGATGCGGCAGGTCACTTTGCGCGATGATAAGCGCGGCTATCAACGAAAACAGGATACAACAAACAAGCCCGACGGCTGCACCGATCGCGCTGTTTTTTAAAAGAGCGGCTGTAGGCCCTAATTGCTGTTTAACTCTGCCTGTTTTCTTCATGATCATTCCCCTTTAAACAAAAGATACAAAAAGCGCAAAGAAAAATCCATGCGCTTTTCTGTACAATATATGTTTTCTTTTGCTTGAAAAGAACAGCTTTTTAAAATTACTGCTCATCATGAACGGTATTGTTCTGAGCAACTGCCCAGCGAGCAATACGAACCTTACTTCTGTCACTACCGGTTTCAATAACAAGGGTATCCTCCTTAAGGCTTGCTACGATACCGATAATTCCGCCTGTGGTGACGATCTCATCGCCAATCTGAAGACCGCTTCTCATATCCTGAACTTCTTTATCTCTCTTTTTCTGGGGACGGATCATAAAGAAATAAAGGATAGCAAACATAATAACCATGGGGATAAGCATGCCCCAGATGCTTCCTGTAGGGGCAGCCTGTGCTCCGGAAGAAGCAGTTGCTTTGGTTGCTGCGTCAAGTAAAAAATCCATTTTTATATACCTCCAAATAAAGTAAATTTATTATACACAAAATGCTCCCAATATGCAAGCATTTTATTTAGAATAAATTGTGAACGCCGTTATTTGCAAATATCCTCGACACCATTGAGGATATACTGCGAACCATAGGAGAAGGAAAATACCCCTCTTAAATTCTCGTGCCGAGAATCGGCATATATTTCTGATAAAACTCCTCAAAGCTGCCCGCATCAAGTGCATTACGAATTTCCAACATGAAATGATTGTAAAAATAAAGGTTATGGGTTACTGCAAGGCGCATTCCGAGCATTTCCTTTGCCTTAAACAGGTGGCGGATATAGGCTCTTGAATGTCTTTTACAGGTAGGGCAGCTGCAATTGGGGTCAATGGGGGTTTCATCCTCCTCATATTTGGCATTCATGATGTTCATGGTGCCGTTAAATGTAAAGAGATGACCATGGCGGGCATCACGGCTGGGCATAACACAGTCAAACAAATCGACTCCGAGCCGCACCGCCTCCAGAATGTTCTGCGGCGTTCCCACGCCCATAAGGTAGCGTATCTTGTTTTCGGGCATGTGCGGCTCGACCGCCGCAATAACGCGGTACATTTCCTCGGCGCTCTCGCCTACGGCAAGACCGCCGATGGCATACCCGTCCAAATCCAGCTTGGCAATCTGTTTCATATGCTCGACACGCAAATCATCAAAGGTGCAACCCTGATTAATACCAAACAAAAGCTGATTTTTATTTACGGTATCGGCAAGAGAATTTAATCTTGCCATTTCCTCTTTGCAGCGCATAAGCCAGCGAGTGGTTCGCTCGCAGGACGCCTTGGCATACTCATAAGGGGCAGGATTTTCAACACATTCATCAAAAGCCATCGCAATAGTCGAGCCTAAATTAGACTGAATACGCATGCTCTCCTCGGGACCCATAAAAATAGGATGCCCATCCAAATGGGAGCGGAAATAAACGCCCTCTTCTTCAATGCGGCGAAGCTTTGAAAGGGAGAAAACCTGAAATCCGCCGCTGTCGGTTAAAATCGGCCCGTCAAAGCCTGTGAATTTATGTAATCCCGAAAGCTTTCGCACCAGCTTGTCCCCCGGACGAAGATGCAGATGATAGGTGTTACAAAGCTGAACCTGACAGTCAATATCTTTAAGGTCATATGCCGAGAGGGCGCCTTTTATGGCACCCGCTGTTGCAACATTCATAAACGCGGGAGTCTGAACCGTGCCATGCACGGTGACAAACTCGCCTCTGCGCGCTTTCCCGTTTTTACTTTTCAGTTTATACATAATCTCTCCTATGTTTTACACAAGGGTTTCGGGAGTTATCTTATCATAATGCCCAAGCTCGGTTACTTTATATGCATCAACCGTTTGCTTAATGAGCTTGCCTAAACATTCCTCTGCATAATAATCTTCAAGAGATACCGAATAGTAATTGTCAACAAGCCCTTTTTCTTTTAAATACGCATCATCATTCTGAGCACGGTGCAAAATGATATAGGTGTTATCAACATAAATAATATCAGAAGTTTCCCCTATTTCGAGCGCTGCAATATCATAATCCAAAGACTCGGCAGTTTCCGCGATGGGATAATATGCCTGCAACCCCGACTCATATTCCTCTTGGGTTTTATTTTGTTTCATGACATCGACAAAGGCAGTGCCCGATTTTATCTTAGCCAGAGCTGCCTCCGCTTTTTTCTTGGCGGCCGCTTTATTTGCCTCGATTTGTGCATCGCTCAGGGCGTTGCCCTCCGCATCAGCCGTTTCTACCATAAAATAAATATCCATAAGGCGATAATAATTCTCGTTACAATTTTGAAGTGCCTCATCAAGGGTAAAAACGATTTTATTGGTTTTGGCATCTGTTCCTGCAAGATTTGCCGCCATGGAGGAATAGAGGGTGTTTACAGTGAGAATTTCCTCATAAATCTCTTGGGTGAGGTGATTTTCAGCAAGCAGTGCCCGATACTCCGAGGCATTTTCGGCAGACTCAAAGGTGGACTTCATGGTGTCTTCAATATCAGCAAGCTCCTGCTCGGAAAGCTGATAATCATATTTCTCAGCAACATCCTGTGCAGCACAAATATACTTGAGCTGATCTAAAACCTGTTTCTTTAAATCCTCGCGGTTTTGCTCAAGGCTCCAATCAATGTTGGGATCTGCCTCCTGCGCCGATGCCTTGAAGGTGAGATACCAATATCGGTACATATCAAAAGAAATCTCATGCTCATTTATCTTTAAAAAATTGTTGACCTTTACATCGCCTGTATCAAGCTTTAAACTGCCGCCCTGCTCATTTTGTCGGCTGCAGCCGCAAAGAAACATAGCCCCTGCAAGCAGCATGCACAAAACACCTGTTAGTTTTCTTTTCAAATTTATCAGTTCCTTTCTAAATAAAGGCTTATTTGATTTCTCCAAGGCTGAGCGCCTTAAGATATGCATTGATAAATCCATCAATATCGCCGTCCATCACCGCGTCAATATTGCCCATTTCAAAGCCGGTGCGGTGATCCTTTGCAAGGGTGTAGGGCATGAAAACATAGGAACGAATTTGCGAGCCCCATGCAATTTCCTTTTGAACCCCTTTAATATCCTCAATCTTTTCCAAATGCTCTCTCTCTTTAATTTCCATGAGCTTGGAACGCAGCATTTTCATTGCAACATCCCTGTTCTGATGCTGGCTGCGCTCGTTTTGGCAGGCAACGATAATACCGGTTGGGATATGGGTAATTCGGACGGCTGATTCGGTCTTGTTAACATGCTGACCGCCCGCTCCGCTGGCTCTGTAGGTATCGACCTTTAAATCATCATCGGCAATTTCGATTTCAACATCATCGGTTATTTCCGGCATGACCTCTAAAGAAGCAAAAGAGGTGTGCCTCCTGCCCGACGAGTCAAACGGGGAAACGCGAACCAGACGATGAACTCCGGATTCGGATTTCAAAAACCCATAAGCATTGGTGCCTTCAATGAGAATAGAAGCACTTTTAATCCCTGCCTCGTCCCCATCCAGCATATCCAGTGTTTTAACCTTGAAACTATGGCGCTCTGCCCACCTGACAAACATTCTGTAAAGCATGAGCGCCCAGTCCTGCGCTTCGGTGCCGCCGGCACCGGCGTGCAGGGTGAGAATGGCATTATTTGCGTCATACTCGCCGCTTAAAAGCGTTTCAAGCTTAAGGGTTTCATAAGCACAAACCATATCATCAAAGCTCTGCTTAGCATCGGGATAAAGGCCGTCATCGTCACCTTCTATGGCGATTTCCAAAATGGTCTGCGCATCGTCAAATTTCTCAGTAAGTGCTTTGTAACGGGAAATTTTTCCTTTTATATCGCTTATTTGTTTAAGCACTACCTTGGAATTTTCTGTGTCATTCCAAAAGCCGTTATCAGCAGTTTTTTCCTCCAAAACAGCAAGCTCTGCAGAAATTTTTTCGATGCCGCACGCCTCATACATTTCTTTGACTTTGGGCTGCATAGCATCCAGTTGGAGCTTCAGTTCATCAAGTTCCAGCATAATTTCAGTTCCTTTCAAGAGATATATCTTAATTTATTGCCGACTTACGCCGCAATATACCTATACGGGCTCCCAAAAAATCGGGTTAAGATGTTCTTATTATATGATATTTAAGCAATCTTGTAAAGGAAAAAGAGGAAATAAATTGTAAAAAAGCTGTAAAAATACAAATAAGTATTAAGAAAAGGACTTGACAATGTTGGATAAATTGTATATCATTAAGTGACAGGCATAATTTTGCCGCTGTGGCGGAACAGGCAGACGCAAGGGACTTAAAATCCCTCGGTGGCAACACCGTACCGGTTCGACCCCGGTCAGCGGCACCAAGCAAAATTCGAGGATCCCCATCCTCGAATTTTGTATGTATAAGCAATCCTATTTTTATTGATACAAAAAGGAGCTTTAAAATGAAGGACTTGGATCTTCGCAGGGTGAAAGATCAAATTGCACCGCAGTTTTGCATTGATGGCGTTGCGACGAAAATTGCCCGATTCGGCAGCGGGCATATTAATGATACCTTTATCGTTACCACCGTGCATGACAGCAAAGAGACCCTTTATGTTCTCCAGCGCATCAACGGTAATGTTTTTAAAAAGCCTTCCGCTGTTATGGAAAACATTTGGAATGTTACCAAACATATTCGCAAAAAGCTCGCGGAAACAGGCGGAGACATTGAACGCGGAACTATGATGTTTCTCAAAACCAAAAACGGAGACATCTTTTTAAGCGATGATGACGGAATGTTTTGGAGAATGTATAAACATATAGACCATTCCATCTCTCTTGATATGCCTGAGACAAAAGAGGACTTTTATCAGAGTGCCGTTGCATTCGGCGCTTTTCAAAAAATGCTTAGTGATTTTCCGGCAGAAACCCTGCATGAAACCCTTGCCGATTTTCACAACACGCCCGACCGATACAACAAACTACTCAAAGCAGTTGAGGAAAACCGAAGCGGACGCTGCTGTGAGGTGAAAGATGAGATTTCCTTTGTTATGGAGCGCGAGCCTTTCACCCATGTTTTGACCGATGCACTGAGCAAAGGAGAAATTCCGCTGCGTGTTACTCATAATGACGCTAAGCTTAATAATGTTCTTTTAGATGAAATCACCCGCAAGCAGGTTTGCGTTATTGATTTGGATACCATTATGCCCGGTCTCTCGGTGAACGATTTTGGCGATTCTATTCGTTTCGGAGCTTCTACCGCCGCCGAGGATGAAAAAGACCTTAGTAAGGTTCATTTTGACATCGATCTTTTTGAGGTTTATCTCAAAGGCTTCCTTGAGGGATGCGGCGGACAGCTTACCCAAAATGAAATTGAGCTGCTTCCCGAAGGCGCGAAAATGATGACGCTGGAATGTGGTATACGATTTCTTACCGATTTTCTAGACGGGGACACCTATTTCCGCACCCACTATCCCGAACATAATCTTGACCGCTGCCGCACACAGTTTAAGCTGGTTTCGGAAATGGAACAGCGGTGGGACGAGATGAAGGCTCTTGTTCGCAAATACATAAAATAATGTTTTCCCCTGCGGCACACTTGCTTATCAAGTGTGCCGCACTTTTATTATGTTTAAATATCGGTGGATTGCACAAAATAAAAGCAGAGCAATTTTTTGCTCTGCTTTCTTCTTTATAATAGGGGGTTTATTTTAAATACTTATCCCAATCGGTGTCTTTAACTCCTATATCCTGCAGTGCTTTTGCAACGTTTTGAGCAGAAGACTTGCCAAGATTTTTTATCTCACGAATCTCTTTTGAACTAAGGGGTACAATGTCTTTAACCGTTGTGTACCCCTCTCGGAATAAGGCGTTAACAGCACGACTGGGCAGGGGCAATTCTTTTATCGGCTGATCCAGTTTGTCCTCTAATTTGCTCAAAGAGTTCCAAACGGTCATAAAATCTTCAATTGCATCAAAATAGCCTTTTTTGTAACCCTGTTTGTATCCGTTTGTATTTGATTTTTTTAACATACCGGAAACGCCGTATTTTATAAAGGACCAATTAAAAGGAAAGCGCAAATTGCGAAATGCCCGCGCCTCGATTTGCTGCACCCGCGTGCCTGTCACCTGAAATAATCTGCCAATCTCGGCATAGCTCTTTCTTTCTTTATATCGCAGCCGAATAACCTGCTGCTCTCTTTCCTCAAGCTTAAATATAGCATACTCTACTCCTGCAGCCATATCCTTTGTTATCTCCTCAGGAAAATCAAGCTCCCAGCTTCTGCGCATCGTCATCAATAAATTCTTGGGGTATTCTTCCTGAAGATAATCCTGCTTTTCCTGTGCGCGATTTCTTTTTTCTTCCATATCTGCCATATGTATTTCTCCTCTTTTATATAACATCAAGATGTACTTTTTTCTTTTTGCAGAAAACGGTGCTATCTTTTTATTACATCGGTGGTTCGGGAATGTTTAATGAGCTCATCAATAACATCGTAAATTCGTGCAATATCTTCCTTGCTCAATGCCTCTAGCTTATCATTTAAAATGGAATTTTTCACCTGATAACCATTATTCAAAACGCCGCTGAGAACAACATCCGCCGAGCCGTTTATCGCATTCAGTAAGGTAATAAATGTCTCCAGTGAGGGGATTCGCTCGTTTCGCTCGATGGCTCCGATATAATTAACGCTCAGGTTTGCCCGCTCTGCCACATCCTCCTGCCGCAGCTTCTTTTGCAATCTTATCTTTCTGAGATTGACGCCTATTGAGCTGTAATCCATCGAACCACCTCCATTTGTATGTAACCTACACATATAGTTTACTTGATATTTTTCGCCCCATAAACCAACTACCTGCAAGTTATCCACACAAGGAGTTTGGAAATTTCTTGAATTATGTGTTATAAACGGTCGAAAAAACACTTTTTTAAAAAAACCTGAATTATAACTCATTTACTTTTTACTAAAAACCTGAACTGTAAGTCATTGTAATGTCAAAAAAAGACTTGCTTTGTTTAAAAACATAAATTTCCTTATTTTTTACATTGTGTGATTGTCAACAAATAATTATATATTAAAAGTAAGGACAATGTGACACCTACAAGATGTCAAAAATAAATTTTTTCACATTTGAAGAATTGCTGATAAGATAAAAAGAAAAAGAGAAGGTCCAATGCGGCACACTTCCTTACGGAGTGTGCCACATGAACCTTCTCATTTTTGGTTAAATTTCGTTAAATATTCTTTTCTTTATTCCTCTATCGGCTGAGAAAGCTTTGCAAAGTGGAAGCCTGATTGCGAATTGCCATCGAGCATATAGTAATAGGTGTTTCCATACTCTGCCAACAAACTCATGGTGTTGATACATTCGATATTCTTATTATCGCCATTGACAACCGTTGCCTGTGCGGCAAAGTTAACATGCACATCGGATCCCTCAAACTCGGCGACGGAAAAATCCTTTTGAATGGTTTCCCCGTCAAAAATAAGCGAATCATTCCCGCCGCTGACATAGCAGCTTGCAATTTCTTTTCCGTAAACCGAGTAATTTAAGGTAACACCGCGGATACTCTCTCCGCTTTTATTGGTTATCACGATACGGAAGGCATCCTCTGCGAGCTTTTTCGGGCGATTTGCGCCGCACGAAGCCATACATAGGCAGAGAGCGAATACGATACCCAGACATAAAAATTTTTTCATACCCATATCCTTTCACGGATTTTTTTCTATTTTAGCACAACTTCCCTTGCAATGCAAGCGATGAATATAAGCTTTTTCACAAAGGCCCCCTTGCCTAAAGGGGGCTGGCAAAACCGCAGGTTTTGACTGGGGGATTTTTAACATATCATCGCAAGAAATCATACCATAAATGTCGTTCTTCTTTGCTCATATTCTTGCGCAACAATTTTGCGTTTACAGTTAGTTTTGCGTTGTGTTTCCGTTCCGTACTGTATCCCTCCGTCTTTGCCTACGGCAAATCCATCTCCATTTAGGCAAGGGAGGCTTTGGTTTGCTGCTTGTGAAAATCATTGCGACAAGTTTAAAATTCCTGTTCTCTTGCAATGCAAGCTATCTGTTACGATGAAAATAAGCTTTTAAAAGCTCCATTTCACCGCGGGCAGACAGGCGGCAGACATCGGCAAACCCGACATCCTTTTCATAAACCTCATCAACCTCATTTTCTCCTATTCCGGGGAAAGGACCGCGATACACCTCATAGTCGAGCAAAAGCTGACGAAGCTGCTCGATAGAATAAAAGCGATTGGCATAAACCTGCGGGCAGATCATGGAAAGGATATGCGTTGCAAATTCGATACAGGTGAAACAATGGGGAACAAAAACGCGGCGCGAAAACAGCGCCACAGAAGCCGAAAGCAGATTATAGCGGCACTGCTCAGAGCGCAGACACATATGCTTTATCCGCTCTTTAACTGCCAAGCACTGTTCTTTTGACATGGGGATGGCACAAACACAAATATCGGCGGTTCTGCCCGCATTTTTATATCGGGCGGGCGTTTCCTTAACAAGCCCTGCATATAACGGCGTTTTTTTATAATACCGCGCATAGGAATACATGGTTTTCAGCTGTGGGTCAAACGATATGGAAACATGGTTATATTTCTCACGCGTGAAGGTGCGTATCATACTGCCGACCTTAAGCGGTGTTGCCGAAAAGACGACATATAACATTTTCTTCTGCATTTTATCTTCCACTCCTTAAAAATAGTTTACCACATTTTTAAGGAAAAGGCAAGGCATGCTGTTACCGACAGTTGACCAAACACAAAATATTTGATATACTTAAAAAAGCTTTTAAAGACTAAAGGTCAGGTCATAAATATGGATTTTTTCAAAAGCGAAAATTGCACACTCTGCCCACGCCGCTGCGCTACAGACAGAAAAAGCTCCGCAGGCTTTTGCGGTGCAGGAGCAAAAATAAAGGTTGCGCGGGCGGCACTGCATCTTTGGGAAGAGCCTTGCATCAGCGGCAAAAACGGTGCGGGAGCGGTTTTCTTTTCGGGCTGTAATCTCGGCTGTGTATACTGCCAGAACCACAAAATAAGTCACGGTGGGTTCGGAAAAGAGCTCAGCAGCCGCGAGCTTCGCCAAATTTTTGAAAAGCTCATTCAAAAAGGTGCGCATAATATTGAGTTAGTAACGCCGACGCATTTTGTACCCCTAATCGTACAGGCGCTTAAACCAAAGCTGCCGGTCCCCGTTATTTACAACTGCGGCGGCTATGAAACGATAGAAAGCCTCGCGCTTTTAGACGGGCTTATTGACATTTATATGCCCGATATGAAATACAGTATCCCTGCCGTCGCCAAAAAATACAGCGCAGCAGAGGATTTTCCTCAAACAAACCGCGCGGCTGTTTTAGAAATGTACCGTCAGACAGGGGATGTGCGCTTTGGGGAGGACGGGCTTTTAAAAAAAGGCGTTTTGGTGCGGCATTTAATCCTGCCGAATAACCTTTTAAACACCAAAGGTGTGATAAAAAGCTTTGCCGCCCTCATTTCACAAGGGCGCAGGATGCTTTTCAGCTTAATGGCGCAGTACACGCCCTGTGAAAGCGCGCCGCTTGCGCATTATCCCGAGCTCAGGCGCCCCATCACCAAAAAGGAGCTTGACTCAGCGCTCAATTATCTTGAAAAATTCCCCGAAATCGAAGGGTACACGCAGGCGCTTACTTCTGCAGGAGAAGAGTATATCCCCGATTTCGATTTAAGCGGCATTTAAACAAAAAGCGGAAGAGTTTCCTCTTCCGCTTCTAAGAAAAATCAATATCCCCTATGATTAGAGAGCGAATCATCATAATACACCCAATCGCGCACATGCAGCTCTCTGTAATCCTCAGCACTGTCACGAACATAGACCTTTTCGATACCGGCATTGATAATCATGCGTTTACACATAGAACAAGGCTCTGCACCGCGGGTAAGCTCGCCTGTTTCGACCTCACGGCCGACCAAAAACAGCACACTTCCGATCATCGCTTCACGCGGCGCATTGATGATAGCATTTGCCTCGGCATGGACAGAGCGGCAAAGCTCATATCTCTCACCGGGGGCGACATTTAAGTTTTTGCGAATACAGGTTCCCACATCGCAGCAATTTTTTCTTCCTCTGGGGGCACCGACATAACCGGTGGAAATAATCTGATCGTTTTTCACAATAATAGCACCGAAATTGCGACGCAGGCAGGTTCCTCTGCCGAGGACTGCTTCTGCAATGTCAAGATAATAATTGATCTTATCTCTTCTCATTTAGATTTCCCCTCCGTTTTTTCTTTAATAACATTTTACTTGAAAACAAGACCGAATGCAACAGTATTTTTCATTTTAATCTATTTTTCACAAAACGGGAGCAAAATTATGGAACTTTCCAACATCAATCACATCAAAGCGTTGCTTGCTCGCCATGGATTTCACTTTTCCAAGGCGATGGGCCAAAATTTCATTATTGATTCCTCGGTTTGTCCGAGAATGGCAGAGTTTTGTGCCGGCTCGGGGGATTTCGGCGTTATTGAGATAGGCCCCGGCATCGGTGTTTTAACAAAAGAGCTTTCAAAAACAGCAAAAAAGGTGGTTGCCATTGAGCTTGACAAGAGGCTTATCCCGATTTTGGGAGAAACGCTTTCTGAGTGCAGCAACGTTGAGGTTATCCATGGCGATGCCATGCGTCTTGACCTAAATGCGTTAATAGCGGAAAAAATGGCGGGGCTTCAAACTGCAGTTTGTGCAAACCTGCCCTACTACATAACCTCTCCTATTATCATGGGGCTTTTAGAGGCGCGTCTGCCGCTTGATAACATAACCGTTATGGTACAGAAAGAAGCGGCACAGCGGCTTTGTGCTGCCCCGGGGGAGCGTGATTGCGGTGCAGTTTCAGCGGCGGTGCGCTACTATTGCAACCCTGAAATTTTATTTCATGTAAGCCGTGATTGTTTTCTGCCCGCTCCCAAGGTGGATTCAGCAGTAATTTCGTTAAAGCTCAGAAAAGAGCCGCCCATCACGCCGCGTGATGAAAAGCTTTTCTTCCAGTGCGTCAAGGCGGCATTTTCGCAGCGGCGCAAAACGGTTTTAAATTCGGTTTCGGCAACGCTTTGTCTTGACAAGCAGCAGCTATCTGCGGCACTGGCAGCGGCAGGAGTTTCTCCCACAGCCCGCGCCGAGGCGCTTACAATGAATGAGCTATGCGCGCTTTCTGATGTTGTTTTTGAGCTCAGACACTGATTTTTCGGTTTGTAAGGGCATAAGTGATAAATAAATCTGTTAAATTTTTTGAATTATGTCGATTTTTCTGTATGGACATATCGATATTTGTATGATAAAATATATGTGAAAAGTTTCCACGCGATTTTTGCGTGGTTTTAAACAAGGCAAACGGGAGAACAAAATAGGCATAACCCCCGTTTTAAAAATTATTTTGCCAAAGAAACGGAGTAGAACGAACATGAATTTGCACGGCAAGGACATCAAAATTTTTGCAGCCAATTCCATTCCCGATGTTGCGGCACAAATCGCATCACAATTAGGGCTTCCTTTAGGAAAAGCCGAAGTCAAAACCTTTTCGGATGGTGAGATTTCCGTTTCCATTCAGGAATCGGTTCGCGGCTCGGATGTTTTTATTGTTCAGTCCACCTGCAGCCCTGTTAATGATAATTTGATGGAAGTTCTCATCATGCTCGATGCCTTTAAGAGAGCATCTGCCGGCCGCGTTACTGCAGTTATCCCCTATTTTGGCTATGCAAGGCAGGACAGAAAGGCTAAAGCCCGCGATCCCATCTCAGCAAAACTGGTAGCTGACCTTTTAACTGCCGCCGGCGCGGACAGAGTTCTTACCATGGACCTGCACGCTCCCCAAATTCAAGGCTTTTTCAATATTCCTGTTGACAACCTTTTGGGCGTGCCTATTCTTGCTCCCTTCTTCTGTGACTATTTTAAAGAAAATCATGAGGAATTTGTTGTTGTTTCTCCCGACCTCGGTTCTGTTACCAGAGCCAGAAACTTTGCTGCTCGTTTCGATGCCCCTCTTGCCATTGTTGACAAGCGCCGCCAGAGAGCAAATGTTTCGGAAGTAATGAACATTATCGGTGACGTTAAGGATAAGAGAGTTATTCTTGTTGACGATATGATTGACACTGCAGGAACTCTTTGCAACAGTGCCAAAGCTATTGTTGAAGTCGGTGGTGCAAAAGAAGTTTACGCCTGTGCTACCCACGGTGTTCTTTCCGGCCCCGCCATTGAGCGAATTCAGGAAAGCCCCATTAAAGAGCTTATTCTCCTCGATACCATTGCTCTTCCCGAAGAAAAGAAGATCGATAAGATTAAGACTATCCCTGTTGCTCCTGTTTTTGCAGAAGCGATCGAGCGCATTTACGAAGACAAGCCCGTTTCTCCCCTCTTTACCTAATATAGACATTATTTTTTCTGCCACTGCCCAAGCATTTAGCGTTTTTTCGCCGAATGTTTGGGCTTTTGGATATTATCCTATTGTTTCGGAGTGTGAATTGCGTGTTTTTCAAAAAAAAGAGTTCCGGTCCTATTGATGCGATTATTGTAGGACTCGGCAATCCCGGTGCAAAATATGTGCCGACGCGGCACAACGTCGGCTTTAACGCTATTGACCACATTGCTGACAAGCTCGGAGTTTGCATAAACAAGCTCAAATTTGAAGGGCTTTTTTGTCAGGCGCAAATGGCAGGGCAGCGGGTTGTGCTTTTAAAGCCTCAAACCTTTATGAACGAAAGCGGGCGCTGCCTTACCCAGTTTGCTTCTTTTTACAAAATTCCCGCAGAAAACATTATTGTTATTTTTGATGATGTTTCTTTGGATGTTGGAAAAATGCGGATACGAAAAAAAGGCTCTGCCGGGGGACACAACGGCATTAAAAGCATCATTTCGCATTTAGGCTCGGAAAATTTTCCCCGCGTGAAAATAGGCGTTGGCAAGAAGCCGCACCCTGACTATGATCTTGCAAACTGGGTTTTAGCTCCTCTGCCATTAAAGGACAGAACGGTTATTGCCGAAAACAATGATTTGGTGTATGATGCGGTTTGCGACATATTAAAGGGCGATGCCGAAGCCGCAATGGGAAAATACAACTGACCTTTTTTTCTTTTTTGCGACAAGGCAAAGTTGATATGATAAAGAAAACACCCTTTTTTGGGAAGTGACTACCATGGCATTTTTTCAAAACTTATTTACAGAGAGCCGCGCATTTAATGAACTATTAAATGCGCTCAAAGCAGGCAGCACCCCCATTAGCATAACGGGTGCCTCGGACATTCACAAGGCACACATTACAGCGTCTCTTTGTGCTCTTGGCAGCGGGGGAAACCTGCTGATTTGCCGAAACGAGGTGCTCGGGCGGCAGCTATGCCGCGACATCAACGCTTTTTCAGGCTATGAAGCAGCAGTTTTCTATCCCGAACGCGACCTGTGTTTTGATCTCTCTCAGACCTCCTCCCGTGAATACGGGCAGGAGCGCCTTGCTGCGCTCTGCCGCCTAAACAGCGGTGCTGCCAAAATTTTGGTCGCCCCTGTTTCAGCTGCGCTGGAATTTACCGTTTTGCCCGATGAACTGCAAGCTTCTTGTTTTACCATAAAAAGCGGCGGCACGATTTCTATTGATGAGCTTACCCTTCGCCTTATACGAGGCGGATATGTGCGGCGTGCACAAATTGACGGTGTGGGCCAGTTTTCTATTCGCGGCGGTATTATTGATATATTCTGTCCATCACATAATAAACCTTATCGCATCGAACTCTGGGGTGACGAGGTTGACAGCGTTTCCCCCTTTGACACCGACACCCAGCGGCGCGGTGAGAGCGTTGATTATATAACGGTAACTCCTGCGAGGGAAAACCTTTTTGATCCCAACCTTCTCTTAGAAACGCTGCGCGAGCAGGCAAAGACTTGTAAAAATGACGCTCAAAGAAAATCCTTAGAAAGTGATATTGCCTATTTAGAAAGCGGAAATGACTGCTGTCTTGATAAATATTTACCCTACGCAACCTTGTGCGGCACGCTTTTTAATCATATAAGCGGCACTGTTGTTATTTGTGAAATGAACGATGTTATTGAAGCTGCCAAAGGATTTTGCGAGCGACTGGAATTACAGATAAGCGAGCTTACCGCCTCAGGTGAGATTTTACTCGGCGAAAACTTTGTTTTAAGTGAAGGCGACTTCTTAAATTTTGTTTCACATTCTCCTGCTGTTTTAATAGACGCTTTTTCCAGAAATTTTCCGCTCTTGCAGCCAAAAAAGTTTATCAGCATGCGCGCTTCGCAATCGGGCTGTTTTTCGCAAAAACCTTCCAGTCTCGCGGAGCAGCTCTCTCGCCAACTTGGCGACGGATTTTGCGCCGTCATCTGTGTTCCGACCGAGCACCTTGCCGATATTCTCTGTTCCGATTTAAACTGCGAAGGTCTTTCAGCATCAGTAGTTTTGCCCGAATCTGACATCGCCCCCATGGCGGGCAAGGTTTTTGTTGTAGCAGCTGCTCTTTCGGCAAGCTTTGAATATCCGGATGAAAAGATAACCGTTATCAGCTTTTTGAGTGAAGCCTCTCGTAAGCGGCAAAAGAAAAAAAACAAAGCGGTTTTTGATCTTTCCTCAGTCAGCGTCGGCGATTATGTTGTTCACTCGGCGCATGGCATTGGCATTTACAAAGGAATTCAAAAATTAGAGGTTCAGGGTATTATTAAGGACTATATCAAGATACAGTATGGTGGAAGTGATGTGCTTTATGTCCCTGTTACCCAGCTGGATATGGTTGCAAAATATATTGGTGCTGCGGCAGACGATACCGTTAAGCTTTCGCGCCTCAATAGCAGTGCATGGAAAAACACAAAGAGCCGCGTTTCCCGCGCGGTGCGTGACATGGCAGAGCAGCTCACCGCTCTGTATGCTAAGCGGATGCAGGTGAAAGGCTTTGCATTTTCACAAGACAGCGACTGGCAGCGTGATTTTGAAAATCGCTTTCCCTATGCTGAAACGGATGACCAGATACGCTGTATAGAGGAAATAAAAAAGGATATGGAAAGCTCTGTCCCCATGGACCGTATCCTTTGCGGAGATGTGGGCTTTGGCAAAACCGAGGTAGCACTGCGTGCTGCCATGAAATGCGTTATGGACTCCAAGCAGTGCGCTATACTCGTGCCCACCACCATTTTGGCATGGCAGCACTACAAAACCGCACTCAGCCGTTTTGACGGTTTTCCCATAAACATTGCCCTCCTTTCGGGATTTCGCTCAACGAAAGAACAAAACGAAGTTTTAAGAAAGCTTGCGCGCGGCGAAGTTGACATTGTTATCGGAACGCACAGGCTGGTTCAGAAAGATGTTGCGTTTAAGGATTTGGGACTGGCTATTATTGATGAGGAGCAGCGCTTCGGTGTTGCACACAAGGAAAAGTTTAAAGAACTGTTTACCGGCGTTGATATGCTCACCCTTTCGGCAACACCCATTCCAAGAACCCTTAATATGGCAATGAGCGGTATTCGCGACATTTCCATGATAGAAGAGGCACCTTTAGACCGTTACCCTGTTCAGACCTTTGTTTTGGAATATAACCGCAGGCTTCTTTTAAGTGCCATTGAGCGCGAGCTTGCACGCGGTGGACAGGTTTACTATCTGCACAACCGCGTGGAGAGCATAAATGCCAAAGCGGCAGCAATTGCGCAGGCAATTCCTAATTGCACAGTTGCGGTGGCACACGGTCAGCTTTCCTCCCAAGAACTCGAACAGGTTTGGAAACGGCTTGTGGACCATGAAATAGATGTACTTGTATGCACCACCATTATTGAAACAGGTGTTGATGTTGCTAACTGCAACACAATGATAATCGAAGATGCCGACCACATGGGGCTTTCCCAGCTTTATCAGCTCCGCGGCAGAATAGGGCGCTCTTCCCGCAGGGCCTATGCTTACTTTACATTCCGCCCCGGTAAGGAAATATCCGATGTGGCATCCAAACGCCTTTCTGCTATCCGTGATTTTACTGCTTTCGGCTCGGGATTTCAAATCGCACTGCGCGACCTTGAAATACGCGGCGCAGGCAACATGCTTGGTGCACAGCAGCATGGACATATGGATGCTGTCGGCTATGACATGTACTTAAAGCTCTTAAACGAGGCGATTGCCGAACAAAGAGGCGAGAGTGCTCCCGAGACTGACAATGAATGTCTTATCGACCTGCCCGTCTCGGCGCATATTCCTAATAGCTATATAGATGACAATGTGCAGCGAATAGAGGTGTACCGTCACATCGCTATGATACGCTCAGACGAGGACGCCATGGACGTTACCGATGAGCTTATCGACCGATTCGGCGAGCCGCCGCGCGAGGTCAGCCTGCTGATACAGGTGGCATTACTGCGAAACATGGCACAAAAGTTGGGCATAACACAGATAACGCAAAAAAGCGATTTTACCCTCATCGAGTTTTCTAATCCCGACCTTGCACTACTTGCATCTGTGTGTGCCCAATTTCCCCGCAGCGTTTTTCTCTCTAACGGCA
The DNA here is from genome assembly GCA_045543635.1 of Oscillospiraceae bacterium. Lineage (GTDB taxonomy): Bacteria > Bacillota > Clostridia > Oscillospirales > Ruminococcaceae > SIG578. Next base: position 1,284 of record JAZQMT010000089.1, on the reverse strand, counting down.
AGCTTCCTTATCTTTCGGTAAAAAACACGGGCAATAAGGAGCTTCTTTTACAGCTTACCGACATTGTTTCCTTTTTAACTGAGCAAAAGGAGGTTACAAAGTGAAAAATCCTGTAAAAAAGCCTTGGTTTCAGCAGACGGTTAACATAATATTATCGGTGATTTTTCTTATTATCGGCAGTATGCTTTGCCGTTACGAGCCACTGCAAACTACCGACGCCGCTTTTGAAAGAGCAACCGTTAACGAGGTTATTGCCACGACCACCGAGCAAAGCATTCGCGACACGACGGTGACCACCGTTATTTTCAATGCCACCATAACAAGCGGCAGCGAAAAGGGAAACTCCTATAACATGACACAGCTGCTTGACGAAATGTCCCCTCCTGTTCCCGAAATAGTAGAACCCGGCGATAAGATCCTTGTTATTTACAATGAACCCGAGGATACAGCAAGCACCGTAAGCGGCTGGTCCTATGGCGGAGTAAACCATTCTTTCGGTGTTATCCTTTTAACTTTGGCTTTTCTTGCCCTCATTCTTATAATAGGAAGGACAAAGGGGATTGCAACCATTGTTGCACTTGTTATTACAACGCTTTCTGTTTTTCTTATCTTTATTCCCTCTGTTCTGACAGGAAAGAATATTTATGTTTCGACTATTGTTATCACCTTGTTTGTTATTCTCTCGTCACTCGCTCTTTTAAACGGTTGGAACAAAAAAACACTTTGTGCAGTAGTGGGCAATGCGGGCGGAATTTTAGCTTCGGGCGTGCTTGCAATTTTTATAAACCGCGCCTTTGGAATTACCGGCATTTTAAACTCGGATTATTTATTCCTCACCATGCTCGAGGGCGGAGTTTCTATCGACCTTCCCGCACTTATCTGGAGTGGTATTCTTATCGGTTCGCTGGGAGCTATTATGGATGTTGCCATGTCGCTTTCCTCCGCTATGTTTGAGCTGTCTGAGCAGATGCATGAACCCAGCTTTAAAAAGCTTGTTATCTCGGGCATGAATATCGGCAGAGATGCTATCGGCACCATGACCAACACCCTTATCCTCGCCTATGTCGGCGGCTCAATGGCAACTATTCTGTTATTTACCGCCTATACCCGTGATTTGGTGCTTCTGCTTAATTACGAAATGCTGCTTGTCGAAGTTATTCAGGCAATCGTCGGCAGTATTGGTATCCTTCTCTCAGTTCCTATAACGGTTTTCTTTTCAGCATGGGCTTTTCTCAATAAGAAAAAAGCAAGCAAAGAACCGAATACGATTTCAGAGTAAAAAAC
>JAZQMT010000088.1:0-7742 GCA_045543635.1 Oscillospiraceae bacterium | reverse complement strand
TATTTTGCGTAAGCAATGGTGCGATTTTCACGAATGACGTGAACCTTGATCTGTCCGGGATATTCCAATTCCTTCTCAATACGGTCAACAATATCTTTTGCAATGAGCACCATCTGGTCATCCGAAACGGTTTCCGGTTTGACCATAATTCTAATTTCGCGACCCGCTGAGATAGCAAAGGATTTTTCAACACCGCCAAAACTATTGGCAATCTCTTCAAGCTTCTCCAAACGCTTAATATAGTTTTCAAGGTTTTCACGGCGGGCACCGGGGCGGGCAGCGGATATAGCATCTGCAGCCTGAACAAGGCAAGCAACAACCGTTTTGGTTTCAACATCACCATGGTGCGCCTCAATCGCATGAATAATATCGTTGCTCTCCTTATACTTTTTAGCAATATCAACCCCGATAGCAACATGCGATCCTTCAATTTCGCGGCTTAATGCCTTACCGATGTCATGTAAAAGACCGGCACGGCGTGCAACTGTAGGATCAATACCGATCTCACAAGCCATAACACCTGCAAGGTGAGCAACCTCAATAGAGTGGTCCAGAACATTCTGTCCATAGCTTGTGCGATAACGCAGACGCCCTAAAAGCTTAACAAGCTCGGGGTTGATACCGTGAACGCCGGTTTCCATAACTGCACGTTCACCCTCTTGACGAATTTTATTCTCAACCTCACGCTTTGCCTTTTCAACCATTTCCTCAATACGAGCAGGATGAATTCGCCCATCTGCAATCAGTTTTTCAAGCGAAATTCTTGCCACTTCGCGGCGAATAGGGTCAAACGAAGACAGCGTAATGGCCTCGGGAGTATCATCAATGATCAGGTCAACACCTGTAAGGGTTTCAAGGGTGCGGATATTTCTACCCTCGCGCCCGATAATTCTGCCTTTCATTTCATCGCCCGGCAACGGAACAACCGAAACCGTTGCTTCCGAAACATGGTCGGCTGCACAACGAGTGATAGCGCTGGAGATAAGATCTCTTGCAATCTGATCGGAATCATCTTTAATCTGCTGCTCAAACTGGGCAATACGAACCGCCTTATCATGAGTGAGCGCATCATCAAGATTTTTAAGTAACATTTCTCTTGCCTGCTCGGTGGAAAGACCTGAAATACGTTCCAACATTTCGAGCTGACTTTTTTTAATGGTTTCGGTTTCGGCAAGCTTTTCCTCTGCCTCTTTGATTTTTCCCTGTAATGCTTCCTCTTTCTTTTCGAGATTTTCGGTCTTTTTATCAAGATTTTCTTCTTTTTGCTGAAGCCTTCTCTCTTGATGCGTGACCTCGTTTCTTCTCTCTTTGAGCTCGCGTTCCTGCTCATTGCGGAGCTTGTGTAATTCATCCTTTGCTTCAATAAGTGCTTCTTTTTTAGCTCTCTGTGCTTCTGCCGCAGCATCTTTCTTTATTTTTTCAGCTTCGGCTTCTGCCGAACCAATCTTGCTTTCGGCGGTCTTCCGTCTATATACAACGCCGCCAAAAAACGCGGCGATAATAAGAACAACTGCTGCAATGACAACACAGAGAAGAATAATTTGTTCCTGTGTCATAAGATTTCTTACGACCTCCCTTTCTGTTTTATTTTCCTATCTGTAAATTGAAAAATCAAAAAAACCACAAAATACAGTATGTGTATATTGTATAACATTTCACCTCTTGTGTCAAGAAGCTTTCCGGGTTTATACAAATTTTATTTCATTTTGCCATGCTCTTGCCTTTCACTTTCAGGCTCCCGATTTAATATACTGTATTGAGCAGCTTTTCTGTTTTTGTCTGCTCTATGTCCCGCAAAATTCGGGACACCTAATATTGTAAGGAGTTTTTTATGAACAATATTCTTGAAGCACATAACCTCAAAATCTGCTATCAGGCGGTAAACGGAGAGGTGGAGGCTGTACATGATGTTAGTTTCAATGTACGCGAAGGGGAATTTATCAGCATTGTTGGTCCTTCAGGATGCGGAAAATCCACCCTGCTTTCTTCTATTGCAGGAATTACTCCACTTACTTCGGGTAACATACTGCTTTCCGGCGAAAATGTGACCGGAGTTTGCGGTGAGATCGCATATATGCTTCAGAAGGATAATCTTCTTGACTGGCGTTCCATTCGCAAAAATGTTCTCATCGGGCTGGAGATCCGCCGGATGCTCACCAAGGAGAACCTCGACTACGCCGACAATCTTCTGCGTGCCTATGGGCTATGGGAATTTCGAGACAAATATCCCGCCCAACTTTCAGGCGGAATGCGGCAGCGAGCCGCACTTATCCGCACGCTGGCAGTGCGTCCCAAGCTTTTACTCCTTGACGAGGCGTTTTCGGCGCTGGATTACCAGACCAGACTTACCGTTACCGACGATGTTTACAAAATTTTAAAAAAAGAAAAGCAGACGGCTCTGATCGTGACCCACGATATACCCGAAAGCATAAGCATGAGTGATCGGGTTATTATCTTGTCGCGCAGACCTGCTGTTATTAAAAAAATATATGACACCGAATTTGACATTCCTGATCGCAGCCCGCTTTTATGCCGCGATCACAAAAAGTTCGGGGAATATTTCAATCAAATCTGGAAAGAGCTTGATGTCCATGTATCATAACGAACCTTCAAAAGAAAGAAAAAAATATTTACAGGCACGGCGAAGGAATAAAGTTGCCGTTTCGTTGTGCAGAATCTTATTTCTTGTTGCATTCATTGGAGTTTGGGAACTCGGGGGGCATATCGGGTTTATTGACAATTTTGTATTAAGCCAGCCTTCCCGCATTATTTCGGTACTTGCCGATTACAAAGAAAACGATTTACTGTTGCACATTGGAACCACGCTGTTTGAAACCTGCATAGGCTTTATATTGGGCGTTGTTATCGGTTGTCTCGCTGCAATACTTCTATGGTGGTCACCCTTTTTATCCCGTGTCAGCGAGCCTTATTTGGTTGTACTAAACAGTCTGCCCAAGATAGCGCTCGGACCAGTAATTATTATCTGGGCGGGAGCGGGAACACGAGCCATCATTTTTATGGCACTTGCCATATCCATGATCGTAACGGTTTTGGAAATGCTCGGTGGCTTTCATTCCACCGATCCCGAGCTTATTAAAATGCTGCGGACCTTTGGTGCCAACCGTTTACAGATTTTTTTAAAAATCGTTTTACCCTACAACATCGAAACATTATTTAACTCGCTTAAGATCAACATCGGACTAACACTCGTCGGAGTAATAGCCGGCGAATTTCTTGTTTCAAAAGCCGGACTTGGATACCTTATCGTTTACGGCGGTCAGGTGTTCAAAATGGATCTTGTAATGGCAAGTGTTCTCATTCTTGCAGTTGCAGCAGCTATTCTTTACGAATTGATCGTAATTGCACAAAAACTGACTCTTAAATTTATAACACACAAGTAAAATACTTTTTTGTAACAAACCTCCGGTTTTCTGCATGTAATATACAGAAAACCATCAAAAAGGAGACTTTTTATGTTAAAAAAAGGATCAAAACGAATTCTCGCACTTTTACTCGCACTCTGCATACCTATCTTTTGTTTCTGCTCATGCAAGCAAGACGATGACGAGCTTGTCACCATTGCACTGAGCGAAGTAACACATTCCGTATTCTACGCACCGCAATATGCTGCCATTGAGCTTGGATTTTTTGAAGAAGAGGGGCTCGACATAGAGCTTTCAACCGGTCAGGGCGCTGATGCAGTTGCCGCCGCGGTTTTATCAGGGCAGGTTGACATCGGATTTGCCGGTCCTGAAGCTGCAATTTATGTTTACAACGAGGGACGAGACAATTACCTGAAAGTTTTCTCTCAGATGACACAGCGCGACGGTTCCTTTTTGATTGCCCGTGAAAAAAACGAAGATTTTAAATGGACCGATCTTAAAGGCGCACACATTCTTCCGGGAAGACGCGGCGGTGTTCCCTACATGACCTTTGAATATGTTTTAAAGGCAAACGGACTTGACACCCAAAAAGATGTAGTTCTTGACAACAGTGTTCAATTTGCTATGATGACCAGTGCATTTGTAGCAGGAACGGGTGATTATGTTACTGCATTTGAGCCTACTGCCTCAATGCTGGAAAGTGAAGGCAAGGGCTATGTTGTCGCAGCTGTAGGTGAAGCTACCGGTGAAATCCCCTATACGGCATATTTTGCCGGCAAAGAATACATTGAGAAAAATCCTGAGGTTATTCAGGGCTTTGCTAACGCAGTAGCAAAAGGAGAAAAATGGTGTGCTGAGCACACAGCGGCGGAAATTGCGCAAGTGGTTGCCTCCAGTTTCCCTGATACCGATCTTCCGTTACTGACACAATCAATTCAAAGCTATATTGACATTGATGCATGGTGCGACACCCCTGTTATGACCGAGGAAAGCTTTAACCGCCTGCAGGATGTTATGACTTCGGCGGGAGAGCTTGAAAAGAGAGCATCATTTGCCGATGTTGTTGACAATTCATTTGCTGAGAAAGCCTCCAAATAACCTCTAAAGCCGCCGCTTTTTTTGCGGCGGTTTTTTATTTTTACATAAAAACGGGAAATAAATAAATCAGAGGCTTACAGGAGCAGCAAATGATAATTTTTTAACTAAATCGCTCGATTTGTTGGAATTCCAACATACATTTGAAATAATTATGTTATAATAAAGCCGAAAATAAAAAAGGAGGTTTCAACAATGAAATCTAAACTATTAAAAATCGTTTCTGTTATAATGGCAGTCTTAATGATGAGTGCATTATTTGCAGGCTGCACAGAAAAGGACAAGCAAGGTGACAATTCTTCTGCTGTTCCCGTCTCTTCAGAGAAGACCAAGGCCGATATAAATGTTGCTGTTCTCAAAGGGCCTACTGCCATTGGAATGCTAAAACTTATGTCTAATAATAAAAACGGTTATGCCAACAACAACTACGATTTTAAAGTCTTTACTGCTGCCGATCAGGTTGTCCCCGAAATAGTAAAAGGCAACATTGACATTGCAGCAGTTCCCACGAATTTAGCTGCTACGCTTTATAATAAAACCGAAAAAGGTGTAAGTATCATTGCTGTTAATACGCTTGGTGTTCTCTCCATTCTAACAAACGGCGAGGAGATTTCCTCTGTTTCACAGCTTAAGGGAAAAACCATTTATGCAACCGGCAAAGGCTCTACTCCCGAATATGCGCTCAATTACATTTTAGAGAAAAACGGACTTAAAGTCGGTGAAGATGTTAAGGTTGAATATAAATCCGAACATTCTGAGCTTGCCTCTTTGGTGATTTCGGGAGAGGCTAAGATTGCAATGCTGCCCCAGCCTTTTGTAACCAATGTTACCATGAAAAATAAAAAAGTTAAAATTGCCTTGGACCTTTCTCAGGAATGGGCAAAAATTCCCGACAACAATAACAGCGAACTGGTTATGGGATGCCTTATTGTACGTAATGATTTTCTCTCCAAAAACAAAGATGCGGTTAAATCTTTCCTTGGCGAGTATTACGCATCCACTTTATATGCCAACGAAAAATGGACCGAAACCGGCGTTCTTTCCGATGAGTTCGGAATTTTGCCTGCCGCTGTTGTTGAAAATGCTATTCCTTCCTGCAATATTGTTTTCATGGTCGGGGATAAGATGAAAAAGAATGTCTCAGCTTATCTAAATACACTATATGCAGCAAATCCTGCTTCCATTGGCGGTCAGCTGCCTGATGATGCTTTTTATTATGTTGGATAAAATCAAAAAAAAAGGTTCCAAAATTGTTTTTTCACTGTTGGCTGCGGTTTTCTGGATCGGAGTTTGGCAGGTCGTCCATATAGCGGTGGGAAGCAGCATTATTGTTGCTTCCCCGCTTGAAACCTTTCGCCGAGTATTTACCCTTGGGTTAACGGTTGAATTTTGGATTTTTACATTAAACTCCATCGGGCATATCCTGTTGGGGTTTTTGCTTGCTATTGCGGTAGCAACACCTCTTGCTGCATTAACAGCGCGTTTTGAGTTATTGCACCGTCTTTTTTCTCCTTTTTTAAAGCTAATTCGTGCAACACCTGTTGCATCCTTTATTGTGCTTGCATTGTTTTGGTTAAGTAAGGAAGGGGTTCCCTCTTTTATCGCATTTTTAATGGTAGTACCGCTTATTTTTTCAAATTTAAGCGAAGGATTTTCAAATATTGACCCGCATCTTTTGGAAATGGCGGAAATTTATCGTTTTTCTTTTTTAAAAAAAGCAAGACTTATATATCTACCATCACTTATGCCCTATTTTGTATCGGCATGTTCGGTCGGACTGGGATTTGCGTGGAAATCCGGCGTAGCTGCTGAGGTTATTGCCTTGCCCGAAAAAACATTGGGACTTGAAATTTATAACGCAAAGGTGTATATTGAAACTGTAGATTTATTTGCACTGACTTTTGTTATAATAATGATTAGTATTGTTATGGAAAAAGCTTTTCTATATGTTTTAAAATGTCTTTCAAATAAAGTTCTGAAAGGCGGTGCAAAATAATGCTAAAGCTGCGAAACATCTATAAGTCTTTTGGCGACAAACACATTTTTAAAGATTTTTCCTATGATTTCAAAAAACACGGCATCGTTTGCATTACAGGTGCTTCGGGACGCGGAAAAACAACACTTTTGCGCATTATTTCCGGATTGGAGAAAGCTGATAGCGGAAAAGTTATAAAAAACGGTGTTATTTCTTTTTTATTTCAAGAGGACAGGTTGCTCCCGTGGCTTAGTGCCTGCGAGAACATCACTTGTGTTATGCGTGGAAAATCAGCGGACAAAACCAAGACAGCAAAAGAGCTGCTTTATCATGTCGGGCTTGCAGGAAATGAAAACGAATATCCCCGAAATTTAAGTGGTGGAATGAAGCGGCGGGTTGCTTTTGCCCGCGCCCTTGCCCTATCCCCCGATATTTTGCTTCTGGACGAGCCGTTTACCGGACTTGATAATGACACACGCACTGTTCTTGCAAGAATGATACGCGCGTTTTCCAAAGAACATTTAGTACTTATGGTTACACATGACAATAACGATACCCAAACGCTTGCAGATGAAGTGATTGCACTATAAGATGCAGTTGTCTTTCAATAAAACAATCAAACACAGGAAAGGGGCTTTTTGTTTATGCCTAATCACAAGATCGCCGCGCTGGTGGGCATGTGCGGCAGCGGAAAATCGGTAGTTTGTGATCTGTTTGTGGAAAAGGGCTGGAATCGCATTTACTTTGGACAGGTCACCATGGATGAGCTTGCAAAACGCGGTCTTCCTAAGAGTGAGCAGAACGAGCGCGCTGTTCGCGAGGAGCTTCGCCGCGATCACGGTCCTGCCGCATTTGCAAAGCTATTGCTTCCCTCCATTGAAAAAGCAGCAGAGGAAGGTAACACCATTTTAGATGGGCTTTACTCTTGGTCGGAATACAAATGCCTTAAACAACATTTTGGGGACGATATTACCATTGTTGCTGTTATAACCGACAGAGCTGTACGTTACAACAGGTTGACTACACGCACCATTAGACCTCTTACCAACGCCGAAGCGGAAAGCCGCGATTATGCAGAAATAGAAAATCTCGAAAAAGGCGGGCCTATTGCTATTGCAGACAGATTTATTTTTAACAATGGTGATGTTGAAATGCTTAAATCTCAAATTGAACAACTTATTAAAGAATTTACAATGTAATGATTAGCAAAAGCTCCTCCGGCAGGGGTCGGAGGGGCCTTTTTTGTTAAAAGAATATGGGTACCGCAATCAGGCGGCAGGTGCTGCATG
>JAZQMT010000087.1:0-14839 GCA_045543635.1 Oscillospiraceae bacterium | reverse complement strand
ATTTCAAGCGGTTTTGTCAGCTGCTCCGCCGTAGTCATTCCACTTTGTTGGTTGTGCTTCACCAAAGCGTTGAAAATGAACTACTTCTCGTTCTCTTAAGAAACGCAGTGGATCTTTGACATCAGGATCGTCTACAATACGCAGAAGGTTATCATAGGTCGTTCTTGCCTTTTGCTCTGCTGCAAGATCCTCATGCAGATCGGTTATAACATCGCCTTTTGACTGAAAATATTTAGCAGTAAAGGGGGTGCCGGAGGCTGCAATGGGGTAAATGCCGGTAGTGTGGTCGACATAATACGGTTCAAATCCATATTTTTTTATGTCCTCGGGCGAAAGATCACGCGTCAGCTGATAGACGATAGCACTGATCATTTCCATATGCCCAAGTTCCTCACTTCCAACATCCGTAAGAATGGCTTTTACCTCATCATATGGCGCGGCGTAACGCTGGCTGAGATAACGCATAGATGCAGCAAGTTCTCCATCAGGACCACCAAGCTGCGAGATGATTGCCATAGCGAGTTTAGGATTCGGGTTTTTGATGTTTACAGGGTATTGTAGTTTTTTATCATATGTCCACATCCTTATTTTACCTCGCTTTCCCAAGGCCATGGGCCTTTGATCCAGTCAAATTCCTGACCCCCGACAAAATCTTCAGCTCTTAAGGGACCGAATTTGGATTCATACTGATTGGTCGCATCATTCTTCAGATATTGATACTGCGCAAAATATTCGAGTGCATTTTGATCGTTGGGATGAGTGTCTAAAAAGAGGTTCAGTTCATCGAGAATGAAATCAAACATCTGCACTCTTTTAAGCATTCTTTGTCTTTCATTCATCATATGATCCCCCTTCCGCAAAACGGCAAATCAAGCGACGGAAATGCTGTTCCTGCCGCTAAGGCTTTTTCTTCCTCATAAAGCGGCTCCCACTTCTGCCAAGGTACATATGCCATTGCAAGGGAGCATTTAGACTGTGGAATGTTGCAGGAAGTGTTCATTTGACCTCTATTTTGTGAAAGGCTGTGATCCTGCCCGCAACAAACAGACATTTTTCTTTCCACTTTAGATTGGCTCCTTTCGATTTTACAAGGGACCGTTTTTATTTCGGTCTACTTTCATTTTATGACTCTTCGGGTTGTATGGTGACAGTAAAAAAATGCATTTTTGCAGCTTTTCTTATTGTGTTTTTTTAAGAAAAGTGTTATAATGCCAGTTACAATATTAAAAGGAGTCTTGTTTATGGTACGAGTTGGTATTTACGGGTACGGCAATTTAGGACGCGGGGTAGAATGTGCCATAAAACATTCAGATGATGTTAATTTAGTTGCTGTTTTTACTCGCAGAGATCCTGCTGCTGTTAAAATACTTACCGAAGGCGTTCCCGTTTACCATATTGATAAAGCTGCTTCGATGAAGGATGCTATTGATGTTATGATTTTGTGCGGCGGAAGTGCGACCGATCTTCCGGTACAAACACCGCAACTGGCGTCACTTTTCAATGTTGTTGACAGTTTTGATACACACGCAAATATTCCCGAACATTTTAAGAATGTCGACTCTGTGGCAAAAAACAGCGAAACGGTTGCTGTTATTTCATGCGGCTGGGACCCGGGAATGTTCTCACTTTCGCGTCTTTATTCCTCAGCTATTCTACCCCATGGCAAGGACTATACATTCTGGGGCAAGGGTGTTAGCCAAGGTCATTCCGATGCTATTCGCCGCATAGAGGGAGTTTTGGATGCGCGCCAATACACTATTCCCATTGATGATGCGCTTGAGGCAGTTAGAAGCGGTGCTAATCCTGAGCTTACCGCTCGCCAAAAGCACAAAAGAGATTGTTTTGTTGTTGCGGCAGATGGCGCAGATAAAGAAAAAATTAAGCAACAAATTGTTTCTATGCCCAACTATTTTGCTGACTATGATACAAGTGTTACCTTTATAACCCAAGAGGAAATGCGTCGTGATCACTCCAATCTTCCCCATGGCGGATTTGTTATTCGCAGCGGCAAAACAGGCTGGGAGAGCGAGAACGCACATATCATTGAATACAGCTTAAAATTAGACTCAAACCCCGAATTTACTGCCAGCGTTATTTTAGCTTATGCAAGAGCTGCTGCCCGCCTTTTTGACAAAGGTGAATTTGGTTGTAAGACTGTTTTTGACATTCCTCCCGCATACCTTTCTCCTTTAAGCGCCTCAGAGCTTCGAGAAAAACTTTTATAACGAAAAAAGGCTTCCCTATGGGAAGCCTTTTTTACTGCTCTTTTTGTTGCTTTTTCCTGAGATAATACTCTCTTTGGTAGGAACGGATTTTTTCTCTGTTTTTTTCGCGCCATTCTTTCTGACGCTCTCGCAGGTGCTCTTTATTTTTCAGACCGTAAATTTTATGCTTTTCACAAATAACATCTTTATTGCGGCTGAAATAATCCCGATCATAGGCACTTTTTCGTTCACGATTTTCAAGGCGATATTTCACATATCGCTCACGATTAAGCTGGTAATATGCCTGCGCATACGCTCTTTTTCCTGTTTCATTCTCGGAATGGTATTGCTTTTTTCTTTTCAGCGCCTGCTGCGAGAGTTTGCGGGCTTTACGGGGATTTCGCTCACGCATTATCTCACGATCCAATTCCTCCCCCGATCGGAAATCACCTATTTCCAATCGGTCATTAACACAGTCTTCGAATTTGCAATCAAAACAATTTAAATCGCAAACAGCTTTCATAATGCATTCTCCTAATCACTGCTTACAGTATTTAATTTTATTACAGAAACGATTGATCGCGCAAATCCTTAATAATATTTTATAGTTTGTATTCTCTTTTGTCAATGCAAAAAGAACGAGGAAATTTCACAAAATTTTCCTCGTTTTTTCGGTTATATATGTGCCACAATAATAGCGGAGGTGAAACCATGCCTCAACGCAGAAAGCAAAAGAAGAAATTATTTATTCGAAACATGCTTTTAGATGTACAAGGAAAATCTAACACACCCGCTGTTTTACACCGAAAGGTAGAAAACATAGAGCCTTTGCGGAATAGAAAATGGGTGGAAGAAATTCAGCTTTGATGAACAGACAGTTTTGTCCTAAAATCACAAAGCAGTCAAATTTTGCTTTTCAGTCACCTTCTCGGCGCAGATTTTTTTCTGCGCCGACTCTTTTTATTCATCTTTTGAAAAATCAGCAAAACTGGTAAAGGAATTATCAAGCGGCTGGTCATGCAAAATGACACGGGGTTTTCCCATCACAACAGTAGCGTTATCAGGGATATTTTCAGTAACCACACAATTTGCCCCGATACGAACATTATTTCCTACCTTAATTCCCCCGATAATCTTGGCACCCGCTCCGATATACACATTATCCCCTATCTGCGGAGAACCCGGATGTTTCGTGCCTTTCGCGGTATTGGAGCCTATCGTGACCTGATGGAAAACGGTGCAATTTTTACCGATAACAGCCCCTGCCGAAATAAGAATACCGTTGAGCCCATGCGGAAAGGTTATTGTACCGTCAATTTTGGTTTGCGGCTCAATAGAGGCGTTATTTTTATATAAAATGCGCAAGCAACGCAAGCTATGATATTTTCTCAAAAGAGGATTTTTACTTTTTAAAAGCCTTTCTCGATGTTTCCAAAACTCGTTTTGATCAGGACCGACCAAAAAAGCTCTTATAGACATGTTTTTTTACCTTCTTTCTCAATTTGATCGCAATATAGAGTATAGTCCTCACCAAAAGCACGCAGAATAAGTTTCCTTTTCTCAGGCGGAGTATCCTTAAAAATTGTTCTTTCAAAATCAGGCGGCTCGCGCCAATATTCGCCTGCTCCCTGTTTTTTCGCATTTTTCCACAAATTTTCAAAATCATCCATAAGCTCACATACCAGCTCAGCAGCGGCAATTTTAACCTTTTTCTCAAGCGTATGGTAGGTTTCATCAGCAGAAACCGAAAAAACCTTTTTAAGCATAATATCGCCTTCATCAAAACGCACCGCAAGCTTATGGGCGGTAACGCCGCTCTCAGAAAGCCCCTTTAAAATAACATGAGGAAGCGGCCACGGACCTCTGCCCTGCGGCAGCAGGGAGGGATGAATATTTACCCCTCGAAACTGCGGAATGTTTTCCATAGGAATACGGTATTGATAGCCTGCAGAAAACGCAAGGTCGCAGCCGTTTTGCGAAAACTGCCGTTCCAGCTCCTCATGAGTTATCTTTTGCGTTGTAAAGGGAATATTATTTACAGCAGCAATTTCTTTGATTTCATCATGAAAATCAAAAAAACCATCAGACGGGAAACTGTAAATTTTTAAAATATTAATTTGTGGATTTTGCAAAAGCTTTTTAAGACAATCTGCAAACATATCATAACCGAAATAGATGATATTCATAAAAACGCACACCTTTTTAATGCTTATACAAAAAGAATACCACACTCTCTTTTGTTTTACAAGCAAAAAGAATGTGGTATGTTTTTTGGTTCTCAGTTACCGAATTCCTCCGCAGTCTTACTCAGCATTTGGATAAAGGTTTTAGCAAGTTCAGAGGGATTTCGGTCGGTACGAAGAATATAACCTATAATATAAAAATCATCACTTTCAAACGGAATACTGACTATTCTTTCTTCATTCAGCATAGAGGGCATAATGCCTGTGCCCACAGTGTAACAATCCGTATCAAGCAATACATTCATAAGCGTTGCTCTGTCACTGATCTCGACTTGTTTGTCACTGTAAGTATTTACAATCTCCTCGGTAAAAAATGAGGTGTTATGCTCGCCCTGTTCATAGGAAACATAAGGGTAATCTTTTATATCGGCAGGAGTCAATCGGGGATATTTTACCAGAGGGTGTTCTTTGCGCAGATATACATGCGGCAACGCCTTAAGTATCGGCGTGAAGAAAATTCCCCTTTTCCCCAAATACCGCTCCATAATACTAAAATCATTTCCCTTTATCGCAATAATTCCTATATCGCAATAGGCGTTTTCGGTTTCGCGAATAACATCATAGGTTTTCATTTCGCGCAAGGAAAAACGGTAATTTTGTTCTTTGGTTTGGTTTAAAAGCTTTCCGAAAATATCGGCTACAAAATCATAGTGCTGCGTAGAAATATATAATCTTTTTCGAACATTATCGGCAGCGTAACGGTTTAGTATAAAATCATTTTGTTCTGCTATCTGGCGGGCGTAACGGGCAAATTCAGCCCCTGCATCAGTTAAATACACGCCATTTCCGGAACGTTCAAATATTTTGATATTCAGTTCACTTTCAAGAGATTTTACACTGACCGAAAGGCTTGACTGTGCCACAAACAGTTGCTTTGCCGCCTCATTAAACGAACCACATTCAGCAATCTTTAAAATGTACTTACATTGCTGGATCGTCATAATACCCTCTCCTTTATACCGATACGAATATTACCGGAAATATGCCGACAACAGCAGCACAGCGCCAATTTTTTCCCAGGGCTATTATACCCATACTTTTCAACTTAATTTGTCATATTTATGTATTATTTTAACATATAAAAAAGTTTGTAGGTAATATAAAAAATCTATTGATATTGAAAGATAAAAGCTATGATTTAACCCAAAAGCCAGATAAAAATTTACATTTTTTCAAATTTCTTGGACAAATTTATAAAAATACATCTTGAATATCCTTTTTGGATATGCTATGATTAAAACCGTTAAGATCGGCGTGCCGATTTTTATATTATACGAAAGGATGGACACTACATGGTATTTGAAAAGGTAAGATCGATTTTAGCTGAGCTTCTTTCAATCGATGAAAACACCATTACAATGGATTCTCTGATCATTGATAATCTCGGAGCAGATTCATTGGATCTTGTTGATGCAGTGGTTACTCTTAACGATGAATTCGGTGTTGAGGTTCCCGATGACGAGATCGAAAATCTGCGTTCTGTTGGTGATGTTGTCAGATACATCGAAGCGAATATGGAGTAATTAAAATTATAAAAAACAGAGGCTTTCCTTTAAGGTCAGCCTCTGTTTTATTTTTTTTGCAAAAAATGATTTACTGCTACTCCTGCCTCTTCCAAGAGGGATATTCTCTTTTTCATGAAGAAACGGCGGCAAAATAATACCACGCTATCTTCCAGCATAAGAAACACACTGATAGGAAAAATAGAATAGGTGAAAACAGGATTATATGCAGCAGCTGCCGCAAAGTCAAAATGCATAAAAGCACAAAAGCCGCGGGTAACGCCACAGCCACAGCACATAAACCCCGTTATATTATACATAAGGCAAAAGCTTGCATCCTCAATAAGGGACAGCGGAATGAGCGCAAAGGTTAAAAGCAAAAAGAAATAAGCAACAGGGCGCAGAAGGCTTAGATTTTTTTTCATTTTCGGCTCCGTAAATAGAAAGTTTGTATTGAAAAAATGTTTAAATATGGTATAATAGTCTTAAAAATATCAATTTGTTATATTATAATACAAAAAACACATTTTTTCAATCACAAAAATGTATGGAGGGAATTTATATGTTTTGTAAAAATTGCGGAGCTCAGATAAAAGACGATATGGCTTTCTGCCGAAACTGCGGCACCATGCTCACGGCGCAGGCTCCTGCCGAGCCTTCTGCAGCTGAAAAGCCGCAGCCGATAAATCAAGACAATCAGTCTTCAGAAACGGTTCAGTCCTCTTTTGAAACTTCCAACGAGGCGGCCACTGCGCCTAAAGCATCCACGCAGTCAGAAACCCCCATATATACTATTCCAACGGCGCCTTATGTGCAGCCGCCGTTTCCTGAAGAGCCGGTAAAGGATAACAGCGGGTTTGCTCTTGCCGCCTTAATCTTGGGAATTATAGGCGTTATCCCTTGTTGCTGTTATGCATTAATTCCTTCAATTCTTGCGCTTATTTTCGGAATTTTGGGAAGAAAATCCTCCCGCTCGGGAATGGCACTTGCCGGAATCATTCTCGGTTCAATCGGTATATTATTAGGTCTCTTTACCATCTTATTTTATTTCTTAGTTGTTCTTACCAACGAACCATTACTCAATGACTACGGAATGTATTTCTAATCTATTAAAAACATATAAGGAAGGACTATTTTATCGTGAACAAAGAACTTTCAAAGGTTTATGACCCGCAATCGGTTGAATCTCGTATTTATGATTTTTGGCTCAGCGGCGGATATTTCCACACCAAAATTGACAAAACAAAAAAGCCTTATACCATTGTAATGCCGCCGCCGAACATCACGGGGCAGCTGCACATGGGACATGCACTTGATAATACCTTGCAGGATATTCTTATTCGTTTCCGCAGAATGCAGGGCTATTGCGCTTTATGGGTTCCCGGAACCGACCATGCTTCTATTGCGACCGAGGCAAAGATTGTTGAGGCAATGCGCAAAGAGGGGCTCTCAAAAGAGGGGATCGGGCGCGAGGAATTTTTAAAGAGAGCCTGGGAGTGGAAACGCACCTATGGCGGGCGTATCACCGAACAGCTACGCCGCATCGGTTCTTGCTGTGATTGGGAGCGCGAGCGATTTACCATGGATGAGGGTTGCTCAGAGGCTGTTAAGGAAGTTTTTGTAAGACTGTATGAAAAAGGTCTTATTTATCGTGGCGAGCGCATCATAAACTGGTGCCCTCATTGCAAAACATCCATTTCAGATGCAGAAGTTGAATATGAAAACACCCCAGGTCATTTCTGGCATCTGCGCTATCCCCTTTCAGACGGGAGCGGATATGTTGAACTTGCAACTACCCGCCCTGAAACCATGCTGGGCGATACCGCTATTGCCGTTAACCCCAATGACGAAAGATACAAAGCTATTGTCGGCAAAACGGTTACTCTGCCATTAGTTAACAAAGACATCCCTATTGTTGCAGACGATTATGTCGAAATGGATTTCGGAACAGGCGTTGTTAAAATCACACCTGCGCATGACCCTAATGACTTTGAAGTCGGTCTCAGACATAATCTCGAAGTCATCAATTTGATGACCGAGGATGCACACATGAACGAAAAATGCGGCAAATATGCCGGCATGGACAGATATGAGGCCAGAAAAGCCATTGTTGCCGATTTAGAGGCAGGCGGATTTTTGGTTCGCACTGAGGATTACGAGCACAATGTCGGAAACTGCTATCGCTGCCACCAAACTGTTGAGCCGAGAGTTTCCAAACAGTGGTTTGTTAAAATGCAGCCGCTTGCAGAGCCCGCAATAAAAGCAGTTAAAGAAGGCAAGACCTCCTTTATCCCTGATAGATTCAGCAAAATATATTACCACTGGATGGAGAACATCAAGGATTGGTGTATTTCACGCCAGCTTTGGTGGGGACACAGAATTCCCGCTTGGTATTGTGATGACTGCGGCGAGGTTATTGTTTCTAAAGACGAGCCTATGCTCTGCCCGCATTGCCAGAGCAAAAATCTGCGTCAGGACGAGGACACTCTCGATACATGGTTCTCCTCTGCCCTCTGGCCTTTTTCGACCCTTGGATGGCCCGAAAAAACTGAAGACCTTGATTTCTTCTACCCCACCAACACCTTGGTCACAGGCTATGACATTATTTTCTTCTGGGTTGCGAGAATGATATTCTCGGCTCTTGAGAACACAAATGAGGTTCCCTTCGATACTGTTTTTATTCACGGAATTATCCGCGACGAGCAAGGACGCAAGATGTCGAAATCACTCGGAAACGGAATTGACCCCATTGAGGTTATCGACGAGTACGGTGCTGATGCACTGCGCTTTATGCTTGCAACCGGAAACAGCCCCGGTAACGACATGCGTTTCAGTTATGATAAGGTCAAGGCAAGCCGTAACTTTGCAAATAAACTTTGGAATGCATCGCGTTTTATTCTTATGAATCTTTCCGATGAAATTACAGACGCTTGCCTGCCCGAAAAGCTCGAACTTGAAGATAAATGGGTTATTACCAAGTTTAATACTCTTGCAAAAGAGGTTACCGACAATCTTGAAAAATTCGAGCTGGGTGTTGCAGTTTCTAAACTTTATGACTTTATTTGGGACATCATGTGCGACTGGTACATTGAGCTGTGTAAATCCCGCCTTTCTGCCGGCACAGAGGATAGCCTTAGAGCACAAAAGGTTTTACTCTATATTATGAACGGCTCTCTCTCTCTCTTACATCCCTTTATGCCGTTTATCACCGAAGAGATTTGGCAAGCACTGCCTCATCAAGGGGACACTTTGATGACAGCCCCCTATCCGACCTACCAAAAAGAGCTTGATTTCCCTGTTGAAGCAAACGAGTTTGAGAAGATCATGGATGTTATCAAGGGCATCCGCAATCGCCG
Organism: Oscillospiraceae bacterium; assembly: GCA_045543635.1. Taxonomy (GTDB): domain Bacteria; phylum Bacillota; class Clostridia; order Oscillospirales; family Ruminococcaceae; genus SIG578. The sequence continues at coordinate 5,534 of JAZQMT010000087.1, read as the reverse complement.
CAGCGAAATGAATGTTCCACCCTCCAAAAAGGCGGGTGTTTACATTGAAACTACTGCCGGTGACACCTTCCGGAAAGGAATTGCCTTTATTGAGCGTTTGGCTTTTGCCTCCCATGTTGAAATTGATGAGCGCTTTGACATGGAGAGTGCAACACAGGTTATTACAAACGATGCAAGGGTTTACATTCCTACCGAAGAGCTTGTTGATTTCGGGAAAGAACTTGAGCGCCTGAATCGCGAGCTTGCTGCTTGCGAAAAAGACGAGGCTGTTATTACAGGCAAACTGAACAATCAAAACTTTGTCAGCCGAGCTCCTTCAAATGTTGTAGAGGCCGAGAGAGAAAAGCTTGCAAAGCTTTTAGACCGTAAAGAAAAGGTTTTAGAAAGCATTGCCAAAATCCGCAAGGACTGATTTTCTTATGAATTATCAAGAGGCACTTAACTACATTCATTCACTATCAAAATTCGGATCCAAGCCGGGACTTACAAGAGTTTCCCGGCTTGTTTCTCTTGCAGGCAATCCACACAAGGCACTTAAGTTTATTCATATTGCGGGCACAAGCGGAAAAGGTTCTACTGCAGGCTACTGCGCCTGTATACTGAAAAATGCAGGTTTAAAGGTTGGGCTTTATACCTCGCCTTATATCCTTGACTTCCGTGAAAGGTTTCAGATAAATGGCTCTCTTATTCCCAAAGAGGACTTTTGCCGACTTTGCGAGCGGCTTATTCCCCTTGTTAAAACCTTAAATCAAGCAGATGTTGTGATAACTGAGTTTGAATTTAACACCGTTTTAGCTTTTCTTTGGTTTGCAGAGCAAAAATGCGATGTTGTTTGTCTCGAGGTCGGCATGGGCGGCAGGTTTGACGCCACAAACCTCATTGATGTTCCGCTCGTTTCGGTAATAACTCGCATTGGACTTGACCACACGGCATATTTAGGAAACACGATTTCTGAAATTGCGTTTGAAAAGTGCGGAATTATTAAAAAAGGGGGGCGGGTAGTTTGTTATCCCGACCAAAAAAACGCTGCACTCAAGGTTATAAAAGAAACAGCGCATAACCAGGGCTGCTCTCTTTCTATTCCCTCGCTTTCGGATATTTCCGACATGGAGTTTTCACTTGATGGCTCGCGTTTTTGCTTTGAAAACGAACAATACAGCCTGAAAATGACAGGCGAACATCAAATTCACAATGCAGTTTCCGCAATCTATGCCATAAAGGAGCTTGCGGCCTACGGAATAGAGATACCCCTATCAGCAGTGAAACAGGGATTATATGAAATGCGCTGTGCCGCAAGATTAGAGGTTATATCTCGGCAGCCCACCATCATCATTGACGGTGCGCACAATGCCGACAAGGTTTCTGCGCTTTACAATTATATAAAACCCTATTCGGGGCGTATCATTGCTATATGCGGAATGCTGAAAGACAAGGATTTTGAATTAGCTACGCAAATGATAGCTCCGCTTTGCAAAGCTATCGTTACCGTTACTCCCGACAACCCGCGTGCTCTTTCAGCAGCAGAGATGGCAGAGGTTTCGTCTGCCTTTTGCAAAGACACTATTCCCGCGCCGTCTATAAAAGAAGGTGCTTTGCTTGCTCTAAAAAAACTATCCGACAGGGACATATTGATTTGTTGGGGGTCACTATACATTGCGGGAGAAGTTCGGGAAACACTGTTATCTCTCTTAGACAGGCAAGCTTAAGCAGTTTATTTTATTTCATCTCACAATTTGACAATTTTTTTAACCATCAGCCGCTATCCTTAAATACAAGGATAGCGGCTTTTTTGCCGCAAAAAAAATAACGGAGGTGCAAAAAAATGCCGGCAAAGCTGGATATGCAGCAGGACAAGCTAATCATTATCCTCTCTGGCGAAATTGACCATCACAGTGCCAAGCAAATTCGCGAGGAGGCTGATTTTAAAATTATACAAACACGCCCCAAAGAGGTCGAATTCAATTTTAAGGATGTAACCTTTATGGACAGCTCAGGGATAGGACTTATCATGGGCAGGTATCGCCTTGCAAATGATTATGGCGGAAGCGTTTCTATTTCCGATATGTCTGCTTATTTAAAACGAGTAATACGCATTGCGGGAATTGATTCTATTGTAACAATAAAAAATGCCGACTGCTCAAAAATTGAGCAATCTACCCAGGCAGACAAACCAAAGGAGGACTAGTTTTGAAACCAGAAAATCAAATGCGACTTAATTTTCAAAGCCTTTCAAATAATGAAGGGTTTGCCCGTGTGGCAGTGGCGGCGTTTATTTCAAGCCTTGACCCCACCGCTGCCGAAATTGCCGACATCAAAACTGCGGTTTCTGAGGCGGTGACAAACTGTATTGTTCACGCCTACCGAGACACTATCGGCACCATCACAATACATACAAAGATATTTGAGAACCGCCGCGTTGTTATCACCATAAGGGACAAAGGATGCGGCATTGAGGACATAGAACAAGCCATGCAGCCGCTTTTCACAACATTACCACAAGAAGAACGCTCCGGACTTGGCTTTTCTGTGATGCAGAGCTTTACCGACAAGGTTAAGGTTCGTTCCAAAAAGGGAAAAGGGACAAGCGTTACTTTAGAAAAAGTGCTCTGCAAAAAGCGTGCTGCAAATGAATAGCACACTTATCCCCTCCAGAGAAGATGCCATAAGCCAAAATCTCGGACTTGTTCACTCCTGCGCTAACCGCTTTCGCGGGCGCGGCATTGAATATGATGACCTGTTTCAGGCAGGATGTATGGGGCTTGTAAAAGCCTATGATGCTTTTGATCATGCACGCGGGGTAAAATTTTCAACCTATGCGGTTCCGGTGATATTAGGCGAGATCAAACGGCTATTTCGTGATGGCGGCAGCGTTAAAGTGAGCCGCTCATTAAAAGAGCTTTCCCTAAAAGTTACACGAGTGCGTGAACGGCTTTCTCTTTCACTTGGCTGCGAGCCGACTATCGGACAGATAGCCTCTGAGCTAAGCATCAGCCCGGAGGAAGCCGCAGAAGCACTCAATGCCTCCCACCTTCCGCTATCGCTTACCGAAAGTGATGACGAGGGCGGCGGACAAATCGACGTTATAATTGACTCTGAAGAAGAACAAATTGTAAACCGCCTATCCCTTTCCCAAATTATTTCTAAAATGGACGTACATGACCAAAAGCTAATTATATTACGTTATTTTAAAAACAAAACACAAACCGAGACAGCGCAAGAGCTTAATATGACGCAGGTTCAGGTTTCACGCAGAGAAAAAAAACTGCTTGCGTTTATGCGGGAAAAAATGCTGTTATAGCTGACTTTTTATTTTATCTAGCGCTCCCTTCTCAAGGCGGCTCACCTGTGCCTGTGAGATGCCAATTTCCCCTGCAACCTCCATTTGGGTTTTTCCCTCAAAAAAGCGCATTGATAAAATTTTCTTTTCGCGTTCTCCGAGCCCTGAAATTGCCTCTCTGATGCTTAATTCCTCAAGCCAGTTATTATCATCATTTTTATCCTTAAGCTGGTCAAGAACATAAATGGTATCTCCTCCATCAGAATAAACAGGGTCATAGATTGACATGGGTTCAACGATAGCTTCAAGTGCCATAACAACATCCGCCTTATCCATTGCAATCTTCTGCGCTATTTCGGAAATATTGGGCTCGCGGCCGAGCTCTGCTGTTAAAGCCTCTTTTGCCTGCATAGCCTTGTAAGCCGTGTCGCGCAGGCTACGGCTGACACGAATACTGTTATTATCCCGAAGATAACGGCGTATTTCACCGATTATCATAGGGACAGCATAGGTTGAAAAACGAACATTTTGTGACACATCAAAGTTGTCGATGGACTTGATAAGTCCGATACAACCGACTTGAAAAAGGTCATCTAAATTTTCATTGCGGTTTAAAAAGCGCTGTATCACGCTGAGCACCAACCGAAGATTTCCTTCTATGAGGCGATCTCGAGCGGTAGGGTCCCCGCCACGCATTTTGTGAAGCAGTTCTATTTTTTCTGCTTCCTTTAAAACTTTTAATTTTGCAGTATTCACACCGCAGATTTCAACCTTATTATAATACAAAAAAATCCCTCCCAAAAACTATTTTGGGCAGGAAAGACAGAAATAAAAAGAAACCCGCTTGGGTTTTTCCCAAGCAGCTTTCTGTTTATTTCTGCAAAGCTTTTTTACTGCGATTTGTTTAAAAATAACCTTTATATAAGATTGAAAAACATTATCTATTGACTAACTCGGAAAAAAAGGGAGAAACCGATTAATCTGTTTTTAAAACACATGATTTATACAAGTAAACCTAAAAGATCTGAAAGTGACATACCGCTGATATAGTTTGAAACCGTGACATTTCCAAGGCGTTGCTCGATAGCAAAGCGGGAAAGGGGGGCTCCTACAAGCATCTCTTCAAGCTCAGATACAGGAGAAATCCCAAAGAAATCCCCGAAAAGGCGGATAGCCGAAATCATCCCTTGTTTAACATCAAGGTGTACCTCGACTATCCCGAAATCAAAACGCTTTTCTCTGACAAGTGAAAATACGGGGGATTGGGCAAAATTCCACTCCCATGTTTCATAACGCTCACTGCAAAGCTTTTGTGCGGCGGCAATATCCGCTTTGCTGAAAGAATATGCTTGTGCACAAGGTTGAGAGAGAAAAAATACATATAGTTTTTTTAAAAATTCCTCCGCTGAAAAATTACAGTTTGCGAGCGTTTTTATATTTTCAACGCGGCTGCGAACGGAAGATATTCCCTTGCCCGAAAGTTTTATCGGGCGAGGTTTTAAAGCACCTGTAAGTTTGCCTAAATCAGCACTGTAAAGCAGCGTTCCATGCTGCAATATTCTGTTTTTACGAACCGTTTGAGCATTACCTGAAATCTTAAATCCATTTGCCGTAATATCGTTTCTGCCCGAAAGCTCAGCAGAAAGGCCGAGCGCTGCAAGAAAGTCACACACGGGTTTTGCAAAGGCGCTATAGGAGCCGAACTCTCCCTCATGATAATCCGAAATAAATGTAAAGTTTATATTTCCCAAATCGTGAAAAACCGCACCGCCGCCCGTTATTCTACGGACAACGGGAATATTATTTTCCTGTGTAAAATCAAGATTTATTTCTGCATAGGCGTTTTGGTTTTTGCCTATTATCACCGAGCGGTCATTTCGCCAAAGCATCACAACATCGCCCTGTGTGAAATTACACAAAATATACTCTTCAAGCGCAAGGTTAAGATGCGGGGTGGTAAATGGACTTAAAATTATTTTCATAGCCCTTCCCTCTCCATAAATCTTACAAACTCAGCAGCCGGAAAGCCGACCACATTATAATAGTCTCCGCAAATGCCTTTTACAAAGCGCAGAGCTTTACCCTGAATACCGTAAGCCCCCGCTTTATCCATGGGCTCACCCGTTTTAACATATTCCTCTATTTCATTATCCGATAGCTCATAAAATTCCACCTGTGTTTTAACGGTAAAGCCTTTTTTTATTTTGGGTGCGCAGACAAAAACAGCGGTGATGACCTCATGGCTTCTGCCGGAAAG
>JAZQMT010000086.1:0-18102 GCA_045543635.1 Oscillospiraceae bacterium | reverse complement strand
ACTCCGTAAGGAAGTGTGCCTCAAGAGCGGGGGATTTTGACTTATTAAAAGTTATCCCAAGGAATATCGACCGTTTTTTTGCCGGACATAAGTTCATTAACATGCGCAAAAAGCGGAATACTGTTAATATCAAACTCGCCGCGCTCACACTTAAGCTTTAGCGCTTCGGAGAGAGCCTTTACTGCGCTGACCGACTCAAGCGTCATCCCGCGCAGTTTTTCAAGAGCCTCATCAACTGTATAGCCCCTGCCCAAAAGGACACCGATCTCGCGGTTTCTGCCGCTTTCGATGGTGATATAGAGGTCGGCCACGCCGTAAACTATATTTTCCTCCGGATTTCCGCCAAAGGCTTTTATAATCGTTTCCATCTCGCGAATACTCTGTGCAAACAAACCCGATTGCGAGTTAAAATGAGGGCGGCAGCCGAGACCATCCTTTGACTCGGCAACACCGATAGCCATTGAAACCGCAAGGGCATAGATATTCTTGATAGCGGCGGCTATCTCAAAGCCGACAACATCGGTGGTGGTGTTGATATGATAATAGGGAGTGAGCAGCATATTACGGATCTTTTCAAGATTTTCCGAACTGTAACCGCAGATACCGACAAATGTATCATGTCTGTCAGCAAGCTCATGGCTAATGCAAGGACCGCCGATTGCATAAAACGGCACTCTTCCACAGCAACGCTCCTCAAAATAATCTACAAACGAGCAAAGCTCTCCGTTTCCTTTACTATGAAGGCCTTTTGTTACAAGCAAAACAGGAGTTCCGTCTTTTATTTGAGGCAGAATTTCATCGGCAAACCAGTCTACACCGAAGCTACTGATTCCCGCAACGACAAGCTCACTTTGGTTTAAAACCTCTTCAAGCTCTTCTGTCTGATAAAATGAGAGACAGCCGGGCAGCTTTCTTTTTAAACCCAAGTGGTAGCCATCCTGCTTGAGACGAGCAATGATCTCTCTGTCATACGGTGTTCCCACAAGCGACACACTATGTCCGTTATCACATGCGGGAAAAGCAACGGTGCTTCCCATCACTCCGGCTCCGATAACCGTTATCTTAGACATGGAAACATCCTTTCTTTTACAAAGTCATCTATTTCCATTTGATGCTTTTATCATTATACCCAAAGCAGCCACACAAGTCAAACACTATTTGTAAAAATATGTTGAGTCAAGATACAACTTTCCTTACTAATCTTAAAAAATATACAATATATTGTGTTTTAAGTATTGACAAAATGGAAAATATGGTATAACATAGAAGCAGAAACAATTCCTGTGCGGGGCAGCCAAAAAAGCGGTGCCCCGCATTTATTTGATAAAAGAAAGGAGGATATTCATGCACATTCGCGGACTGCAAAAGCTCACAGCGCTGGATTTTCCCGATAAGCTTGCTGCTACTGTTTTCACAGGTGGCTGCAACCTGCGATGTCCCTTTTGCCACAATGCATCACTGGTTTTGCGAAATGATGGGGAGCTTTCAGAAGCTCAGGTTCTCGATTTTTTAAAAAAACGCAGCGGCGTTTTAGATGGGGTTTGCATAACAGGCGGTGAACCGCTTTTACAACCTGATCTGGCGGATTTTCTGCGAAAGATAAAAGAGCTTGGCTTGCTTATAAAGCTCGATACAAACGGCGCCTTTCCCGAAAAGCTGGAAAAGCTTATATCACAACATCTTGTGGATTACGTGGCAATGGATTTAAAAAACTCGCCGCAAAAATATCCGCTCACCTGTGGATTTCCAAAAAAAGAGGCGCAGGAATTTTTCCTTCCTTTTAAAAAAAGCATAGAGCTCCTGCTTGCGGGAAAGATAGAATATGAATTTCGAACAACGGTAGTAAAAGAACTGCACACACTTTCGGATATAGAAAGTGCGGGAAAGGAAATACAGGGCGCACAACGCTGGTTTTTGCAATGCTTTCAGGATTCGGGGGACCTTATATCAGAAGGCCTATCTGCTCCGAGCAAAGAGCTGCTTCTTGAAATGAGAGCCAAAGCGCTGACTTTCGCACAGCAATGCGAAATACGCGGTATTTAGCTTATTTTGTGAAAATATTTTAAAAAAACCACAATATATTGTGGTTTTGCTATTGACAAAATTCGAGCCATATGCTAAGATTGATTCATATTAAAAATTATAAGAGGGGTGTATCTTTATGTATAATGTGTTAAAAAGAGACGGCAAGATTGTTGACTTTGATCTCAACAAGATCAAAGAAGCCATTAAGATGGCATTTGAAGCCTGCGAAAAAGATTATAACGACAGCGTTTTAGATTTTATTGCGCTACGTGTTACCGCAGATTTTTCTTCCAAGATAAAGGACTCTCACATCGCTGTGGAGGACATTCAGGATAGCGTTGAGGAGGTATTAGGACAAGCCGGATATGCCGATGTTGCCAAGGCATATATCCTCTATCGCCGCCAGAGAGAAAAGCTGCGTAATTTAAACTCCACCATTCTTGACTACAAAGAGGTTGTTGACAATTATGTTAAGGTTAGTGACTGGAGAGTCAAGGAAAACTCTACCGTTACCTATTCAGTCGGCGGACTTATCCTTTCCAACTCGGGCGCTATTACTGCAAACTATTGGTTATCGGAAATTTACGATGACGAAATTGCCAATGCCCATCGCAATGCCGACATTCACATTCATGACCTTTCGATGCTCACAGGTTATTGTGCCGGTTGGTCATTAAAACAGCTCATTCAGGAGGGACTGGGCGGTGTTCCCGGAAAGATCACCTCCGCTCCCGCAAAACACCTTGCAACTCTCTGTAACCAAATGGTAAACTTCCTCGGAATTATGCAGAACGAGTGGGCAGGCGCACAGGCTTTCTCCTCCTTTGACACCTATTTAGCACCCTTTGTCAAGGTTGATAATTTAAGTTATGAGCAGGTTAAAAAATGCATTGAATCCTTTATTTACGGTGTCAACACCCCCAGCCGCTGGGGAACGCAGGCTCCCTTCTCCAACATCACCTTGGACTGGACTGTTCCCAATGACCTTGCAGAGCTTAATGCTATCGTTGGCGGCAAAGAGATGGATTTCAAATATAAAGACTGCAAAAAGGAAATGGACATGGTCAACCGCGCATTTATTGAGACCATGATTGAAGGTGACGCCAATGGCAGAGGCTTCCAATATCCCATTCCCACCTATTCCATCACAAAAGATTTTGACTGGTCGGAAACCGAGAACAACAAGCTTCTCTTTGAGATGACCTCCAAATACGGAACTCCCTATTTCTCCAACTACATCAATAGTGATATGCAGCCCAGCGATGTCCGCAGCATGTGCTGCCGCCTGCGTCTCGACCTTCGCGAGCTTCGCAAAAAGTCAGGCGGTTTCTTCGGAAGCGGCGAGAGCACCGGCTCTGTCGGTGTTGTTACCATTAATATGCCGAGACTTGCATACCTTTCGGAAAACAATGAAGATTTCTACAAACGATTAGACCGCATGATGGATATTTCGGCGCGTTCCCTCAAGGTTAAGAGAACCATTATTACCAAGCTTCTTGATGAAGGGCTTTACCCTTATACCAAGCGTTATCTCGGAACCTTTAATAACCACTTCTCTACCATTGGCCTTGTCGGCATGAACGAAGCCGGTCTCAATGCCAAATGGCTCCAGAAGGATATGACCCATAAAGAGACACAGGAGTGGTCCAAAGAAGTTCTTAACCATATGCGTGAGCGCCTTTCGGACTATCAGGAGCAATACGGCGACCTTTACAACCTAGAGGCAACTCCCGCAGAGTCCACCTCTTACAGGCTTGCAAAGCATGATGTTAAGCGTTATCCCAACATCATCACCGCTAACATGGACGCTACGCCCTATTACACCAATTCCTCGCATCTGCCCGTCGGCTATACTTCCGACATTTTCGATGCTCTCGATATTCAGGACGGATTGCAGACCCTCTATACTTCAGGAACGGTTTTCCACGCCTTCCTCGGCGAAAAGATGCCCTCCTGGAAATCGGCTGCTGCCCTTGTCCGCAAGATTGCAGAAAACTACGAGCTGCCCTACTACACGCTTTCGCCCACCTACTCGGTCTGCCGTGACCACGGTTACATTACAGGAGAACAGTTTACCTGCCCTGAATGTGGACAGAAAACCGAAGTCTATTCCCGTATCACCGGCTACTACCGTCCTGTTCAAAACTGGAATGACGGAAAAAGCCAAGAATACAAAGACAGAAAGGTTTATGACATCGAGAATTCGGTTCTCAAAAACCAGCGTGCTGCTGCCGCTCCCGCCGAAGAAGCCGTTGCTGTCGGTGTAGCGGGAGAACCTGTTCTGTTTGCAACCAAAACCTGTCCTAACTGCAAAATTGCTGCCGCCCTGCTCGATAAATCAGGCGTTGGCTACAACAAACTCTTTGCAGAAGATGAACCTGATATGGTAAAAGAGCTTGGAATTAAGCAGGCTCCCACACTTGTTGTCGGAGACAAGAAGCTCATAGGAGTTTCAGACATTAAAAAATATCTCGAATCCTTAAACTAAGGAGTATATTATGTACGATATTGCCATTATCGGCGCAGGAGCCGCAGGTTTAACTGCGGCTCTCTATGCCTTACGAGCCAACAAAACCGTTCTCCTTATCGAAAAAGGAAGCTTTGGGGGACAAATCACCTATTCCCCGCAGGTTGAAAACTTTCCTACGCAAAACAAGCTGAGCGGAGCAGAGCTTGCCGACAAGCTCACCGAGCAGGTGCTCTCTCATGGAGCCGAAGTTGAAATTGACACCGTTACCTCTATTGATGATATGGGACAACATAAGCGTGTTATAGGCGAAAGTGAAACTTATGAAGCTAAAGCTGTTATTATCGCAACAGGCGCGCAGCACAGAATGTTAGGACTACCCCGCGAAGAAGATTTTGTGGGCGAGGGAATCTCTTTCTGCGCCGTTTGTGACGGTGCATTTTACAAAGACAAGGCTGTTGCAGTTGTAGGCGGAGGAAACTCCGCTCTGCAAGAAGCGGTGCTTTTGTCCCAACTTTGCAGCAGTGTTACCATCATTCAAAATTTAGACGAGCTTACCGGCGAAAAGCGGCTTCAGGACCAGCTTTATAAAAAAGAAAATGTTAAAATTCTCTGTGGTAAAACGGTAGCCGCTTTTGAAGGCGATAAGGAAATCACGGGCGTTACCATAAAGGACGAGCACACAGGAGAAAGTGCCTCCCTTAAAGTTGACGGCGTGTTTATTGCAATTGGTTTAGCTCCGCAGAACGAGCCCTTCAAGGATGTTATAGAACTCGACTCTTACGGGTATGCCGACTGTGACGAGGCTTGCACCACCAAAACTTCCGGCATTTTTGTTGCAGGCGATTGCCGAAAAAAGCAGGTCAGACAGTTGACTACCGCCTGTGCCGACGGCAGTGTTGCCGCTCTGGCTGCTTGCCGTTATCTTGAGTCACTTTAGTCAAGCTAAAAACACTCTGCAGAATTTCTGCAGAGTGTTTTTCCTATATAACCAGCTTGGCTACAGCCGTTGTAAGCATACAGCAAAGAATTCCGACGAGGGTGGGAAGAACGGCGGCAACAAAGGTCCATTTCAGGCTTCCCGTTTCCTTCTTTATCGTGATAAGTGTGGTGGAGCAGGGCCAATGCATAAGGGAAAAAAGCATAACATTTATAGCAGTAAGCGCTGTCCAGCCGTTATCAACAAACAGGTTTTTCATCTCGGAAAGTGATGCCATATCGGTAAGCGTGCCTTGTGCAAGATACGCCATAATGATAATAGGGACAACAATTTCATTAGCAGGAAAGCCTAAGATGAAGGCAATAAGGATAACACCATCTAGTCCTAAAAGCTGTGCAAACGGATCCAAAAACTCAGCACAGTGCGAAAGCAGGCTCATTTCTCCTATTGTAATATTCGCCATAAGCCAGATTACAAGCCCCGCCGGGGCTGCAACAGCAGCAGCTCGCCCCAAAACAAAAAGCGTTCTGTCAAAGATTGAGCGAACAATGGTTTTGCCTATCTGTGGTTTGCGATAAGGCGGCAATTCAAGTGTAAAGGACGAAGGAACGCCGCGCAACAGTGTTTTTGAGAGAATATAAGTCATAAAAAACGTCATTAAAATTCCTAAAACAATAACCATCGTAAGCAAAAAAGCCGAGCAAACCGACGAAAGAACTCCACCCGCTGTACCAATAAAAAACATGGTCAAAATAGAGATAAGCGTCGGAAACCTGCCGTTACAGGGAACAAAATTATTCGTAAGTATTGCAAGAAGTCTTTCGCGAGGCGAATCTATTATTCGGCAACCGACCACGCCCGCTGCGTTGCACCCAAACCCCATACACATAGTAAGCGCTTGTTTTCCGCAGGCATTGCAGCGATGAAACGGTTTATCTAAGTTATATGCCACTCGGGGAAGATAGCCTAAATCCTCTAAAAGGGTGAAAAGCGGGAAAAATATTGCCATAGGCGGCAACATAACCGAGACCACCCACGCCAGCACACGATAAACACCCAGCACAAGTGCACCATGCAGCCAGTTGGGAAGATTCAAATAAACAAACAGATCGGTAAGTCTATCCTGTACCCAGAAAAGCCCCTTTGAGAGCAGTTGCGAGGGATAATTTGCAGCGATGATACTAAGCCAAAATATAAACATTAATAAGCCAATCATAACAGGAAACCCTATCCATTTTCCTGTTAGTATGCCATCCAGCTTTCGGTCAAAGCTATGATATTTTCCCTCTGTGTATACTGCTCCGTTTACAATCTCTTCGCCCTTTTTCACCAGAGTGGAAACGATCTCATCTTTAACCCACTGTTTTCTTTCGCAACCGAGCTGCTGCCATGCTTTACCCAGTGCAGCAACCACCTCACTATCCAGAAACAGATCTGCCCCAAGATAATCTTCCAGCTCCTTAGAAAGAGCAACCTCGCGATCTAAAAGACGCAAAGCAAGCCAACGACTATCTACCCTACCACCTGTTTTTCTTTCTAAGATGGGGATAAGACCGGCGATTGCCTGCTCAATTTCTTGAGGATAGCGAATTTTACAGGGAGCGGGATTTATTTCTCCGTCTATAACTTTATCAAGTGTATCAATAAACGCTCCCAGCGTGTTCTTTTTTTGCGCAACCAACCCGACAACAGGAACACCAAGCCTTTTTTCCAGTTCTTTTAAATTTATCCTTATTTTTTTTCGCTTTGCTTCATCAAGCAAATTCACACAGACAATAACATTTTTTGAAATTTCCATGGTTTGCAGCACCAAATTCATATTGCGCATAAGGCAAGTAGCATCGCAAACAACTACCACAGCATCAGGCTGACCAAAGCAAATAAAATTACGTGCAACCTCTTCCTCGGCGGAGTGTGCCATTAAGGAATATGTTCCCGGTATGTCAACAAGTATATAGGAATGTTTTTTGGTGTTGAGTGTGCCCTGCGCGTTCATAACCGTCTTACCCGGCCAATTTCCGGTATGCTGGTTCATGCCGGTGAGTGCATTGAACAGTGTGCTCTTTCCCACATTGGGATTTCCGGCAATCGCAATAACGCGTTGTTCAGAGCTTGTTTTTTTAATAATCAATCCATTATCAACTGCTTTTTGGGAAACCGAACTATTTGTAAGACCCATGCCTTTCCCTCCTAACACGCTCGCACTAAAATGTGCGCTGCGTCCTCACGGCGAATAGCTATCACCGCGCCGCGAATAAGATAGGCAGAAGGGTCACCACAGGGACTTTTGCCGATACACTCGACCTGCGTTCCCGAAACGAGACCAATATCGAGAAAGCGGCGGCGAATGGTGCCCTCGGCAGTAAGCCGTTCGACTATTGCGCAGCCCCCTATATCTATATCACAGAGGCATGTTATGCCATTCATAAGAAAACACCTTCTAAATAGATTTCTTTCAGGAAATGCTCAGTTTATACTATGTTTATAAAAAACAAAAGGTGACGGCATATCCGTCACCTAAAAAACAAAACGGCGCAAAACTTGCGCCGTTTTGAATAAAACTTAATAAGATTCTTTTGTGAAAATAACGGTAACATCAGGATGGATCTGAATCATGGAAGCAGGATTTTTGGGATCAATAGGACCGTTGAGTGCATTCATAAGAACCTCTTTTTTGTTCTCGCCTGCTACAACCATCAAAATCTTTTTTGCCTGCATAATGGATTTCATACCCATGGTAAGCGCCTGACGGGGAACATCATCGCTACTCTCGAAAAATCTCGAATTTGCTTCAATAGTAGACTCATCAAGATCTACAAGATGGGTTGCACTCACAAAGACATCATCGGGCTCATTAAAACCAATATGTCCGTCCACACCGATGCCGAGAAGCTGAAGATCAATTCCTCCAAAGCTCTCAACACGCTCATCATAAAGCTTGCCCTCCGCAGCAGGGTCTTTTGCCAGACCATTAGGAACAAATGTGTTTTCCTTTTTGATATTAACATGATCAAAAAGATGAGTATTCATGAAATAACGATAGCTCTGCTCATTGTCAGCAGGCAGTCCGTAATATTCATCGAGGTTGACTGTTCTGACTTCGGAAAAATCAATATCACCCTTTTTGCACATCTCAATAAGCTGATTATAAGCTCCGATGGGGGTGGATCCGGTTGCCAGGCCAAGAACAGCGTCAGGCTTGGAAATTATCTGCGCTGCCATAATATTGGCGGCTTTTTTTGACATTTCTGCATAACTCTCAACTTCGTAAAATCTCATTCTTCTTTTCTCCTTATTTCTATATTTTAGCTGTTATACTGCCAACTAATCATTCACTTTAAAGGATAATCTTTTTCTGTTGCAATTTCCATAGAAAATGGTATAATTATTAGTATAATAGTATAATTTTTACTTTTGTAAGGTGATTATATGGATGGCACACAGAACATAGCCTCTATCTTTGAAAGTTTTTACAAAATCACGCGGGCACGCCTTTCACTGCATGACACTGAATTTAACGAGCTGCTTTCTTTTCCGAAAAGTAATCTTCCTTTTTGTAATGATATTCAAAAAAATCGATCTGCCAGAAAAAAGTGCCTTGAATGTGATAAAATTGCTTTTGAGACTGTCCAGCGAACCGGAAAAACCTACTGTTACACCTGCCACTGCGGTCTCACAGAAACAGTTGCTCCCATCTATCATTTCGGCGTGCTTTCGGGCTACATCATGATGGGGCAGATAGCCGGCAAAGAGCTTCGCAGCAAGCAAAATATTCGCGCTGCTGCCAAAGAATATTTTGAAAACGCCGAGCAGCTGAGCGCCGCAATTTTGCAAATTCCTGAGATTCCTGCTGATCTCATTTCAGCTTATACCAATATTTTAACGGTTATTTCCGAGTTTCTCACCAAGTCGAACTTTCTATCTACCCACACCGAAGACAGACCGCGCAATATTCGCAACTACATCAACGCGCATTTTACAGAAAACATCTCAATAAACACCATTGCTGCTGAATTAGATTGCAGCAGAGCCACCGTAATGAACTGTTTTAAAAAGGCATATGGCACAACAATCAACACTTACTTAAATGAGCGGCGGCTGGAACACGCAGCTCAGCTTTTACAAGTAAGCGGTGATTCCGTAAAAAGCATTTCTGCTACCTGCGGATTTAATGACCAGAACTACTTTTCCCGCGTTTTCTTTCAAAAATTCGGTACCACACCAACCGATTACCGCACACATCATAAATCGGTGAAACAATAAAAACAGCAGCCATGCGGCTGCTGTTTTTATCCTAATTTCACTTCAAGCAAGACAGGATTATGGGAAGAATAACGAAATTCCTGATCTACTGTTACAATCATATTAACAGAAAGGTTTTTCGAGAGTATGTATCCATCCGCTACATAGACCTGACGCTCATCGCTTGCAGAGTCATACGGTGCAGAAAGTATACGTGCGGTAGGAACAGCCGCATCATAGCAAAGGGTAAATCCCTCGGGAAGTTCATCAAAGCTCATATCCGAGGGCTCCCAACCAAGCTTATCCCAGAGAGGATAGCGCTCTTTTGTTTCATCAAAAGCACGATAAAAGCTGCCGCCCGCAATAACATAATTTCCGTTTTTATAGGCTTTCTGTGCGTAAGCGAAAACAGCATCTGTTTGCTGCTTTTTCGCTTCATCAGAGAGATAGGCATCCAGCTCAAAGTTTATTAAAACAAGCTTTTTATCCGAATTTTCAATGGACATTTCGGTAACAAGCATGCAGCGGCGTGGCTGCGAGGGTGAAACGCCACTATGAAGAAACGGCAACGAAACTCTTTTGGCACAGACCATTTCTTTTTTAGCGAGGGTTAAAACACCTGAGTTTACCTTTTTATAAGGCGGAAGCAGGCTCGTACTACGGCTCATATGGTCATATGCAAATGCGCTGACATAGCTTCCGTTATTTAAGTAATAGGAATACTGATCTACATAACGGCTGCGATGCGAATCAATATCCACGCTCTGCAAAAGCACTGCATCGGCATTTGAGAGATTTACTAGTTCGGCAATCCCGCGGACATTTTTAAGGACTGTATCCGTATCAGCCCTTTTGCCGCTGCCGCCCTCCTCTTTAGTGTCCGATTCCGAACCCAGAGAAGCATGTCCTGTATTAAAACAAAGAACACGAACTTTATTTCCCGATATACCCGAAACATCTTCTGGAGACAAAACGCCCACACATTGTTCCTCTTTCGGGGAGTAAGCAGAAAAGAAGGTTATTGCACCGTTTGTTGCTATAAAAATCACAACTGCAAGTGCAAACGCGCCAAGAATTTTACCTATTCTTTTAAGCACGCTTTCTCCTCCTCTCGTAATAATATATTCAGTATACCACAGCTTTTGACAAATTTCCAGACAAAAGATGCATTTTCCTAACATTTCTATTCCTATTTACAAAAAAATTTTATCGTGATATAATAAGGTAAAATAAAAAAAAGAGGGGATATAAATGAAAAAGATTTTGGCACTTATCTTGGCATCTTTCCTTTTATTTTCTTTCACTGCCTGCACTCAGGGCAACAAAACACCTTCAGATGAAGCCCTTGTTTCCCTTGTTGACTCGGAAAATGTTTCGGTCAAGAGCGAAAAAGATGTATTTCCTAAAGATACAGTTGTCACAGTAAAAGAGATAAATTCGGGAAAAAGCTTTGACACTGTAAACACTGCACTGAAAACTACCGCTAAAAAATTCACGGTTTATGACATTACCGCGACAAATGAAAATGTTTCGGTTCAACCAAACGGCACAGTAAAAGCAACCTTCAATATTCCTGAAAATTATGATATTGACAGCGTTGCAGTTGTTTACATCTCGGATGACGGTAAGGTTGAAACCCTTTCCTCGGTTGTTGATAAAGAGAGCAAAACCGTTACTGCCGAGCTTTTACATTTCAGCTTTTATGCAGTTATTGAAAAGGTTGTCGAGATAGTGAATAATGAAAGTCAATTCGCATCATCGGAAAATAGTGCCTCAGAGACTCCAAGCAAACCTTTAGAGTCAAGCAAACCTGCCGAGCCCCAAAATCCGGTGGACTCTCAAAAGCCTGTTGTGTCCCAAAAGCCTTCTGTATCAAGCAAGCCTAAAGAATGTGCTCATAAATATTCAGCCGCAACCTGCACCACCCCAAAAACCTGCACACTTTGCAAGAAGGTTGAAGGCAGTGCCTTAGGTCACGATTACATTGACGATAAGTGCAGCAGGTGCAAAGCAGTTGACGCGACCTACAAAGCGCTTACAAGCGGGCACTGGACGGTTGATGCTGTTGCTAATAATAAGCTTTATGCCTTCTCGTTTGTTTTTTCGGGCGAAGAACCATTTGCCTCTGTAGGTGTCGGCGATAATTTTAAAACCCTTCCTGAAGATTTTCAAGAAGAAATTCTTGGTAATCCTGCAGATTATGCCGATTCGATCTATACAGTCGGAAACGAAAAATATTATATTGGCATGGGCGGTGGATGCCCCATTTCCTTTACTGTTAATAAAAACACAGTTGTCATTACCGAAGCAGAATCGACCAATACGATTACACTTGAGCGCGCTTCCGGCACTACATACACCATCACCGCACTAAACGGCGATTTCAACGGAATTTCAGGCGCTCTTAAAAAAGGCATGGTTCTTACATGGCAAGAGGCCGTTATTGCCGAAGACTAATCACAAAAAGCACGGGCTAGCGAGACTTCTCATAAGGAAGTCTCGCAGTTTTATTCGCCAAAGGCGAGTTATATTGCTTCGCAGTGATATTCGGCTTATGCCGAGTGGTATTCGCTTCGCGAGTTTTGGTGGCGAATGAAATAACACTGAAACCGCAAGGTTTCAATATCACTATTGCCTCATGGCAATAATATCACTCCGACGAAGTCGGAATAAAACTTGAAAGACCGTTGTTTCTTATGTATAATAAAATTAGAGGTGATAACTTTGGCTGATAGCATTTTAAGGGATAAGGCAAAAGAGTTTGCTAAGACGGTTGTTTTTCTCTGTCGTGATATGAAAGCTAATCATAAAGAAACAGTTTTGATAAATCAGCTTCTTCGTTCCGCTACTTCAATCGGCGCAAATTTACATGAAGCACAATATGCCCAAGGAACAAAAGATTTTATTTCTAAACTTGAAATAGCACAGAAAGAGTGCTATGAAACAGAATATTGGCTTGAACTTTTATTTGAAACAAATTGTATAAACGAAGAAGAATATAGATCATTACAAAACGATTGCGGTGCAATCCGCAGGATGTTAATTTCTTCGCTTAAAACTATAAAATCAAAATAAGGGTTTGGGCTTAGCCCAAAAGGCATTTGTACTGACAAATGCGATGCTGGTTCTACTGTCCTAATAATGCAACTTACAAAAGAAAATTAACAAAAAAGATATGAGAGAAAACAAAATCTCTCATATCTTTTTTGTTAATTATGATGTTTTAGATTTTACTCAACTAAATCTAAAACATCTCCTTTTTTAAACATTCCGCCATCTGATGAATATGTTACTTCCAAATCATATTCATAATTAACAATTAGTCTGTATTCTATATTGGCGAACTCGGGTTCAGAATATTTTACTATGATTTCTGTATCTGTCAAGGTATATTCGGGCATTGGACCACCAAAGCCACCAGGATAATATGTTTTTCCCTTGTATGTTATAGGATCACCAGCTTCATTCTCTTTCCATTCTTCATTAGTAGAATAAACACCGTTAACACCGACAGATGAATTTTTAAATGTGTATATAATAAGGGTGTAATTTCCATCACCATCATTAGATACTTTATAATAGTTGCCATTTGTTTTTAATCCTGTTTTTGGGCTGATTATTTGTTTATCACTACAATAGATACATTTTCCATTAGTATATTTGTGATTTCCAATATTCCCGTCAGTTATCTTGCACACGCTACAAGTTTTAGGTGCTTTGCAGGTTGCATCTTGCCCTTTATGACCTAATGCAGAACCTTTTGTTTCTCCACACGAACATTTTTGTGGTAAGGTACAGGTGGCAGAAGAAAATTCATGTGTATGTGTTGGTTTGCTTTCGGTTGTTTTAGTAGTTGTTGTAGGTTTTGATGAGCTTTCCTCTTTTTTTGTTGTTTCTTTTGGTTGAGAAGAGGTTGTGGGTTTTGAGTTTTCGCTATTGGTTTCTGTTGTTTGAGATTTATTATTTTCTTTTATTTGCGTTTTTATTTCAATGTTTAATTCGGTTGCTTTTTGATTTGCTACCAAAACCACTTTTGATAAAATATCATTGCCGCTAATTCCGTCTTTTTGTTCCGTTATTTCAAAATTCACAGAAACATTTTCTTTAATAAACCCATTGTTATTTGCCTGTTCAACAATATTTCCTATTACTGTTTCTATAGATTTGTTTTCAAAATCTATACTGTTGGAAAAACTTTTAGCATCTTCATTAACTGGTTCTATTGATAAAACATTATTGTTTTCATCAAGATAAAGTTTGAATTGTGGATTGATGCTAACAAGCAAAACGGAAGTGTAATTTTCAGGTTTGATAAATGTTTCGTTTTGTGTGGGTGTGCTTGTGTCTATGTTAGATGATGTGTTTTTACTGCCACAAGCAACAAGTGTACACATAAAAACAATCACTAGCATTAGAGAAATAATTTTTTTCATTTTGACATCTCCTTGAAATAAAAAAGTGTGTGCAATCAAAGTCGCACACACCGAAAAATGCTCGACTCCGATTTGCTACCACACAAAATCGAAATGTCATCCCATATAGAAATGAGAAAACTGAAGTCAGCACTTTTACCAATAGTAAAATGCCCACTTCTATAAAAAAGATGACATATATTCGATTTTTGTGTGGTGGATACATTATATCACAGTTCGTTTTCGTTGTAAAGTATTAGAAAAAAAGAGCAACAGAATTTCAATCTGTTGCTCTTAAACATCCTTATGAGAAGTGACCTTATGCCCGTGCTTTTTCTTTGCAGAAATCAGAAAGTTGAAAAAGGACTGCATCTATGGTAAAATATAAAAAACAAACGGAAGGAATTTAACATGTCTCGAATAATTACCGTTAGTGATATAAATGCTCCTGAGCTTGCCGTTTACAGTTCTCTCACCGAAGCCCAACTTAAAACGGATCATAATCTTTTTATTGCAGAAAGTGTAAAAGTGATAGATGTAGCCCTAAACAGCGGGCTTGAGCCCGTTAGTTTTCTTATGGAGTCACGGCAGATAGAAGGAATAGGCAAGGAAATAATAGCGCGCTGTCCCGATGTTCCCATTTACACAGCACCAAGAGAAGTGCTATGTTCTCTGACGGGGTTTGAACTCACCAGAGGAGTTCTCTGTGCTATGAAGCGCCCCGAAATTCCTACTCTTGATGCAGTTTTAAAAGATGCAAAGCGCATTGCAGTGTTAGAGCGGCTCAGTGATAGCGTAAATGTCGGCGCAATTTTTCGAAGTGCCGCCGCGCTAGGGATTGATGCTGTTCTGCTCTTTCACAACTGCAGCGAGCCACTTAACCGCCGCTGTGTGCGGGTTAGTATGGGAAGTGTATTTTTAGTACCGTGGGCGTTCTTTCCCAAGAAAGACTATCCAAACCCTCAAGATGCAGTAAGGTATTTGAAAGAAAAAGGATTTGTCACCACCGCTATGGCGCTTGAAAATAATAGTATCGGTATTGATGACCCGATTTTGAAAAGCTCTCAAAAGCTCGCTCTGTATTTTGGTTCCGAGGGTGAGGGCCTGAGCCCTGACACAATAAAAACCTGTGATTACACCGTAAAAATCCCCATGCACCACAGCGTTGACTCACTAAACGTTGCCGCCGCAGCGGCTATAAGCTTTTGGGAGCTTTCCGCAAAATAACTTTACATAAATATGAAACTGACGGGTGTTCGTATAAAAAAATGCGTGGGCGAAAAGCCCACGCTCTTTTATTCGTTTGCAAGATGTTGACAGCCGGCGGAGTCGATCCAGTAGTTTTCCTTATAAATAAGCTCATCGGCGGTAACAAAAGAATACCCCTCTTTTATTAGTATCTCAAGTATCTTATCGACGGCGGCGGGAGTGTTTTCAAGATCGTTGTGGAAAAGGAGAATACTGCCGTTTTTGGCGTTTTCGGTGACATTGCTAATCATTTGCTGCACCGTTTTTTTCTGCCAGTCCCTGCTGTCAATATTCCATTGTATTGCGAACATTTTTAAGTTTTCGACCTCGGTGAGCAGGGTATTATTATATTCCCCATAAGGTCCGCGATAGAGCGTAGGCTGCTGTCCCGTTACAGCTTTTAATTTATCATTGCATGCCATAATATCGGCGCGCAGCTCCTCGGAAGTTTTGCCCTCAATATGTTCATGTGCATTCGAATGATTAGCAACAGCATGGCCTGCGGCATAAATTTTGCGGACATCATCCGGGTATTTGGATACCCATTCGCCTGTAAAGAAAAAGGTTGCCTTGGCATCATGTTTTTTTAGAATATCCAGCAGAATATCGGTATCACTATTGCCCCATGCCGCGTCAAAGGTCAAGGCAATTTCTTTTTGTGCAGTTTCCACGCAATAAATAGGTAGTTTGCGCTGGTTAGTCGAAGCAGTTATCGCCTCAACACCGTGGGGAATCAAAACAATAAGTGCTGCAGCAAGCAGGGATACCACAAGCACTAGCGCGGCTTCGCGTTTTCCGAAAATGAACCATTTCATATCTGTGCACCTCTCTTAAATAGAATATATGCACTCCCTTCTTTTTAGAGACGGGATTTTTCATTTTGCCGGCAATTTATTAAAACAATTTTTATTCCTTTTGCATAATATAGATTTAGATGCCCCGCCAAAAACCTCCATTAAAAACTTGCAGACGGTGCGGGGCGGTGGGACGGCTGTGCCCTAAAAAGAGCCGACCCGCATAAGCCGTCTGCTTTATATATAGTCCCCCTCCTTAAAAAGAGGGGGATTTTTTGCTATCATTATTTGCATAGGCGGATACCCACATTGTCCTGCGAAATGAAAATGTTGAATAGTCAAAGAAAATATGATACAATAATGAAAAATCACAAAAAGGAACGGTTATCAAAATGGAAATTACAATAAGAGAAATAAAAACCGGTGACGAGGAGCATATTCATGAGTTTTTTGACAGCATGGGCGGTGAAACACGCGCACTTTTTAACAGGCGGGACTACAATCGCAAGGGAGTTTTAAAATTCTGCTCTCACCCTGAGTCTACCCGCCGTTATTATATGGCAGAGCTTGATGGTAAGATGGCGGGGTATGTTTTTTTCCTTGATTTTAACACCTCTATTCCGACTGTAGGGATTGCCCTTCGTGACGAACTGCGCGGGCTACATCTGGGTAGAGAACTGATCTCCTTTGCACAGAAAACCGCCAAAGAATCAGGAAAAGGCGGGCTTATACTAACCACCCATGTTGCAAATATTCGGGCACAGTCCCTTTATGAAACAATGGGATTTGTTAATATGGGACTTTGCAAAAACGGCAGCGAGTTATTTTATCTTTTTCGCTATCATGATTAATGAAAAGGCATATTAGCTACATTTTTATTTTATTTTTACACATGCTTTTGAGCAGGTAAATATTCACAAAAAAAGAGAAGGCTCAACTACCACACTGAGCCTTCTCTTTTTATAAAATTTTTTAATTGAAAAAAGAAATCATTTATTCAAGAATTGTGAACAATCCGGTCTTCGCCGAATGTAAAACGAATTAAACACGTTTCGCGCGCAAACGCATTTAAAACTGCATGCATTATTTCACATTCGCGGATTTGTTCACAAATCTTGTCAGGAATTTATTTTGTTTGAGCAACATCCACTTGGGACATCACACAAACAACCCTCGGGGCGTAATTTGTGTTATTAACGAATAGAATTATTCATTAACAGCGGTAACAACGCCGGAGCCAACGGTACGTCCACCCTCGCGGATAGCGAAGCGGAGACCTGCCTCGATAGCAATGGAGTTAATGAGCTCAACATCCATTTCAACGTTATCACCAGGCATGCACATTTCAACGCCCTCAGGAAGGCTTACAACACCGGTAACGTCAGTAGTTCTGAAATAGAACTGGGGACGATAGTTGTTGAAGAACGGAGTGTGACGGCCGCCCTCTTCCTTTTTAAGAACATAAACCTGACCATGGAATTTGGTGTGAGGTTTGATGGAGCCGGGCTTACAAAGAACCTGACCACGCTCGATCTCAGTTCTCTGGATACCACGGAGAAGAGTACCAATGTTATCACCGGCCTCAGCATAATCGAGAAGCTTTCTGAACATCTCAACGCCGGTAACTGTAGTCTTTCTGATCTCATCAGCAAGACCAACGATTTCAACTTCCTCGCCAACCTTAATCTGTCCACGCTCAACTCTACCGGTAGCAACAGTACCACGACCGGTAATGGTGAATACGTCCTCAACAGGCATAAGGAAGGGCAGATCAGCCTTTCTCTCGGGGGTGGGGATGTAGCTGTCAACAGCATCCATCAGGTCGAGAACGGGCTTGTATGCAGGATCATTGATGTCGGAAGGAGCTTCAAGAGCCTGAAGAGCAGAACCCTTGATGATGGGAATATCATCACCGGGGAAGTCATAGCTGGAGAGAAGGTCACGAATTTCCATCTCTACGAGCTCAAGAAGCTC
>JAZQMT010000085.1:0-19693 GCA_045543635.1 Oscillospiraceae bacterium | reverse complement strand
AATTTTCTGAGGGCTTTCAAATTTTAACAGGAGAAACCGGTGCAGGAAAATCTATCATTATTGACGCAATAAATGCT
Source organism: Oscillospiraceae bacterium (assembly GCA_045543635.1). GTDB lineage: Bacteria > Bacillota > Clostridia > Oscillospirales > Ruminococcaceae > SIG578. The sequence goes on along the minus strand of JAZQMT010000085.1, from coordinate 19,616 downwards.
GTAACCGGCGAAAAAACCTCAAAGGATATTATTCGAAGCGGTGCTTCCAAAGCAAAAATTTCTGCAGTTTTTTGCGAAATTGGAAATGAGGCAGAAGAATCAATAAAACAAAATGGTTTTGAAATTTCTGAAGATGGCATGATCATGCTTAGCCGTGAGCTATCTTTAGAGGGAAGGAGCGTTTTTCGCCTAAACGGCAGCATTGTTCCGATGATGGTAGTGAAACAGATTGCACCGCTCCTTATTAATATTCATGGACAGCATGATAATCAGCAGTTATTTTCTCCTTCTAAACATATTTCCTTTATTGATGGTTTTGCAGGTCTTGAAAATGAGCTTGACGAGTATCATACGGTTTATAGGAAAATGTGTGCTGTCAAAGAACAGCTTGAGAGCGTTGAAACGGATGATGCTTTAAAAGAACGCAAACTGGAGCTTCTGCGCTTTCAAATAGATGAAATAGCGTCAGCTTCGCTTGTAAGCGGAGAGGAAGAGGAACTTTTAACTCGCAGAGATATTATCAGAAATGCCGAGGATATTGCTGAAAATATTTCTTATGCATTATCTTTACTTCATGGGGGGGATGACTCGCCCGGAGCTGTTAGCATGGCAAAACAAGCAGCACAGGCCATTGCATTGGTTTCGGAATATGCTCCCGACCTGTCATCACTTTCCGAAAGGGCATCATCGGCAGTTTATGAGCTTGAGGAGATACTTTCGGAAATTCGAGTTGCGGACGGAAGATTTGAATTTGATCCTATGGAATTAAATCAAATTGAAGAGCGATTGGATCTGATTTTTCATTTTAAACAAAAATATGGAGGAAGTATTGAGGAAATTTTAGAAAAATATGCTTATCTCCAAAAAGAGCTAAATGATATTACATTTAGCGAACAACACATCGAACAAATGCAGAAAGAATATCAGGAACTATTTAATACTGCAATATCTAAGGCAACACAACTCTCAAAAAAACGTCTTGCGGCTTGCGAACTACTCTGTAATCAAGTAAAAAAAGAGCTTGCTTTTCTTGATATGCCAAATATTCTTTTTTCAGTTTCTCATCATACCGTGCAATTAAGAAGCGATGGCTGTGATCAAATTGAGTTTTTGATTTCCGCCAATAGCGGGGAAGAGCTTCGTCCCCTTGCTAAAATTGCATCAGGTGGTGAGCTTTCGCGTATTATGCTTGCAATTAAAACCGTTCTCTTGCAAAGTGATGCGACGGGAACACTGATTTTTGATGAGATCGATACCGGTGTCAGTGGAAAAACCGCAAGAAAAATCGGCGAAAAAATGAAGCAAATATCTCGAGAAAAGCAGGTGCTTTGTGTAACACACCTTGCACAGATAGCCTCTCTTGCCGATAACCATTTATTAATTGAAAAAAACACCATTGACGGTCGTACCTTTACTTCGGTTCGCTCTTTGAGTGATACGGAACGTGTCCAAGAGGTTGCAAGAATCATGGGCGGAGAAATTATAACGTCTGTTACATTAAAAGCAGCGGAAGAACTTATTAAGCAATAATGAGAGGGATTGTTTAAATTGAAAATAAAATTATTTGGAAACAAAAATGCACCGGCATGTTTGTATTGCCAGTATGGCAGAGTAAACGGTGATGGAAATCGCGTTTTTTGCTCTAAAAGGGGAATTGTGGATACCACTGATGTGTGTAGACTATTTATTTATGACCCTTTAAAGCGTACCCCCAAAAAAATAATGCTTTCTACCGAGCTAACTGAAAAGGATTTTGAAATATAATAAAAAAATAGAAAAAACATATTGCAAAAATAACAAAGATGTGTTATTATTTTATAGATAATAAAGGTATTCGGAGGAATAGAAATGAATATTTTCGAAATAATTGCAGGATTTTTTCTTATTTTAACAAGTGTTTCCATCATTATTTTGGTTATGCTTCAGGATTCTTCGGAAGGAATGTCTTCTGCGGTTACCGGAGATGTTTCTCAGTCTTATTTGAGTAACAACCGCGGTCGCACAAGGGAAGATAAACTTAGAAGGCTTACTAAAATTTGTGTCATTGTTTTTATGGTGCTTGCTCTTGCAGTAGGTGTTGTAAGTAGATTTGTTAAATAAAGTTTTCATTATTAAATACTATAATAAAATACGGAGGTAAATCCCATGAAAAAAATTGTTTCTTTTTTAACCATGGCACTTGTAGCAATTTCGGCATCTCTCTGTGTTTTTGCGGCTGATAGTCCCAGCGGCGAAGTAAAACCCGATCAATTTAACATTGTCGGTACAATTACAAAGGATGGTTCAGCTTATTCTTCGGTAAATGTTAAGCTTGATGATGCGGATAATGTTACCACTGATTCCAAGGGCTCTTTTCGTATTGAAAACATTAAATCCGGTGATCATGTTATCGCTATCACAAAAGATTCTAAGGAAATCGGAACGATTAATTTTACTATCGCAAAAGGAAATAATACGAAATTTGATAAACTAGATGATGGATGCTATAATATTTCTGTTGCAGCTAATATAAGCACTCTTGCAATTGATTTTGCAATTGATAACAATGGAAATGTTACTATTACAAAAGTTTCCGCGGCTGGAAACGATTCTCCTCAAAGCCCCGGAACCGGTGATGTTTTCTCAGTTGTGTGTATGACATTACTTCTTATCTCTTGTGGTGGTGTTCTTACCGCTGCTTACTACAGAAAGAGATATTCCCTGTAAATTGTGAAAATCAAAATCCCTGCAAATCCACTTTGGTTTTGCAGGGATTTTTCTTATGTTTTATTTGACATAAACTATAAATAAAGGTATAATCTTTTTATACAAACATTTAGGAGGAACACTCGCCTTGATAAAAAACAAAAAGAAATTCTGGAACATGATGCTTATTCTTTTTCTTGTGATTTTTATAGCTGTTGCGCTAATATATGTATATTTTTGTGATAGTCATTGGCCCTTCGGGAATAACTTGAATGAATATAGAAATATGTCGTCTACTATTGCATCGCGAGAGGAAGAGGTCTTACCTGAAAATCCTATTGATTTTGAATCGTTATGGGAAATCAATTCTGAGATATATGCATGGATTCGAATTCCAAACACAAATATTGATTATCCTGTTGCTCAAAGTGCTACTGACGATGGTTTTTATCTACATCACGATATTTATAAAAAATATAAATTTTCCGGAACGATTTACACAGAAATGAAAAACAGTAAGGATTTTACAGACCCGAATACGATTTTATACGGTCATAATATGACCAAAGGGTATATGTTCCAAAATCTATATAAGTTTCAGGATGAAAAATTCTTTCAAAATAATACTGAATTTTATATTTATACTCCGGAATATATTTTAACATATACTGTTTTTTCTGCATATCAATATGATGATCGTCATATTTTAAATTCTTTTGACTTTTCTGATGAAGAGGTTTTTGCGCAATATCTGGAAAGTGCTAAAAATCCCACCTTTATGCTTAAAAATGTTAGGCACGATATAGAAGTTACTACAAAGGATAAAATTGTTACGCTCAGTACCTGTCTTGGTGATGGAAAAAAATATCGTTATCTGGTGCAAGGAGTTTTGACCGATGTTCAACCAACACGATAATCAGCAGTTAAAAAAACATCCTATGCGCATTATTTTGTGGGCTGTAATCGGAGTCTTGATAATAACACTTATTATCATTACATCTTTTGCCACACTTATTTCTATAGGTAAAAATAACTTGCTCAAAAATGATCAAGTTAGTATTTATGCTCCGGAAAGTTTAATTGAAGCCGAAGAAAATGATGGAAAAATCGTTTATTACAAAGGTCAAAAGTATCAATTCAATGAAAAAATGACAAATATTCTTTTGATAGGTGTTGATAAAGAAAATATTGAGGATACAGCTATCGAGACTTATGGTGCAAATGGACAGGCAGATGTATTAATTCTTATTGCGCTTGATACTTCAAACGGAAATATGAAAGCAATTCCTATTTCGCGCGATACAATGGTAGATATTAATCAGTATTCTGTCAATGGTCAGTATCTTGGCGTTTCCGGAGAACAAATATGTTTAAGTTATTCATATGGTGATGGTCGAGAATTAAGCTGTGAGAATACAAAAACTGCAGTTTCACGCCTTTTATATGGAATGCCAATTAATTCTTATGTTGCATTAGATCTTGAAGGTATTAAAATTCTAAATGATACCATTGGTGGGGTCATGCTGACAGTAGATGAAGATATTGATTTATATGATAAACACTTGAAAAAAGGGGATACGGTTACCCTTAAAGGCAATTATGCATTACGGTACATTCGCGGAAGGAATAAAACTGCAATAGATGCAAATGATACGCGAATGAATCGACAAAAAAAATATATGAAAACATTTTTTAAAACTGCGCTTGAAATGACTAAAAAAGATATTATGACTCCGATCAAACTATATAATAAAATTTCAGATTATAAGGTTAGTGATCTATCTGTAGCGGATATTTCGTATCTCACGCAATGTGTATTACTTAATAAGTCTACAGATTCATTGGGGTTCGTGTCAATTCCGGGAAAAAACATTCCTGGAAAAGAATACATTGAGTTTCATCCAGATATGGAAGCGCTTTATGAAATTGTCATTGATACCTTTTATCAGCCTGTATCAGAATAACCTTTAAGGAGAGGAAATAATGGCAACAGAGTTTTCAGTTTCACTTGATAAAATTAAAAATGAGTTTTCTCTTGAGGAAATCCATTCACCGTTTGATTGTAATGAAATGCAAATTTTTAGTAATGAGGTTAATCGCCCCGGTCTAAATTTTGTTGGAGACTATGATTACTATGATGAAAAAAGAATACAAATAATTGGAAATGCGGAATATGGTTATCTTGAGAAAATGAGTGAAGACGTGCGTATTGAGGTTTTAGATAAGTTTATGGCACATAAACCTCCGCTTGTTGTTGTTGCAAGGTCTCTTACTATTATTCCCGAAATGCTTTATGCTGCAAGAAAACATGGCGTATTTTTAATGCGAACTACTGAATCAACCTCACGTTTTCTTGCAGGTATTATTTCTTTTTTAAATGTTGAGCTTGCTCCCAGAATTACTCGCCACGGCGTTTTAGTTGAAGTGTACGGAGAAGGTATATTAATTTTGGGTGAAAGCGGGGTTGGTAAAAGCGAAGCTGCTATTGAGCTTGTAAAAAGAGGGCATCGTTTGATTGCTGACGATGCTGTTGAAATCAGAAGGGTTTCAGGAAAAACTCTTGTGGGTACTTCACCTGAAAACATCCGGCATTTTGTTGAACTGCGTGGAATAGGAATAATAAATGTAAGACAAATTTTCGGTATTGGCGCAGTTAAAGTGACTGAAAAAATAGATATGGTTATAAACCTTGAACAGTGGGATAATAAAAAAGTGTATGACCGAATAGGGATTGAAAACGAAAAAATTGATATTCTCGGTGTAACAGTTGACAGCCTTACACTTCCGGTTCGTCCCGGTAGAAACCTTGCTGTTATTATCGAGGTTGCTGCCATGAGTAATCGTCAGAAAAAAATGGGTTATAATGCTGCAGAAGAACTTATGAAGCAGCTTGGAATGGTTGTTGATGATGATTCTGTGGGAGATATTGCACCCCGTGTATAAGGGAAGTGTTTCAAATGAAATATTATATAGGCGTTGATCTGGGCGGGACCAATATTGCCATTGGAATTATTAATCAAAACTATAACATAATTTCCAAAAAAATTATTCCAACAAATGCTCCACGCCATGCCGATAGTATCGCAGATGATATAATAAAAACTGTTTTTGAACTTATTAAAGCAACTAAAATTAATATAAATAATGTACAATGGATTGGAATTGGTACTCCCGGTTCTGTTAATTCACAAACAGGTATTGTTGAGCGTGCATATAACCTTGGGTTCATGGATACTCCGCTAAAAAAACTGATTGAAAAACGCATGAATTTGTGTTGCTATGTTGAAAATGACGCGAATGCTGCAGCGTATGGTGAGTTTCTTGCAGGAAATGCGGTTGGTTCAAACAGTGCTGTTTGTATTACAGTCGGAACAGGAATCGGCGGTGGAATTATTATTGATAATAAGATATACAGTGGTACCAATTTTTATGGAGCGGAACTAGGACACACTGTTATTGAAATAAACGGAAAACAATGTAATTGCGGTAGAAAAGGCTGCATGGAATGTTATTGTTCTGCAACGGCTTTAATTGAGCAGACTAAAGAAGCGATGTTTTCTGATAGGCAAAGTATTATGTGGCAAGCATGCTCAAACAGTGTAGAAAAAGTATCAGGAAGAACCGCTTTTGATGCTATGCGCCAGGGAGATAAAACCGCAGCAAAAGTGGTGAATAATTATATTAAATTTCTTGCATGCGGATGTACCAATTTTGTTAATATCTTTCAGCCCGATATATTACTTATCGGCGGAGGAATATCCAAAGAGGGAGAAACACTGCTTGAGCCACTTCGAAAAATAATTTTAAATGAATCTTTTGATAAAAATCCCACAAAAAAGACAAAAATTGTCGCTGCTGCACTTGGAAATGATGCCGGAATTATCGGGGCAGCTTTGCTCGGATTTTTACATGATCATAAATAGGAGGTTCTTGTTTTGTACAATGCACTGATTTTTGCGTTACAAAAAAATAATATTACTTTTAAAACAAAGGAACCAATGAAATTACACTCATCCTTTCGAATTGGAGGAGAGGCGGAGATTTTTATTATTCCTGATTCTGCAAAACAGTGCTCTAATGCGATTTCTTACTGTACACAGTTTGATGTACCGTATATCGTTATTGGTAAAGGTTCTAATATACTTGTTAGTGATAACGGGTATACAGGGGCTATTATCTGTGTTTCCGGAAAAATGTCGCAAATACAATTAATTGATAATGATAGGATATATTGTCAGGCAGGAGCTTCTCTTGCAAATATTTGCAATTTTGCATTAGAATATAGCTTGAGTGGTCTGGAATTTGCTTATGGTATTCCGGGAAATGTCGGCGGTGCAATTTCAATGAATGCAGGCGCATATGGTGGTGAAATGAAAGATATAACCATAGAATGTGAATATATTGATCATTTGGGGAAGCTTTGTAAAATTTCTAAGGAACAGCTTGATTTTTCTTATCGTCATAGCTTTTTTTCAAATAAACCGTATTGCATTGTTTCTGCTGTTCTGCAGCTAAAAAAAGGTGATAAACAGCAAATTCGCGATACAATGAATGAGTTATTAAGTCGAAGAAAAGAAAAACAACCGTTAGAATTTCCGAGTGCCGGAAGCACATTTAAGCGTCCGGAGGGAAGTTATGCTTCTTTGCTTGTGGATCAGTGCGGATTAAAGGGTTTTCAAATCGGCGATGCACAGGTGAGTGAAAAGCATGCGGGTTTTGTTGTTAATCGTGGCAATGCAACCTGCAAGGATGTGCTTAAACTTATCGAATATGTAAAAAAGACAGTTTACGAAAAAACCGGTTTTGTTTTAGAACCTGAAATCAAATTTATATAATATCGAGGTTTTCTATGAAAATTGTAATCGTGACCGGTTTATCGGGTTCAGGAAAATCGCGAGTAATGGATGCGCTTGAGGATATTGGCTATTTTTGTATTGACAATATGCCGCCGCAGCTCATTCCTAAGATTGCTGATATATGCAACGATGAGAAAAACAGTAAACTTTCGAAAGTGGCGATTGCTGCCGATGTGAGGGGCGGTGATTTGTTTTTATCTATTTATGATGGACTTGGTGCTCTTAAGAAAAAAAATATTACATATAAAATTCTTTTTCTTGATTGTTCAAACTCCGTCTTGGTTCGAAGGTACAAGGAGACGCGTCGTAAACATCCTCTGCATGAAGAGGCTAATTCCGGAACAGAAGCTGCAATTATAAAAGAACGAGAAGTTTTAAAGCGTGTAAGAGAAGAGGCTGATTATATTATTGATACATCCCTTATCTCGCCCGCTCAACTAAAAGAACGCATTAATAAGCTTTTTTTAGGAGATATTCGCGAGTCAATGATCGTTCATTGTATGTCATTTGGTTTTAAATACGGATTGCCTACAGAGGCAGATCTTGTTTTTGATGTTAGATGTCTACCAAATCCTTTTTATATTAATGATTTAAAACATAAAACCGGATTAGAGCAACCGGTTTTTGATTATGTTATGAAATGGTTACAGTCAAAAGAATTTAAGAAGAAATTATTTGAAATGATTGATTACCTTATTCCGCTTTATATTGATGAAGGGAAGAGTCAGCTTGTGATTGCCATAGGATGTACAGGAGGAAAACATCGTTCGGTAGTTTTTTCGGAACTTCTTTATAAGCATATATCTGCTAACGGAATTAACGCAAATGTCAATCACCGCGATATAAACAAAAACTAATAGGTGTGAAGATTTTGAGCTTTTCAAATCAAGTTAAAATCGAACTTTGTGAAGTATATAAGATGTCAGAGGGCTGTAAAGCTGTTTTGCTTTACGGGATTTTTTCTGCTGCCAGAACTTTTAATGAGAGAGAAATAGAACTTTTGTCTGAGGGAAAAGAGATTGCAGAATATTGTGGTAAGCTGATTGGTAAGCTTTATCATGTAAATATTTCCATATGTAAACTTTCGTATTCCTCGGAACAAAAAAGAGAACTATACCAAATAAAAATAACTGATCCAAAGGTTTGTAGAATAATTTGTGACAGTTATAATCAGGGTAAATTTTCTGATGATGTAGGACTTATTTCATTAGATGAAAAAATCACATGGGCATTTATAAAAGGAATTTTTCTTGGATGCGGAAGTGTTTCTGATCCTGAAACAGAATATCATTTGGAATTTACTTTTAGGCGAAAAGAAGATGCCATTTTTGCAGAAAATATGCTTACTTCACTTTATCTGGCTCCCAAACGAACAACAAGAAGAGATAGCCATGTTGTGTATTTTAAAGATAGTACATCTATTGAAGATATTTTAACAGGTATGGGAGCTGTAAAACAAACATTGCGGTTAATGGACTCTAAAGTCCTTAAAGATTTACGAAATCGTCTTAATCGAAGAAACAATTGTGAAACTGCTAATATGAAAAGAACGATTAATGTTTCAACAGAGCAAATAAACGCAATTCAATATATTATTTCGAAGAGGGGAATGGATTTTCTATCAGAAGATCTCCAAAAAATTGCTAAATTTCGCCTTGACAATCCTGAAATGTCACTAAGTGTAATGACAAAAGAATTTAATGGGGAATTCAGTAAATCAGCAATTAACAGAAGACTTAAAAAAATCGTACAGATTGCAAATGAGATTAAACAAAGTATAGGACGGTGATACTGTGTCTGGTTTTGTTCATCTTCATATTCACAGTGAATACAGTTTGCTTGATGGTGCGTGTCGAATAAAACGCCTTGTCAACCGTGTAAAAGAATTGGGACAAACTGCAGTAGCTATAACTGACCACGGTGTCATGAACGGGGTTGTGGATTTTTATAAAGAATGTATTGCCCAGGGAATAAAGCCAATTATTGGTTGTGAGGTGTATGTAGCGCCGCGTACTCGATTTGATAAAGTTGCAGGAGTTGACACCTCTCCTTATCACCTTGTTTTGCTTTGTAAAAACAATATAGGTTATCAAAACCTTATAAAAATTGTCTCTCAGTCTTTTACAGAAGGTTTTTATAGTAAGCCTCGCGTTGACTTAGATCTCCTTAGGAATTATTCTGAAGGTCTTATTGCGCTTTCTGCTTGCCTTGCAGGAGAAATTCCGAGAAGGCTTGTAAATGATGATTATCAAGGGGCTTTAAAATCTGCTGAGACCTACATTGATATTTTTGGAAAAGAAAATTTCTTTATAGAAATTCAGGATCATGGAATTCCTGAACAGAAAAAAATTTTGGGGGATTTATATAAATTATCTCAGCAAACCGGTGCTGGATTAGTGGCAACAAATGATGCACATTATATTGAAAAAGAAGATTCACGTATGCAGCATGTGCTGATATGTATTCAAACAAATAAAACGGTTGATGAAGAGGGAGGTTTGGAATTTTCAACTGAAGAATTTTATGTAAAATCGCAGCAAGAGATGCAGCGGATGTTTTCTACATATTCCGGTGCAATTGAAAACACTGTTAAAATCGCAGAACGCTGTAATGTTACTTTTGAGTTTGGAAATACAAAACTCCCAAATTTTTTAGCTCCGACCGGAGAAAGCAACCGAGATTATTTTTATCGCCTTTGTTTCGAAGGGCTCTATCGCAACTATGGGAAAGATGTTGACCAATCCATTATTGATAGACTTAATTATGAGCTTTCGGTAATTGAAAAAATGGGGTATATCACATATTATCTTATTGTTTATGATTTTATAAGGTATGCCAAAGAAAAAAACATCCCTGTTGGGCCCGGTAGAGGTTCCGGCGCGGGAAGTCTTGCTGCGTATTGTATAGGAATAACCGGAATTGACCCAATTCGTTATCAACTGCTTTTTGAACGCTTTTTAAATCCGGAACGTGTTAGCATGCCGGATTTTGATGTTGACTTCTGCTATGAAAGACGGCAAGAAGTCATTGAATATGTCATCGAGAAGTACGGTGCAGACCATGTTGCACAGATAGTTACATTTGGAACAATGGCGGCAAAACAGGCTATTCGTGATGTCGGTCGTGCGCTTGGGATGAGTTATCAATCGGTAGATGAAATTGCCAAGCTTGTTCCAAACGATTTGAAGATTACCATAGATAAGGCTTTAAAAGCGTCGGACAAACTTTTTGAAAAATACAATGAAAGCGAGCAGATTAAAGAGCTTATTGATATGGCGCGTAAATTAGAGGGAATGCCGCGCCATAGTTCTATGCATGCAGCCGGTGTTGTCATAACTGATAAGCCGGTTTCAGATTATGTTCCACTGCAAAAAAACGATGACGCTGTTGTTACACAATTCCCAATGACCACGCTGGAAGAGCTTGGGCTTTTAAAAATGGACTTTTTAGGTCTTCGAACGCTGACGGTTATTGATGATGCAGTAAAACTTATCAAAAAACACACCCCCGATTTTGATGAAAATAATATTGATATTAATGATAAAGCGACCTATGAAATGCTTTCAAAAGGAAATACAAAGGGCGTCTTTCAGTTTGAATCAGCAGGTATGCGCGAAGAACTTATGGCATTAAAACCGGAATGTATGGAGGATCTTATTGCTATTATTTCGCTTTATCGCCCCGGACCAATGGATTCTATTCCGAAATATAACCAAAACCGTCATAATCCAGAGGGAATTACCTATAAACATCCGCTTTTAAAACCTATTCTTGAAGTAACCTACGGTTGTATTGTCTATCAGGAACAGGTGATGCAAATATTCCGCGAACTCGCCGGTTTTTCACTTGGAAGGGCGGATCTTGTTCGTCGTGCAATGTCTAAGAAAAAATTTGATGTTATGGAACAGGAGCGCCATAATTTTATATATGGTTCAAATGAGTGCGATGGGGCAATGAAACGCGGGGTTGATGAAAAAACTGCAAATGAAATATTTGAACAAATGCTTAGCTTTGCTTCTTATGCATTTAACAAATCTCATGCTGCGGCTTATGCGTTTGTTTCCTATAAAACAGCATATCTTAAATGCCATTATCCGGTCGAATTCATGGCGGCGCTCATGACAAGTGTTCTTGATAATACGGACAAACTCATCTCCTATGTATCTGCATGCAATGAGAGCGGTATTAAGGTGTTGCCGCCGGATATTTCACAAAGCGACATGGGTTTTACTGTTTCGGATGGGAATATTCGTTTCGGTCTGCTTGCTATAAAAAATCTGGGGAAAGGTGTTATTACATCAATCATTAACAGCAGAAACAGAGAGGGGAAATTTACTTCTTTTTATAATTTCTGTAAAAGAATGTATGGAAAAGATTTTAATAAAAAGTCCATGGAGAGTCTTATTAAAAGTGGAGCTCTTGATTCGCTTGGGTATAATCGTAGACAAATGATGGATGGATATTTAATTCTTTTTGACCGTATTGAAGCAGAAAATCGCCGTACTTTGTTTGGACAAACCAATTTATTTGCAATGGAAAGCGAACAATCGACATATTACCAAGCTGATCCTATTCAGGATATACCTGAATTTTCAAATGATGTTATTCTTCGGTTTGAAAAAGAAACCATCGGAATGTTTCTGTCAGGGCATCCTATAATGCCATATCAAAAAATGATAAAACAGAATAAATTTATTACGACCGGAATACTTCATGATGAAATAGAGCTATTTTCTGATGGTCAAAAAGTTAGAATATTGGGCGTAATAACACAAATTAAGATAAAAAATACCAAATCAAATAAATCAATGGCTATGCTGCAGCTCGAAGATCTTGAAGGTTCAATAGAGGTTATTGTATTTCCAAATGTCTTGCTTCGCTATGAATCAAGACTATTTGAATATAAAAACGATGATAAGAACAGCATTGTTATCATTCATGGAACTTTGGATCTAAAAGATGAGGGAAGTGCTAAAATTATATGTGATAGTGTGTCTTCTCCCTCTGAATTTTCTGTTATTGAAAAAAACACACCGAAATTATTTTTAAAAGTACCGGCTAAAGATTCCTATGAGTACCATTCTGTTTTAAAAATTCTTTCAAATGGACCAAAGGGAGATTATCAAGTGGTCATCCGCTTTGCAGATACAAATCTTTTAATTAAACTTAATCATAAGTTTTCCACTAATGCCAATTCTCAAACACTTTCCTATCTTCGTGATATTCTTGGCAATGGCTGTGTCGCTATTAGAGAATGATGCTCTTATTAAACACAAAAAAGCATATTCTAAATAAATATGCACGATTTGTCCATAAATATGCTGTAACAAAATATTGACAATATCGACAAACCATAATACACTTATTATTGTAGACTATAATATTTCGGGGGAGTAATCGATGAAATCAATTGGTGTTTTAACAAGCGGAGGAGATGCACCGGGCATGAATGCAGCAGTTCGCGCTGTAGTTCGTTCCGCAATTTCTAACGGATTTAAGGTTTACGGAATTTATAATGGCTATAATGGGCTTATCAACGGCGAAATTCGTGAACTTGATAGAGGCAGTGTTTCTAAAATTATTAATCGTGGCGGTACCGTTATTTATACTGCCAGATGCCTTGAATTTAAAACACCCGAAGGTGTTCAAAGAGGAAAAGAAACCTGCGAAAAATTAGGAATTGAAGGTCTTGTTGTAATTGGCGGTGATGGATCTTTTAGAGGTGCCGCCGATCTTTCTGCTGCAGGAATTCCTTGTGTTGGAATTCCCGGAACTATTGATAATGATATTGCTTGCACCGATTATACAATTGGCTATGATACTGCTATGAACACTGTTGTTGAACTTGCTGATAAACTTCGTGATACCTGTAATTCTCATAATCGATGCAGTGTTGTTGAGGTCATGGGCAGGCGATGCGGAGATCTTGCACTCAATGCGGGTATTGCTTGCGGTGCAACTTCGATTATTGTTCCTGAAATTCCTTTTGATTTTGAAAAAGATATTCTTGAAAAAATTCATGATGCTCAAAATACGGGAAGACATCACTATATTATTATGGTTGCTGAAGGTGTCGGCGGATCTCAGGAGATTGCAAAGAAAATTGAAGAAGCCACAGGAATTGAGACTCGTGCAGCTATTCTTGCTCATGTTCAGCGAGGAGGCTCACCTTCTGCTAAAGATCGCATTGTTGCAACAAGAATGGGTGATTATGCGGTCAGCTTGTTAAAACAGGGAATTGGTAACCGTGTTGTTGCTTTAAAGGGCAATGATATTGTGGATTATAATATTCATGATGCTCTTAAGGTTAAGAAAAACATTGATAAAGAGCTTTTTGAACTTGCTACAAGAGTTGGATAAAATTGATAAAAACCTCCTGCTAATATAATATTAGCAGGAGATTTTTATCTTATAGCGGTTTATATTGTTTCATAAATGAAAGTGCAGTTTTAATTCCGTCAACAGCTGCACTCATGATACCCCCGGCATATCCCGCGCCTTCACCGCATGGAAATAGCCCTTTTACAGAAATTGATTGGTAGTTTTCATCTCTTAAAATTCGAACCGGAGATGAAGTTCTTGTTTCTAGTCCTGTTAAAACAGCATCATTTGCATCAAAATTGCGCATTTTTCGCCCGAAACATAAAAGTCCATCTCTCATCATGGAGGAAACAAAGGGCGGCAAAATAGCATTAAAATCACAAGGTTTTACTCCAAGGGCATAGCTGGGAACAACTCTGCCAATTTCCAGCCCAATTTTTTGTCGCATAAAACACCCAACGGTTTGGGCGGGTGCAGAATAATCTTCGCCACCCGCAGAGAATGCTATACGTTCATATTTTCGTTGAAATTCGATTGCATTATTAGGGTTATTTCCAAAATCTTTGGGAGCAACCGAAACAACGAGCGCGCTGTTTGCATTCTTTTTATCTCTTGCGTATTCACTCATTCCGTTTGTTACAACTGTTCCTGTTTCCGATGATGAAGGAACAATCACTCCACCGGGACACATACAAAAAGTATATATCGCTCTGTCATTTTTTCGAAGCGAAAGTTGATATTCCCCCTGAGGGAGCATGGGATGCTCTGCGTATTTACCGTATAACGCCGCATTAATATCAGTTTGCAAATGTTCAATGCGAACTCCCATTGAAAATGGTTTAGCTTCAAACATAATTGCTTTTTTCATCAGCATAGCAAATGTATCACGAGCACTATGTCCAATTGCCAAAAACAGAGCAGAGCAGGGAAGAGAACTCCCATTTACTGTAATTTGCTCAATCTTTCCGTTTCGAACAGTTATATCAGTTAGTTGTGAACAGGTTAAAACCTGTCCACCCAGACGAATGATCTCCGCTTTCACTTCCTTAACAATATTTCTTAACTTATCCGTTCCTATATGAGGTTTTGCTTTTTTCTTAATTTCATCAGGCGCGCCAAACCGAACAAGTTCATTTAAAACAAAATCACATAATGGATCATTAATTCTTGTGGTGAGTTTTCCGTCTGAAAAAGTTCCTGCACCGCCTTCACCAAACTGTACATTACTTTGTGTATTCAATTTTCCCGTTTCCCAAAAGGTTTCAACTGATTTTACACGATTATCTACGCTTTCTCCGCGTTCAATAATTATAGGGCAGTAACCGTGTCTTGCTAAAACCAATCCGGCGAACATTCCTGCTGGACCAAATCCCACAATAACGGGATTGTTTTTGAGTATATTTTTTCCGTATTTAAATTCAGGTAAATCATTGCTCATAGCACGAAAACTAACATTTCGCAAATTAATTTTTTTTACAAGCGATTTTTCATCATTCCGAGTAAGAAATCCTATTGATGATACAAATTTCGGCTGTTTTCCGTGCCTTGCATCAATAGAGGTTTTTATAATAAATCGATCAATAATATCGGCGGATGAAATATTTAACATATTTTGTGCTTTATCTAATGCAGTTGATAAGTTATCATTTAAACCTGTTATAATATCAGAAACAACAATCATATTATATTATATCTCCTTTTTAAATATTTAGCCGCTCTGCAAAAATTATTGCAAGAGCGGCTAAGTTTTTAGTTGCTTCTAATTACAACTTCATAATCACCATATGCCCAAAATACGCCGGTTTTTCCCGGAACTGTTATCGTAGCCGGTACTGTCATTGTGCCTCCGGAAAGTGTTGTAGTAGACAAATCCACTTCAGCAACAATATCAGAAGCAGTAATACTACTTAGGATATTTTCATTTCCCATAAGCTTAACATTATTAAGTTGACGTGTAATAACTTGAACAGTTTTGTCATCGGGTGCTCCAATAACTTTAAATCCTTTAACTGTAAAATTTTTTTCCGTCATATTCTTTGAAGAAACGGTTACATCAACAGTATTTGTATTTGCTACATTAACAAAACCAAAAGGAAGCTCAATATTTAAAGTGACTTTATCTCCGGGCTTAATAGTCTTTAAATCAACATATCGAACATCTAATTGCGACATGGTATCAATTGTTTCTTCAGGACCAGCTACCTTGATTTCAGTACTTGAAAGGGTATAGGAAAAATCTTTTTCATAAAAAGTAGAAGGTATATTTATAAAATGTGCAACTATAGGAAGATCCTTAATTTTCAATACCGGAACAGAAACATCTACCATTTCCTTGTCCAAAGTAATGTTAGGATCTGATACTACATTACCTTTTTCATTGTAAAGCACCAAAGGAACATCCGAAACAGCGAATGTTTCATCTAAGAATTTTTTATTAGTTCCGGTATCAGCAACGCAACTTGTGATAGTTTTTACAATGCTTTCTGGACCGGTAATAGTAATTTCTTGTACAGAAGGATACCCCTTATCTAGCATATATCCTTCTTTTGCAGACATATCGGAAATATCTGCACTGACAGCCATGGTTCTGGAGGCCTTACGATCAAAATTTACCTGAATTGATTTGGGAGAGTAATCCTCAATGGTAACACCTATATCATCTTTCAAATTAACATCGACTTGAACAGTATATTTTCCGACTTTTGTAACCCGTCCAAGTGAAAGAGAAACAACAAAATCCTCTTGTGTAATAGCTTTTAGTGTACCTCTGTTACCGGATAAGCGAACACTGATGGCATCTTCACTATGATCAAATGCACTAAGTCCTAAGGCTTCTACAGCTGTACCCGTAACAGAAAAATCAATAGGAATATTTCTAAGCTGACGCTCACTATCTGTATTAACAGTAAGAGTAACTGCTATCCAAATAATAACTGCGCCAACAATAGATATAATTTTGCAAAATGTCTTGTTATCAAACAGTCGGGAAATCTTTACATGTTTCATTTTACATTCCGCCTTCCCAAAACCGATTTGATTTTCTTTTGTTTTTTCTGAATCAAATTTCCGTTTTCATCAACATCAAATTCAAGTAAATTCTGCGAGAGATAATCTTTTAAAGATTCTTTTGTAAAGTCTCGAATCAGTTTTCCTTCTGTTGCGATAGATATAGTACCGGTTTCTTCCGAAACAACTATAACAATAGCATCAGAAACCTCACTTACACCAAGAGCTGCTCTGTGTCTGGAGCCGAGACTGATATTCTCAACCTTTTCAGAAGGTTGAAAAAAGCAACTTGCTGCAAAAAGTCTACCATCTCTAACAATAAGACCGCCATCATGAAGCGGTGAATTGGTAAAAAAGATATTTGTAATAAGGGAAACGGAGGGGATTGAGTCAATTACAACGGCGCGTTCTACCGATTCTCCTAAACGAGTTTTTCTTTCGATAACGATCAGTGCCCCTACTTTATCACACGATAAGCGAAAGCAAGCTTCACAAATGGGTTCAATTGAATATCTCCATTTTGAATCCATATCATCAGGTGTTTGTTTTGAAAAAACATCGAGCAGGGGAATCTTGCTTCGACCGATTTTTTCAAGAGCTCTTCTGATTTCTGGTTGAAATATAATAGCAATAGCAACAAGACCGTATTGAAAAATATATTGCAGAATAAAAGATATGGTTGTTAATTCAAACACAGAGGAAATGAAAAAGAAAATAAGAAAAAGAAAAATTCCTTTTATAAGCTGGGCTGCACGGGTTTCCCGCACAAACTTAATAAGATAGTATAAAATCAATGCAACAAGGGCGATATCTATAATATCAAGATACCACCTATCAAGATTTATTAGATCTGCAAAAAGTCCTGTAAAAAAATCACCAACAGAAACTAAAAACTCCCGCATATTTCATTTCCTTTTCTTATGATATGTTTTTCATCTGTCTATTGAAAGCTTATCATATATATTTTAACATAATTTTTGAAAATTTCAATCAATTTTTATTTTAATTAACAATATATTTATTTTTTAATTTTTCAATAATATGACAGGCATAATCCACCTCATGAATTGTGTTAAAAAATGAAAAACTTGCGCGAACAGTACCTATATCTCTTGTTCCAATAAAAGAATGTGCAAATGGCGCACAATGCAAGCCACTGCGAACAGCTATCCCATACTCATCTAATAAATCTGCAACATCTGTAGAGGCTTTTCCCTTTACATTAAAAGAAACAGTAGCAACAGCTTTGTTCTCGGTGGGTATACTGCTGTATAATAATATATGAGGCATTTCAGCAAGCCTATTATAAAATCGCTTAGATAGAAGCATTTCATGCATATATATTTGATCAAGTCCAACACGGTTAATAAAAGAAATTCCTGCGGATAGTCCTGCAGCACCTATCACATTTACCGTTCCGCTTTCCAACATATCCGGAAAAAAATCCGGCATATCTAAATTTCCGGACGTACTACCGGTACCGCCAAACATGATAGGGGAGATATTCACATTTTTTCTAAATAAAAGTAAACCTGTTCCGGTCGGCCCAAATAATGATTTGTGTCCGGGACAGCATAAAATGTCAATTCCATCTTTCTCCATATTAATTTTTATGATTCCGGCAGTCTGCGAAGCATCCAAACAAAAAATTAGTCCGCGACGATGACAAATTTCTGCAATTTCCGCAATTGGAGCCACTTTTCCGGTAACATTTGATGCATGTGTGCATATGATCATTTTGGTTTCGGGGTCAATTAATCGCTCAAATTCGTGTATAACAATATTGGGATTTTCAAAAGAAACCTTTGCAATTTTATAATCTGCAATTTTTCTTTTTTTTAAATATTCCAACGGGCGCATAACTGAATTGTGTTCAAAATGTGAGACAATCGCATTGCCACCATTTTTCATAATACCGAAAATTGCAATATTGAGTGCTTCAGTACAATTTTTTGTTAAAATAACTTGTTCAGAATCATTAAGTGCAAAGAAATTAGCTGCATTTTCTCGCATCTGATAAACAACTTTTGCAGCTTTCAAAGACATCTTATGTCCGCTACGTCCGGGATTTCCACCATATTCAGAAATGCATTTGCAAACGGCGTTGGTGACATTAGGCGGCTTAGGATATGAGGTGGCGGCATTATCAAAATAAATCATAAAATCACTCCTCGAGCATACTTATATCGTTTAATTCTATATTATGATTTATAATAATTGATTTTGCCTTTTCAAAATCAGATTTATTTGTTATAACACTATATCCACAACCACAGCTGCTAAATTGAGAGGGAGTTTTAACAACCTTACAATTAATATGATTTGCTTTAAGCAATTTTTCTGATTTCATTGCAAATGTAATAGAAGCAAAATTAAAGTAAATTTTTTGCATGAAAACACCTTCCTGAAGTTTTTATATAAAATAATATTACATTATATGCAAATAATTTATTCTTTGGGAAGGTTTTTATTTTGATAAATGTAATTTATCATTCCCTGAGTTATACAAAATATGGGTTTAGTCCAACCAGTTGGAGAAAATCCATCCATACAACTTTCTTTTCCTCTCGGCAAAGCATACGAATTGATTCACCAGAATGATGAACCGGAGTAAACATTTTTTCGGCAGCTACACAGAAAATATGCTGAACAGAAAGAGCACCGTTTTCGCAACTTTCCTGCAAAGCAGCATTAAAACAAGCTGCAGAGGAATCATGAATTTCATACTCTAAACGATACCAATAGTCA
>JAZQMT010000084.1:0-16468 GCA_045543635.1 Oscillospiraceae bacterium | reverse complement strand
CTGATGCTGCCGTTTGGCAGGGCAACACCCATATTATTGAATATGGCTCTTGCTGTTTCAAGAGCATCTTGCCCCTGTGCCGACTTCTCGTGTTTCACAGTCCAATCAATGACATTATTATATTGTTTTTTGTTCATTTTTATTTTACCTCCTTTACCACATATTTGCAAGGACTTTTTCGTCCCTTGCATAAACATCTGCTACTTCAATCTTGCCAAATGTAGTTTTACTACCGCAGCACCAAAGGTGAATATCCTCAGGCTCTAATGCCGAAGGGCAGTATGGCTCCCACTTTTTAGGCATGCCGTCAATCTTAGGCTCTGTTGCCATAAAGACCGCGCCAAAATAATTAATTTCCTTTGTTGCCTGTACATAGTGACTGCACTGACGGTCAAAGTTAAAATTCTTTGATGAATCAGTATTACCAATGAAGGCAGGTACATAACCGTTTGCTGAAATAGCCTGTGCAAAGGAAATCATCCAGTTATGGTTTACGCTCCACTCAGGTTTAATTTCCGCAAAGATTGCAATACCTGCGTTTGCAGGCACACCCAATGCCTTTGCAGCTTCTACTGCTTTTCGTGCATCCTCTGTGCCATTCACAGTAGAAATCTTTGCTTCGGTAAGATCACGAATCACCAAACCGATTTTACAATCCTTGCTCTTTAAGAACTCAATTTCCTCGGCAGTGATTTTATTTTCACCGCTAAGTGTTCTCATACAGAAAGCAGGAAAGCACTTTTGTCTTTTTACCCAGTCATACAGGGTATATCCGTTCTTCAGCTTTTTATTAATAGGTGTAGCCGAACGAACACCGAAAATAGTTTTCATTTTATTTTTCCTCCTTTTATTTTTTATTTTCTTTGATTAAAATGTAACTATTTTTTGAAATCAGCGTCCCGATTTCTTACAGCTGCAACCACATTATAAACTCTAACCCTGACAGGATATGTCAGGGTTAGAAAAATTTTTTAAAAAAATTTTTCTATGGGGAAGGGGCGAAGAAACGTGGATAAACCCACTACTGCCAGATCAAATCACCTATCTGTAATTGATTTCAAAAATCTGGGGTGCATAAAAACTGTCGCCTGTTGCAACTGCCGAAAAGCCGCTGCCGCTTACCTTTGATTTTAAAATCATACCCTCGGATCTTGTAATGGTTTTTGTTTTGGAGTCAACGACCAGCGCAGTGAGGTCCACATTCTGATAGCCGCTTTCTGATGTACACTCACAAATCGAAGTTCCGCCTGCTACTTTATTATCCCAGTTTGAGCCAAAGCTGCAAAATCTCGCCGACAATTTGAAAGCGCTAAGCTCGACATTGCTCTTATTATATTTAGGCAAATGAAGAACTGCTTTGTTAATATGTTTATCCATCAATTCTGAAATTCTGGAATAGTCCGGCCTTGAATAAAGCCATTGCTCCCCATACAAAGCGGTGTTACCTATAAAAGCCGTGCTTCCGAAAGCATTGTTTGTCCTGGGATTATAATTTTCAACAGTAGTATCCTGGAACAATTTATTTTCATAAAGATTTCCCTCAAACAGCACATGAGTCCCCAATGAGCTGGTAGAATAAAAGGTCAGCCGATACTTTCTATCGGAAAGCTTTTGATATTCAATTTTAGCAGGGGCAATCAAGCGCCCTGAAAGGTCCAGAGTGCCGATACACGAAAAGGTGACAAAGGGACGAAACTGTTCGCGCATCAGTGCAAAGTATTTATCATTTGCACGCACATTCAGAAACGGCAGTCCCACCTCAATGGTAAAGCTAACTTTACCGCAGCCCCTTACACAGGATTTTAATGCAATACCATTGGTGGTAGGATACATTGTATCTTTTGCAAAACGAATCTCTTTGCCAACATTCTGCAACGGTTTTTGCAGTAGCTCGACAAGACAATATCCTTCGGGATTTTCCATTCGTACTGCATTGGAGACCGTTATATTTGCATTACTTCCAACGGCATAATGCATTGCTCCATTGGAGAAAAAGCGCAAATCAAGCATCTTTCTGCTTTTATGGTTATAGATAGGTGTACTGAAACAATATGCTGTTTTAGTGCCGTCACTTTCCTGTAGCACCAAGCAGTAGCGATTGCTGTTGTGATGATCAATAATAAGCGGGCGTTCCCCCCTCAAGTGTGTGATTTCATTAAAAACAGATTGCATGTTATTCACCTCCTCACATTTTCTTGGTTCTAAATAATCCCAGCATTGTGTTACATATCTGATACAGGGAAAAACGATATAGAAAAGTGTGAAAAACTCTTCCCTTTCTTCACATCAATAGTTTTTAACCAGATCAATAACATCCTGCACTGTGACTAGGTCGAACGGGCTTATTTCAGATTCATATAGTCTAATGCCAAAATCTTCCTGAATTTCCCACATAAGGCCGGAAATTTTGCTGCTATCTAGGCTGAGCACCTTGCGCAGATCGTCACTACGTTTTACCGCTTCTTTACCGCTAAACTCCGAGAGAAGCATCATTACTTTTTCATCAATATGCATTTTTAACACCCTTTCTACTTGTTTTTTTACAAGGGCATAGCTCTCTTCAACCGACATTTCGGTTGAAATAAGCACCCCATTATTGGCAGTGCAGATATTGATATATTCATTGCGGAGCTTATACTGCAGCTGCATATCAATATATCTATCCTTTTCCTCTGCGCGGCTTCGAACCCTATTTACCGCCGTTTCAACTGGAACATCAAAGAAAAATGCTATATCCGGTTTGAGCACCGATTGTGCTATTTCATAGATCCATTGATCCTGCACAAAACCTCTGGCACGCAGATTTGCAAGGCAGGAATAAAAATATCTATCACTGATTACTATTTTGTCTCTCTGCATTTCAGGTTCAATCACCTTATTTACATGCTGCAATCGGTCACTTGCCGCCAAAAGTGAGAGACTGCGATAGTCATAAGAATCATGATTCGGACAGTCCATGTAGGTTCTGAAAATATCTGATTGTCGCACAGAATTTGTCGGCTGTTTTGTTAAAAACACCGGATACAGTTTTTCCAAATCTGTCTTAAGTCTTGTAAGCATGGTAGTTTTACCACATCCATCAAGCCCACAGAAGGTAAAAAGGTAGCCTTTGGTTCGATTTTCGCGCATCGCAAGTGGTTTCATGCCTCCATCACCTCTTCCAAAAGCTCTTTTCTGTTTTCGGCAAACAAACGCTCGGATAGATCCTTCTCTTTAAAAATGTAGCGCTTATCTTCCTTAGGAGAAATAATGGTATGGACAAATTCAGGCTCGGATTTCAGCACTTCATGGGCAATCGTAACGGCACAGCTATTTTTAAAATCAAAAAGTCCCGCCGTTTGAATAACAGCAAAAGCACAGATCTTATCCATACCTGTTTTCCTTGCTCTTTCAAAGAGCCAATAGGTCTCTTCCCTGCTGATATTATTAAGCAGCATATAAATATCGCAATATTTATAAAGAGTCATATCCCTCATCATCTCCACCCATGGCAGCGTGGTTGCTTCCTTATACAAATGGCTGCACAAATGAACAAAAAAATCGCCGCTTTCGAGCGTTGTTACATCTAAATCATTAACCCTCCTTGTATGTGTACGCGACAGCATTACCTTAAGCAAATCGGTATCAGCGGGCTTATAATCCAGAGAAAAATTAACATCCACCTCCAAAAATTTCATTGCGGGGCAATTAACTTCTTTAATATAGGGAACGGTCTCGCCGCGCATCATCTTTGATTGGATAATTTCCTTACGGGCAGCCGGTTCAAAATTTCCGTTGCGAATATTGCCCTGTTTAAATCCGGCGCTTAATAAAATATCTCCGATTTGACTAACATCCTGAGGCAACACAAGCAAATCAATATCATTTGAGGTGCGATACCCCTCAGGATAATATCTGCATAGAAATGCCCCCTTTAGCATGGCATAGTTACAACCGCAATTAGACAAAAGTACATTTAAATATTGCACACATGTAAAAAAACTTTTATTTTTTTCAAGATTTTGCTCATAAGCGGCTTTTAACGAATTGCGAAATTCGCGGTTTACCCTGCCCAGTAAGCCGCGCTGCTTTAGATTTCCGTAAGCAACCGCCTGCATACGGTTAAAAAACAACTGTCCGAGAACAGTTGGTGTTGCAGCCTCAAGCAAAGCATCATCGAATGTTTCTGATTGAAAGCTGCACAAGTTTTTAAATAATTCTTTTTCTTGTTTTGTCATTGTTTTTTTCCTTTCTTAAATTTGGTTTGGTGTATTGTGAGATAATCGTTTTAAGCAATTTCTTTTCCTTTTCATTTAAATTGCATACTATTTTTGCATCCACCGAACAAGCCAGTTTACGCAATACCTCAAGTTCCTTTTCTGACATATACATACGCTCCATAGAATAATTCTCAGTTACATATACGCCTCCCCCGCGGCCTCCGCATTGTGTATAAATCGGTTCGGTGACACTGAGTATTTCAATATCTCGCAAAATTGTTCTTTCGGAAACGCCGAACTCATGTGCCAGATTTGAAATTGTTTCGTGTCTGCGGCGACATAATACACGCATAATTTCCGCTCTTCGTTCGGACATTCCCATCTATATCCCTCCTTTCTTGATTGCATTTTACCGTGTAACCCTGACACCTTATGTCAGGGTTATAAAAATAAAAATAAAAAAAACCGGCAAATCAATGTAATCACTACATCGATTTGCCAGGTTCGTCTTGATTGCTTAACAAGTTCAACTTATCTCTTCGGCAAAGCTTTGTTTATTTCTTCTCTCACACCTTCATTTTGTTGTGTTTCGTATACATTTGCCTGAACGCCGTCGCTTGTATACAAAACCTGTAAATACTTTTTACACTTCGGGCATACCCCCTCAATATATGACTCGGGCTTTCCCTTAAAAAGTGATCGACCGCATACGGGGCAGCTGGCTAAATACACCGTTTTGTTCACTTTGATCTCCTTCTATATACGTAATATTATGTTTTTACATCACGCTTGGCCGAAGTTAACTTTTCGTCAAACTGTTAGTGAGCGTTTTATAATACAAATCACAGCTAAATTGCTTTTAACGCCGTTTAGCGCTTTATGGGCTTTAGCATACCGTTTTGTTCGTAAACTGCGCTATACTCTTTTCCGTCATAGATCAAGATTTCGTTGTTCCAATAGCTGTGTATTCCGTTTAAGTATGTCGGAATGATAACTTTTCTTAATAAAATATGTCTTTTAAGCATTTCCTCGTTATTTGTGCTGATAAATAAAATGGATGAATTTATATCATACGGGTTAGCAATTACCTGCATAATAACATAGTCTTTTTCATATGTTTTATTTTTGTATACAAACCCTTTTTCATGATATTTAACCGGAAGCATGTCCCAAAAACGTTTGGCAAAGTCGCTGCTGTTACAGTTGTCAAATACAATCATACTGTAATCAAATACATGCTTTGGTATATCACTTTCCGTATGAACAGGATAATTAACAGCTACCCTGGGGGTGTATCCATTAGTATCAGGCTGTGCAAAGTTTCTTGCCGTGTTCCGCAGTGTTTCACTCGCGTTTTCGGGCAGTATAATTTTCAAAGCCTTTAAGTAAACATCCAAAAGACCGGTACCTTTACATACATCAATTACGGCAGCTTTCTCTGTACGCCTCCATGTACCCTTTTTCTCAAACGATATTTTTTCGCCCGCATATTTTTCAAATGAAAATCTGTTTTTATTAATGATAATATCAAACTGTGTTCTGTTAATCTGAGGCGGAAGGGTAATCGTTATGCCTGATGCCCCCATCACATGTAAATGAATGGTTTTTGAATCTGTTATTTCCGCTTTGACAGTCGCAGAGTTTCTTCCTTTTGCTATCCCCCGCAGCTCTACCCAAAAGCTTTTTAAATGACGATTTCGGAATGTTTTAAAATAGATGGATTTCGGATACTTGTTGCGAACATTTTTCAATATATCATTTATAATTTTTTTATGACAGAAGTACGGCGCTATCGTGTGATGATTTTCCTCATTAAAATCATACTGATAGTAATTTCCGTATCCTTTTATAAGTTTTTTTACCTCATTTTTTCTTTCAAAAAACACATGGTCTTTAGAGCCGACGATTTGATATGTCGGAAGATTGCAGGTGTTTTTTATTGTAGCTATCTGTGGGTATCCGGCAAACGGAAATATTGCGGCAGATAAGTCGGGATGATTTTGTGCGATACCATATGTTGCAAACCCGCCGTTGGAATACCCAAGAAGATACACTCTGTCTTCATCAACCGAGAAGTTTTCCTTAATCCAATTGAATATTTCAAAAAAGCTCGCTTCTCCAATATAACTGCCGGCAGTACACCCGCGACCGGTAACATCAAAAAACAAACACGGTTCATTTAAATCTTTTTCAGCCGGCATCTGAGAAGAAAAGCTTCCGACATTGGAAGTGGAAAGGATAATAAAAGCAGGATACTTTTTTTCTTGACTATATCCTGAAGGGACTCGGTATTCAATCCGCCCATAGCTGTTATCTAGTTTGGAATAAATATAGTTTACTTTATTGCCTGAATTTTTATAATAATATCCTTTCATTTTTTGTTTTTTTATGTTTGAAATCATGATTTGACATAATGATATACTTAAATACCCGCTTCCGTAATATCCGTTTTCTATATTGTCATAAAGTCTCTGCACTTTACCCATAGCGTGTTCATAAACTTCCGGCGGCTGCTCCCGGGCGAGCTTTAAAAGCTCATCAGCTATTGGTTTTGCTCTTTGCGTGTAATCATTTAAAATAAGACGTGAGCTTTTCTGCAGCACGGTGTTTTGTTTGGTTTTCATGCAACAAATTATCTTCTCATGGCGCAGTATTTCCTCATCTAACGCTCTAAGCTCGTCAACATCTATCTCTACCACTTCATTTAATCTCGCCGGTTGTTCCTTAACAAATCCAACCACACTATCGTAAATTTTTACCTTATAATCCTTTTGATACTCCTCATCGTTATTCTTAAAATACATAAACCGATACCTTGATTGATGGGGCAGATAAGTAGGATCTTGAATTAACACAAAAGGGTCCAGCGAAACGCTATAGGAGACCTGCGATAATGATTGAAAATGGTTTGCCATTTCGCGTTTGTAATTTCGAATTTGAATACAAAATCTACTATCTTGATCAAAACAAAAATGTTCAAAAAGAAGATGGTTTACGCCTTTATTTAGTTTAACAGTTAAATAGTATCTCGACAAACCATTGCCT
This sequence comes from Oscillospiraceae bacterium, assembly GCA_045543635.1. GTDB lineage: Bacteria > Bacillota > Clostridia > Oscillospirales > Ruminococcaceae > SIG578. The sequence continues at coordinate 9,224 of JAZQMT010000084.1, read as the reverse complement.
GTATGTACCGAAATACATTTTCCGTTTATCCACAGTTTACCCTTCTTTGCTTTGACATAAACGATAATTTTTGTATTGGTTTTGCTGTAAATGCTTGTATACAAATAGTACTTTTTGTTTTGAGAATTCTCTATAAAACGAAAGGTATTAAAAAATTCTCTGTCTTGGTCATCAAAAACCTTATAATTCGATAAATCCGGTTGTTGTGATAGCAAATCCTTTACATGCGTATCCAGTTTAAGATCAAAAATATCATAATCTTCCTGACTGCAGTGCTGTTGGTGCAAAATCACAAACCTTTCTATCAGCATTGTTTTTCCCTTATATTCATACGGCTTGTAGTTGTTCATTTTTTAATACCTCCTCAACAAGTTTGCATATATCATGAATATTATGCAAATATTCTATTCCCAAATATTCTGTTGGAATTAATATCTTAAAGTGCTCCTCGATCATTAACAGCAGTTCAATACAATTTAGGCTGTCCATGCCAAAAAATCTGAGATTTTTTTTAGCATCGATATATTGCACATTGGGTATAGTAAGCATATTTCCAACGATTTTTCGAACTTCCGTTTCAATATTCATCTTTTACACCTCCTTAAATTTTAAAGTAATTGGTTTAGTTTGCTCATGATTTCATCTTCCAGACTATTTACATCTGTAAGCAATTTTAATAGCTGCTTGGCTGTCGCATCACCTTTAAGAACATAGTACTGACTCAAAGCATAATAATGTTCTATTTGAGGCAGCTTGTCCCGAATAAATTTTGTGTCAACATACAGCCCATAATACTCCGCCATTCGATAACACATCATTTTATAAATCTGTATCATATTGCGAATTCTGGTTTGCGCATCTTTGATACCCTCTAAATTATGTTGCGTGAAAAAATACGGCGTATATTCTTCGGCTTTGAATTTTCTGTTTTTCCAAAGACGGTCCATGAGCAAATCATCAATGGGGGCTTTGGGGGTTACTATGATGTACTGATTTGCAAACACCTTTTTCAGCATATCCGCCGAAATTTTTACAACCTTTTCCGGAATATCATTGTAAATTACAAAATCTTCATCTATGGCTTCTACTCGGACAAAGTGGTCATCTCTCATTGCGCGTGCATTAAGGCAAACCTTGGTAAATGTAGGCGTCACCCGAATTAAATAGTACTCTCCATCCTGACATTTTGAAATTTCCCCACAAATATCGGTGCATGCCTCTGACTGTTTAAATTTACTATCAACAATTCCCATTTGAGACAGCTCCTCCTGTATCCGGGGAACTGCATTAAAATAGTATGGGTTTTGCTGTTCTGTGACCATGCAGTCAAATACTTGTTTTAAGGAAATTGCACTGTTGTGATATAAGGCTGCAATATTATTTCCTTCTGATTTTAAAATGGAAAGAACTTGATTTTCCACACAAGAAGCACCATATATATCCTCAAACATTTTAAAAACCTCTCTTTTCTTTTTTAATTATATTTTATCAATTACAATTTTAAAAAGGTTTCTAACCTTCACAAAATTGTGTACTACCGTCCTTATTCATCTCTGCAGAAAATAAAAACAGCAAGCATAAGGAGTGATGTCCTTATGCTTGCTGTTTTTAAATCCATTCCTTTTAGAGGTCGCGTTATCTGAAATATTGGAATACTATAATTTTCCCACACATATTCCGCATACTAAAAGCAAATTTGAATTTTGTGTATTTAAAATTTTATCAACCGCTTCCTCTTTTCCAAACACTTCACCTATAACACAGGTCCCGTATTGTTTTTCGGTTGCGGCAAGAAGCATATTTTGTACACAAGCGCCGATGCTGAAAATATCCTTTTCCACAGGGTAATCCTCTGTATGCAACGAATAAACCAAAATGAGCAGCGGTGCATTTCTTATAAATCTACTGTATTTGGTCAATGAGGCAATGCTCTTTATTGCATGACCATCGTTTAAAACAACAAATCTCCATGGCTTACGATTTTTTCCTGACGGAGCAAGTTCGGCAGCCTCAATAAGTGTTTCTATAACTTCTTGGTCAACCGCCTCATTTCGATAACTGCGTAAGCTTTTTCTCGCTTCCATAATTTTCTTTAATTGACTCATATAATCGCCCCTTTGAATTTCACAAAACGTCAAACAATAAAACACATTATTATATATTTACTGATTTTTTATCTTCCCTGCAAGCTGCTCCAATCTATCAAAAAAACGCGCGCTTTTGCTTTTCTTAGAGAAACTATCAAGGTTGAGTTTCTTTATCATTTCGGCTGCTTGTCCCTTATCCGCTTGTACCAACTCAATCTCTATTTCGTAATCACAAACGCCCAAATACATATTGCAATCCAAACATACTCTGCTGTTTTCTCCGAAGGGATATACCGTTCGTTCTGTAGTTAAGCACCCCTTTAAAAAGACATGCTTTTTAAAGCAGGGTTGCTGTAAAACATAGGGCAGGTTATTTATGTTAGTTGTGTACTCATCGCTGACTTGAAGAAGGCCTGTGCCCATTTTATGGTACTTAATTTGCAATTTTAACCCGTCCTTATTTTGACGAACACGGATGGTTTGTTTTTTCAGATTATAGTCATTGTTCTCTGTATCATAATAATAATTTACTTGAACATTCCTGCTTTTCATAAACAATAGCTTGTTACATAATTTCTGCGCTTGTTCAAATTGTTGCCTATTGACAACGGCTTTGTATTCTGTTTCATGTTCCTGCAACATTTCTAATCACCTTTCCGGAAGCATTTTTAGGAATTTCATCTACGATTTCAATAACATCGGGTAATTCATAGCTAGGCAAAAGCTGTTTACATATATCATAAACCTGCATTTTATTAAGCTTAGTTACTACTCTGATACAGATCTTTTCGCTAACAGTTTCATTCTTTACTCCGTAAGCCAGTACATCTTTTATATCGTTACCGGCTTTTAGTGCATTTTCTATTTCCTGCGGATATATATTCATTCCGGCACGAATAATCATATGATCCTTGCGGCACTTAATATAAATCCTACCGCTATCATCAATTTCCGCGGCATCACCCGTATACAGCCACCCATCTTTTTTTACTTTTTGGGTTAACTCAAGGTTGTTATAATAGCCTTTCATAATGCTTTTACCCGATAATAACAATTCGTTTGATACAACTTTAGCGTTTAGGGAAGCCAAAGGATAACCCACAGAAAGGGGATGCAAATCAAATTCCTTCGGCGGCAGGTATGACACGCGGGGACTTGCTTCGGTCAACCCATAAACACTATAAATATCTGCACTGTTAAATGATTTCCGCATGGTTTTAGCCACAAGCTCGGTCATACACTCTCCACTGACAACGATACTGTTTAATACAAGTGGGGTTTGGGCTTTTAGATTCATCATAGAAAGGTGATATAGCAGGGTAGGGGTACCACACAAAACCGTAACTTTATTTTCTTGTGCTGTTTTTCGTATTTTTGCAGGAACAAATCCTTCCGATAAAAAGGTTATTTTCAAGCCTTTTATTAAGGAAATTAAAAACTCTCCGGTTAAAACGGCACAATGATATAACGGCCTTGCAATTAAAATGTGATCACTCCAAGATATTTGAAAATATTTTGAAATATCCTTTAGATTTGTAATAAGATTTTCATATGTAATCATCGCGCCTTTCGGCACGCCTGTTGTACCGGAGGTACACATAATGCATGCGACATCAGACAAATCCTCACACTCACCTTTTCTTTCTGACACCTGACTGATTCCGTTCTCCGAAATAATATGCGAAATTTGCATGGCTTGTATTATTCTTTTTATATGCAAGTCACCGTATTTTTTAGATAATATTACTGCGGTTTTATTGGCATATAAGCAGGCAAGAAAAGCCTTAGCTGTATTAAAATCCGATTCAAAAAGCAGCGCGTACTTTTCATAAACTAAACTTCTACCCATATTCTCTGCTTGGATAAGCAGCTGTTTGTATGTGATAATTTCATTACCGTTAGAAACCGTCTGCTCGGGGAAACGCAGCATGTGTTGTTTTAAAAAATTGTAAAGCATTTTTATTCTCCTATGTATGCTTCAACCATATGATATATTTGCTCTACAGTTTTTAGATTGTCCGGATCCAAATCACTCTCTGCAACTTCTATGTCGAAGGCGTATTCAATTTCTACGATTACTTCCACAATATTTAAACTATCTAATCCCAGGTCCTCTTTCAGTAAAAACTCCGGTTTGATCACATCATTAAAACATTTTTCTTTTAAAATAGCATTAATTGTCTCTTTCATATTTTTTTGCTCCTTTTTAATGTTTTTACTCGCTGTAATTTTAAGCAAAATGTTTGCCGCAAAGGCATTTTTTTACCTCTAAAATAATTTTTTGAAAACAAGCCTCTTCAGAAAGCAATGTGGAAACAATCACTCCATTATTTTCGCGAGCGATTTGAATATATAAATCATGCAATTTATTTTGAAGAGGAACATCAATAAATCTGTTTTTCTCTTTTGGTCTGCTTAAAACACGCTCGATCGCCTTTTGCGCCGGAACATCGAGGAAAATAGAAACATCCGGTTTTCGGATATATTTTGCAACTTCATAAATCCAAAGGTCCTCCCCAAAGCCTCTGGCAACTAAATTTGCAAGGCAGGAATAAAAATATCTGTCGCAGACAACAACGTATCCATTCCGGAGCTTTTGGTCGATAACCTTGTTTGAATGTTGAACGCGATCGGAAGCGCACAATAAAGACAAGGCTCTATAATCAAAGTCATCATGATTTTTTTCATCCATATAATTACGAAAACTATCTGCATTTCTAACCAAATCACTGGGCTGTTTTGTGACAAAAACCTTGTAACCGTTATTTTCCAGCCATTGCTTCAGCCTGCTGATTTGTGTTGTTTTTCCGCAGCCATCCAAGCCGCAAAAGGTTATTAATTTTCCTTGATATTCATTTTTATCCATATTTAACTTCATGTAATTTGTCCTTTCTGTGACTGTTAAAAACCCAATCAGTATAATCCATATCAAAACAAAAGGTTTTTCCGCTTTGCGGGTCTATAACCTGTTTCATAAAATCCGTATTGGCAGGTTTAATATCTTTCAGTAATTTCTCAAGCTGTTTGCTTTCCAAATCAAATAGTTGTTTTGTATAGTAAAGCGCATAATAACATTCCCGCTGTAAGCCGAGCGAATTTATTCTTTGGGTTATTGTCTCACAAAAATCCTTATTAAGAAATTGATTGATAAACAAATATATATCACAAAATTTGTAGAGTGAAAGGTCACGCCCCATTTCTACCCATTTCATAACTGTTGCTTCTTTATATAGATGCGCGCATAAATGAATAAGAAAATCCACATTACTTAATGTTTTAAGCCCCTCTTTAGAGAAAGGCTGTATCTGACTTAACAGCTCCTTCACAACATTATTATCTATTCCCGCGCTACATCCTAAACTGAAATTAACATCGACTTCAAGAAACTGCATATGCGGCAAGCTAATTTCTTTAACAAACGGAACTGTTTCGCCTCTGTTTATTCGGGAATAAATAATCTCCCTTCTGGTGGCAGGAATGAAAACATCACTCCTTATTTTTCCTTGCCTGAAATTCAAAGCCTTTAAAAAACTGCTCAACTCTGTCACATCTTGCGGATGAATTAAAATATCAATATCGTTTGAGGTTCTTAAGCCTATCGGATATAAATTCACTAAATAAGCTCCCTTTAAAAACGCATAGGGACATTTACAAGCTGCTCCGAAACAAGCCATGCTGCTTAACGCAGTTTTAAAACTGTTTGTCTTTTCTACATTATTATAATAAATGGATTTTAAAGTGTTTATAAATTCCCGATTGGTTTTGTGCAGTAGCTCGGTGTTTAACAAGGTATGATATGCTATTGCTCCAACTCGGTTATACAGCAACTGCCCCAATATGTATGGATAGTCTAATGGTTGTTCCATAAGGAAAGACAATGTGTTTTTATTCGTATTTAAAAATTTGCACAACTCCAGAATAAATTTATTCTCACTTTTCATCCTATGATACCTCCGCATCTCACCGTTTTGTCTCAATGATAAAACGGTATCTGACAGTATGTCGTATATTGTCAAATTAACTCGATAATATAACAAATCAAATATTATGTATGGGTAAATTAATCCTTATCGTTTTCCCTCTTTCCAACAGAAAATTTGCTTTTTGTTGCTTGTACAAATTCTAACATTTTTCAAAGTTAGAAAGTTTTCCGAAAGGCACAATAATGTGTACTTGCGAAATATAAAGAATTTTTACAGAAAATGTTTCCAATCGCTTTTATTATGTTTCCTATTAAGTTATAAAAGTGTTCTCCCATTTCTTACAAACAAAATGTATTTTATAATATTTTTGTATTCTATCGACACAAAAATAATTAGGAGGAAACAACAAAATGTTTGTAGGAACCATTATTAAGTCGGACGTTTCTCGAACTGTTCTGATTGAAACGCATTACCTCGCCCGATTAGAACAAAAACACCTATCAAATGATTGTTTTAGTATTATAATTTTTAAAACAGGAAGTGTAACCGCTAAAATTCAAAACACAGATTGCCACATTCAAGCCCCTGCCATCTTATGTTTGGACGAAATAAAAAAACTCACCATATTATCTAACAGTAGCTCCGAGGTGAAAATTATTAAATTCGATCCTCGTTTTTTAAATATAAATATGCATATTTCTACCTTAAGAAGCAGTAGATACAGGCATCTATGTGAGCAGCACGCTTTTTTTCAGCTTTCCCCCTTCTTAACAGATAATATTGGCAAAATATGTATCCGATTAAGCGAGGACACTTTAAATAAAATAGAGACCTCCTTTAACAGTCTTGCTAAAAACCTTGATGAGCAAAGGGGCTGGTACTGGTCATGCAGAGCAAGATCATATTTTATAGATATTGTTAATATTATCGAAAGAATTTATCACAATTTTTACATAGATGAACCATATGACGTTTGCATTAAAGTGGCTATATCAAGTGAATTTAAATGCCTTTTGTCCTATATAAATAACCACCTTGAAGAGAAGCAAACGCTCGAATTACTTTATGAGAAATTTCGAATTAACAAAAATCAAATAGAAAACTTGTTCAAAGAATATTTAAATACAACCTTTTATGAATATTTAAGAAATCGCAGATATGAAGAGGCTGCCTATTATCTTAGATTTACGGAGCTGGACGGTGAGCAAATTGCTTCTCGCATCGGCTTGTCTTCCTCACAGAATTTTTGCAAATTTTTTAAATCTATGTCCGGAATGACACCAAATAAATTCAGAAAAGAAACTGTAACCAAAAGAAAAAACGATAAAGAACTGATTGATCTAATCAATTCAAGATCTCAAGAAAAAAGAATTTTTTAAGTAAACTATCTGCAGTTTGATAATTAAACTTTTTTGCAATCTTTTAAAAACAAAAAACCTCATTTATCGTCACTCAGTCCGTGACCATAAATGAGGTTATATTTCAAGGTGTGTTTTATAAAGACAGCAGGAGACTTATTCACCTGAAATTTTAAGCTTCAGACACGATTTTTTTCACATATTGATGCATTTCTTCTTTAGAGCGAACAGAATGTGTTCCGGCGATGATTTGCTGTTTTTTCTCCTCGCTGAACATAGCAAATTTCTGCATAGCTTGGGGATTTTGAGAAAGAGCCATACTAAATCCAATCGGCATTTCATTGCGCTGCATCCTAACACCTCCAAATGAGATCTTAAAAATAGTTTATCCGTAATTCACCGCCCTATGCAGCATAATAAGCTGCCAACAGGTAAATGCTAAATAAGAAAATGAAAGAGGTGATTTGTTGAGTAATCGATTACAATATGAAACAAGCCCTTATTTGCTCCAGCACAAGGATAATCCGGTAGATTGGTATGCTTGGGGAAAAGAGGCATTTGCGCGAGCAAAAACGGAGGACAAGCCGATTTTTTTGAGTATCGGGTACAGCACCTGCCACTGGTGTCATGTGCTGGCACACGAGAGCTTTGAGGATGAGGAGATTGCCGATCTGCTGAATCGTTATTTTATCTGCATTAAGGTGGATAAGGAAGAGCGTCCGGATATTGATAGCGTCTATATGGCGGTATGTCAAGCCTTTACGGGCAGCGGCGGCTGGCCAACCAGTATTTTTATGACAGCAGACCAAAAGCCATTTTTTGCCGGTACCTATTTTCCAAAAACCAGCCGCGGTACAATGTTGGGTATGCGAGAGCTCCTGTTGGCAATTCACGAAAAATGGGAGCATGACAGAGATGCTCTGCTTCGACAATCCGAGGATATTGTGCAGCATCTCAACGCTACTGCCCAAACATCCCAAAATGCTGCTGAGCTTATACATTCAGCAGCAGAACTCTATAAAAAAAGCTACGATCAAAAGCACGGTGGCTTTGGACGCGCCCCAAAATTTCCCGCGCCGCATAATCTTCTGTTTTTACTTTACTATTACGAGAAATATAACGATACCGAATGTCTGCAAATGGCAGAGCACACGCTTTTACAAATGTATCGGGGCGGACTGTTTGATCACATTGGTTTTGGTTTCTGCCGTTACTCAACTGATAACAAATTTTTAGTTCCGCATTTTGAAAAAATGTTGTATGACAATGCACTGATGATCCTAGCTTATTGCAAAGCCTATGCTGTAACCAAAAAAACGCTATATCTGGAAATTGCCGAAAAAACGTCAGATTATATTCTGCGCGAAATGCGCTCGTCTGAAGGTGGATTTTACAGTGCACAAGATGCCGACAGTGAGGGAGAGGAAGGAAAATATTATCTCTTTACTCCTGATGAAGTTATCGGTATTCTGGGGAAAGAAAACGGGCAAGCCTTCAACCGTTATTTTGACATCAGCAAGGCAGGAAATTTTGAAGGAAAAAACATTCCCAACCTTTTAAAAAGCGGTATTTCACAGCAGTTTGATAGCTCTCTCCCACAGCTTCGCAATTACCGCAAAAAACGCTATTCGCTCCATTTGGATGACAAAATTCTCACCTCCTGGAACTCGCTGATGATTGCCGCTATGTGCGAGCTATATCTTATCAGCAAAAAAGAGCAGTATCTTGATGCGGCGGAAAAATCCAATCTTTTTATACAGAAGTATTTATTTAAAGATAACACAATTATTGTCAGCTACCGTGAGGGTAAACAAGGTGTATCGGGCTTTCTGGATGATTATGCTGCATACATCTAT
>JAZQMT010000083.1:0-49840 GCA_045543635.1 Oscillospiraceae bacterium | reverse complement strand
GCAAATACAATATGGTATTGACATCTCCAGCTTGTATGGTCTAAACTATTTATGTCTTTCTCTTTCACGATAAAGACCTCCTTGATATTTTAGTTGTGGGGTCGGCAAACCACTTCTACTATACCAAGGAGCTTTTTTCTTGTCTACTCTACTCCTCGCTAAAAGCTATTTTTTTGCCCCCTGTAGAACAGGGGGTTAACTTTGTCACAGACAATATAACTGAGGCACACTTCCTTACGGAGTGTGCCTCAACGGGAGCTTTTCTTTTTTACTATTAAAGTTTTTCGGCGAGTTCCAAAATGAGCGCTTCAGTTTTTTGCCAACCAAGACAAGGGTCAGTGATAGACTTGCCGTAAATATGCTCACCAATGCCTTGTGCACCATCTTCAATATAGCTTTCTATCATAAGCCCTTTAACAAGCTTTTTAATATCAGGGTTTACTCTGCGGCTGTAAGTTACCTCATTTGCAATTCTTATCTGCTCCAGATACTTCTTCCCTGAGTTTGCATGGTTGGTATCAACAATTGCAGAGGGATTTGCAAGCCCCGATTTTGCATAAATCTCAGAAAGCTTCAAAAGGTCCTCATAATGGTAGTTGGAAACATTTTTACCGGCAAAATCAATATAACCGCGCATGATCGCATGAGCGCAAGGGTTGCCGGCACTCTCCACCTCCCAGCCGCGATAGAGGAATATATGGCTGTGCTGTGCAGCAGTAATGGCATTCATCATGATAGAAAGGTCACCACTGGTGGGGTTCTTCATTCCAACAGGAATGTCAAGACCGCTGGAGGTTAAGCGGTGCTGCTGGTTTTCAACCGAGCGGGCACCTACTGCGACATAGGAAAGAAGATCGGAAAGATAGCGATAATTTTCGGGATAAAGCATTTCGTCGGCACAAGAAAATCCATAATCGCGCAAAGCCGCAACATGCACATCGCGAATCGCAAGGATACCCTTTAACATATCCGGTTTTTCATCGGGATTAGGCTGATGAAGCATCCCTTTATAACCATCACCTGTGGTGCGAGGCTTATTGGTGTAAATGCGGGGAATAATGATTATTTTATCCTGTACCTTATCCTGAACCAGCCGCAAGCGAGAGATATAATCCAAAACCGAATTATAGTTATCTGCCGAACAGGGGCCGATAATAAGCAAAAATTTATCACTCTTTCCCTGAAAAACGGCACGAATATCATCATCACGCTGTTTTTTTACCGCGGCCATTTGCTCGGTGATCGGATACTGTTCCTTAATATCCTTAGGAATGGGTAATTTTCTGTAAAAATGCATATTCATAGGAGTTTTAAACCTTCTTTTTATCAAAATTTCGGCGGCGCTCGGAGGAAATTCTCATCATACTTCGCATTTCTTCACGGTCACCTGTTTTAATGGTGTTATAAAGCCGCTCAAATGTTGCGCGATAGCTATCCATCTGAGAAAGCAGTGTTTCGCGGTTGGATAAAAACAGCTCGCTCCACATTTTATCATTAATGTTTGCAATTCTTGTTAAATCCCTGAAAGAGTCTCCTGTATAACGCTCAAGATTAGGGTCATCAGAGGCACACATGAGCGCAACGGCAATACAGTGCGTAAGCTGGGAAAGAAATGCTATCATTTCATCGTGTCGCTCAGGCGGCAGTACCGAGACATCCGAGAACCCCAGCTCCTGACCAAGACTTTTACAAAGCTCAATTGCGGAATAGGTGTTCTTTTCGGTAGGAACAACAATATAGTTAGCGCCCTGAAAGATACTGTCATCACTGTTTTTCACACCGAAAACTTCTCTACCTGCCATGGGGTGTGCTGCAATAAACTCAACACCCTCGGGCAGCATTTTCTGAATATCATAAACCACACAGCCCTTGACACCTGTTACATCGGTGACAATCGTCCCCTTTTGGATAAGGTGTCCGTTTTGGCGCACCCAATCAAGAAATACATGGGGATAAAGCGCAAAAACGATTATATCAGCAGAGGCAATAAGCTGGGGGTCTACCTTTGTAGTTCCTTGGCTTATAATATTATGCTCCAAAGCGTAATCAATCGATTCCTGATCGAGTGTTATTGCCGAAACATGATAACCTTTGCGGCGCAATGCCATTCCATAGCTTCCGCCGAGAAGCCCCAGACCGATAATAAGAATTTTTTTAGAAGAATCAATGATCATAAATATCCATTCCAATCTTTAAAGATTTTAGAACATCAAAAAAGTCGGGGTAGCTTTTGCTGACCGCCTCGGCACCGAGGATGGTTCCTCCTGTTTTAGTGAGCAGCAGCGAAAGTGCCATAACGATTCGATGGTCATTGTGCGAACAAATCGGCTCTGTAGGAGCTTTCAGCTCGCCGCCCAAAACCCAAACCTCATTTTCCTCCACCAAAACCTTTATACCAAGCTTGGCAAGCTCTTTTTGCATAGCACAGGCACGGTCACTTTCCTTGATGCGAAGCCTTGCTGTCCCTGTAAAATGAGCACCGCCGTTTGCAGCAGCAAGTGCAAACAGCACGGGCGCTAAATCAGGGCAATCCGAAAGGTCAAACTGCCGATTTCCTGAAACCAATTCTTTATAAATATCGCGGTAAACGCTATCTCCCTGCAGTGTTTTAGAATTTAACCCTGAAACTGTGACCTGCCCGCCCAGAAGGTTAAAGCCCTCTAAAAATGCAGCGTTGGAGCAGTCACCCTCAACAGTATATCTACTGTTTCGGTATCGCTGATTTCCTTCAATATAGAATGTATTTTTTTCTCTTTTAATTGCAATACCAAACTCCGAAAGTGCGCTGACAGTCAAATCAATATATGAAGCACTCTCAAACTTCCCCGTTACCTCAATGGTACTGTCATGAGCAAGGAGCGGAAGCGCAAACATCAGCCCCGAAATAAATTGGCTTGATATATCTCCGGCGACTCTGTAATCTCCGGCTTTAAGCTTTCCGCAAACGGTAACGCTGTTTTTGGTTTTTTCAAAGAAAATCCCATGATTTTTACTTATTTCCTCGTAAACGGTGAGCGGACGCTGAAAAAGCCTTTCACTTCCCGTCAGGGTGATTTTTTCGCCCGACAGCATGCAAAGCGGAATAAGAAATCGCAGTGTGCTGCCGCTTTCATTACAAAAAAGGACAGCATTTTTGCTTGGGTTACCTATATCAAGCCCGCCTATTTTTATACCGTTTTGTATTTTGTCGATTTTTGCTCCAAGTGCCTCTAAACAGCCTAACGTAGCCGTTATATCCTTGGAGGGTGCGAGGTTTAAAATCTCACTTTGTCCCGAAAGGGCACCGCAGATAAGCGCTCTGTGCGCCATGCTTTTGGAAGGCGGTGCACAAACGTAGCCGCTTGCTCGGGACTTTTTAATGACAACCTTCATTCTGATCTTCCCCGTTCTTTTGGGCTAAAATATCCATCGCCTCAAGATAGCCTAAAAATCCATGGCCCGCAATGGTTTTCAAACAGTAACTTCTGACAAAGCTAATCTGCCGAAAAACCTCTCTTTTGGAAACATCCGAGATATGGACCTCAATTGCCGGCAGTCCAACAGCTTTAAGTGCATCAAGCAGTGCTACACTTGTGTGAGTATAAGCAGCAGGATTTATAACAATACCATCCTTTTTATTGTAGGCACCTTGAATTTTGTCAACAAGGTCTCCTTCATGATTGGACTGATAAATCTCAACCTCATATCCTTTTTTCTCGGCATGCTTATTTATGAGTTTGCATAAATCTGCATAGGTTTCACTGCCGTAGATTTGCGGTTCGCGGATGCCAAGCATATTTAAGTTGGGACCGTTAATCACAAGTAGCTTCATTTTGAAAATCCTCTTTTATTTTTTGTGTATTTTCCTTTGCATCATCACATGCTTTTATATGACAGTGACAACTCTCACAATAAATATTATATCGCTCATGGTAGCGGCGCTCTAAGTCCTCACGGTTGCTCGAAAGCGGGCGGTCACTGGTTGCAACAATCGAAGAAAGCGGACGGTCGATAAAATATATTCTGCCGTTTCCCCAAAGAAGCTCGGTATTTCGGCGGTTTAAAACAGCTCCGCCACCCGTTGCAATAACGGCGTGCTGTTTTTTAGAAAGCTCATAAATAATCCGGCTTTCTATTTCTCTAAAACCGCTTTCGCCGCAGCTTTTAAAAATTTCAGGGATGGTTTTTCCGGTTTTCTTAACAATTTCCTCGTCACTGTCAACAAACTCCATATTAAGCTCCTGTGCAAGGAGCTTGCCGATCGTCGATTTGCCGCAACCGGGCATTCCGATAAGAACAATATTTTGCTTTTCTAAAACAAGGCTCTTATAAACTGTCTCAATTTTTTCCTCAGCAACGCTCTGTCCCACAAATTTTTCGGCAGCATATGCTGCCTGTGCAACCAGCATATAAAGCCCGCCGACAGCCAAAATACCTTTTTTTCTGGCATCGCAAACAAGTTTACTGCGAAGCGGATTGTAGACCGCATCGACAACGCCGCAAAGGTTTGGGAAATCATTTACATCCACGGCGGAGTCCCCGATATTCGGGTACATACCGCAAGGAGTAGTATTTAAAATTATTTCAGCATCGCTATGCTCCCTGAGGGCGGTTTCATAGGTGATACAGCCCTCGCGCTCAGAGCGTGAAACCTTATATACTTCCCGCGCGCCCAAATGCTCCGCAACTGCGAGCGCAGTTTTAGAGGTGCCGCCGCTGCCGAGAACAAGCACCTTTTTTGCTTGTATCTCAATTCCGTTTCTTTTTATCAACGCGCACAGCCCTGAAAAATCCGTGTTATAACCATAAAGCTTGCCATCTCTGTTTACAATGGTGTTGACCGCGCCTATCTTTTTTGCAATTTGGCTTATTTCATAAAGATGCGGTATTACATCCAGTTTATACGGAATGGTAACATTGATAGCGCGAAAAGGGCGTTTTTTCATAAAGGCATCAAGCTCGCCTTTGGGAATTTCGCAAAGCTCATAATCATAATCAAAAAGTCTGTTATGAATATCCTTGGAAAAGCTATGGCCTAATTTTTCTCCGATACAACCGTAAATCATTCTGCACCCAACCAATCTGTTCCGTAACGCCCCGCTAATATATCAGCAAGTACGATAGCCGCCAACGCATCTACAACAATTCTCGCTCTGTGAACGATGCAAGGGTCGTGTCTGCCGCCTGCCGCGAGTGTGGTATCCTCAAGCTTTTCAAAATCTATTGTCTGCTGTTGCTTGGAAAGTGTGGGAGTGGGGCGAACAGCACAACGGAAAACAATGGGCATTCCGTTGGTAATACCACCGTTAATGCCGCCGCTGTTATTGGAAAGGGTTTTAACGCCTCCGTTTTGTATACAAAGCGCGTCATTTGCCTGTGAGCCTTTCATATCGGAGAGCGCAAAGCCCGCTCCGAACTCAACTCCCTTCACTCCGGGAATAGAGAACATTGCATGGGAAATCATGCTTTCAACACTATCGAAAAACGGCTCCCCGAGTCCGGCATCTAAACCGATAACAGCAGTTTCCAAAACACCGCCGAGACTATCTCCCTCACCTTTAGCAGCCATTATATGTTCCTGCATTTTTTCTCCTGCCGCCTCATCTAAAACGGCAAACGGAGTTTGAGAGAGTTTTTTCATATCTTCTGTGTAATTTTCAAAATCGCGGTCACAGACACCGCCGGATTTCTTTATATGTGTGCCTATTAAAATGCCTTTTTTAGAAAGTGCCGACATGAGAATGGCACCCGCGGCGCAAACTGCCGCAGTTATTCTTCCGCTGAAATGTCCGCCGCCGCGATAATCTTGAAATCCATGATACTTACACTGGGCGGTGTAATCAGCATGGGAGGGGCGTACTGTTGATTTCATGCTGCTGTAATCTTTGGAGCGGGTGTCAGAATTTGGAATGGTAATACAGATGGGGGTTCCGGTTGTTTTGCCCTCAAAAACGCCGCTTTGAATAACAAATTCGTCCATTTCCCGGCGTGCGGTTGAAATTGCACCGCCAGGGCGGCGCAGAGAAAGGATCTCTTTGATATACTCTTCATTTACCTCAATTCCGGGGGAAATACCATCTAAAACAGCACCGATACCCATGCCGTGGCTCTCGCCGAAAATAGTTACCGATACATGATTTCCAAATGTATTTTTCATTTCCCTATCACCTGCCTAATTCTATCTTCAAGCTCTGTAAATGGCATTTTCTTTAGCTCAAATGAGCCTATCTCGTGTACCAACACAACAGTTATATCGTCTCCTGCTGTTTTCTTATCGTGGCGGCACGCCTCAATAAGTGCCTGTGCATCTGCTGAAATTTCGGTAGGAAGATTTAATTTTCTTAAAACAGGCAAAAGCCTTTGTTTAACCTGTTCACTGCACATAGGTAACATCCCGAGGCTTACACACTCACCATGATAAAGCTCTTTCATTGCATAGGTGCTTTCAACTGCATGCGCCAGTGTGTGTCCGAAGTTTAAAATTTTGCGAAGCCCTGATTCGTGCTCATCCTCTTCAACCACCTGTTTTTTTACACGCAAGGAACGCTCGATAACGGTGTCAATATTTTTAAGAGCATCGCCCTTTTCAAATATCTCAAAAAGCTTACTGTCACTGGTTGCCGCCATCTTAACCGCTTCGGCAAGCCCATTTGAGATTTGGCGTGCAGGTAAAGTTTTCAGCGTGTCCGCATCTATGATAACTCTTTTCGGCGGATAAAAAGCGCCGACAATATTTTTAATTCCCATAAAATCAATAGCAGTCTTGCCGCCGATTGATGAGTCCACCTGCGAAAGCACGGTTGTGGGGATATTATAAAAATCAATACCGCGCATAAAAATGCTGGCAGCAAAGCCCGAAAGATCTCCTACCACTCCGCCGCCGACGGCAACAACACAGTCGGTACGGGTAAAATCATTTTTAACAAGCGCTTCAAGCAAGATTTTAAGGCTGTCCATCTGTTTAGAGGGCTCGCCCTCTTTTATCGTTACAACCGTGGGCTTTTTTGATACAGCAGCTATCGCCTGTGCATATTCACTCGGAACACCGCTATCGGTTACGACAAGCACCTTTCTGTCAAGATTTAAATAATCTTTCGCCCTTAAAAGTGCGCCGCGCTCCAAAATAATATCATAAAAGCCCTGCGAGGTTTTAACGGGAATTATCATACCAATCCTTCTTCCTTAAATTCGGATCTCTTTTTCAAAACTGCCGACAATCTTTAAGTTGCTGCAGCTGCCTTTTAAGTCCTCAAGCATGGCTTTGCCCTGCTCACTGTTTATATTGCCCTCACCCTCGGCATAAAAATAATAATCCCATACAAGCTCTTTGGTGGGGCGGCTTTTTAAGGCAAGCAGGTTAAATCCATGCTCTCCGATAACAGAGATCGCACGCCCCAGCGAGCCTGCGGCATTGTTAACCGTAAACAGCATGATAAAGCGATTATCTGAGGGGCTTGCCGTTCTCTGTGCTCTTGAAAAAACGGCAAAACGGGTGGTGTTTGTGTTGCTTTCATTAATATGAGCAGCAAGCTTTTTAAGCCCGAACTTTTCACCCGCTTCGGCAGAACCGATGGCTGCAACATCATGTCTGTCCATTTGAGCAACCTGTTTGGCAGCAACCGCTGTATTCACAGCCTCTATTGTTTCAAAGCCATGCTTTTCAATAAACTCCGCACACTGGCCGAGTGCCTGCGGATGACTGATAACGGTTTTGACCTCGTCAAGCGTTGTACCCTTGACTGCCAAAAGATTTTGAATAATTTCTGCCTCATATATTCCATTTACATAAAGCGAGCCAAAGAACGCAAGATCCAAAACATTACTGACATCACCATTAAAGCTGTTTTCAATAGGCAAAACTGCACAATCGCACTCACCTGAAAGAGCAGCATTATAGGCTGCCTTAAAATCAGGATAGGCAACAGCTTTGGCATCGGGGAAAATGCGCTCTGCAACGATATTGGCAAACGCGCCGGGGGCTCCGCTGTAAGCAACTCTCATTCCGTCCAGAAGCCTATGCTGGAGCTGCTTGGAAAGCTCAATATTATTGCGCAGAAAATTTACATAATAGGAGCGGTAATTCTCATCTTCAATAAGCTGCGAGTTGCGCGCGATCATTTCTTCCTCACGCGCTAAATCATCAATGGGAAGCCCATGCTCCTTTTTATAGGCTGCGACAAGGCGGACAGCGTCCATTCTCTTTTTAAATAATTCCGCCATGCCTTTATCGGCCTCGTTTATAATCTGCCTTGCCTCTTTTAAGTCGGTCATAACAGTACTCCTTATTTATATTCCTCATAAAGCTTCTGAAAGGAGGGGATTGAGCGCTCTATCTGCTCGTAGCTAACGCAATAAGCAATTCTGACATACCCTTTCACTCCGAAATCATCACTGGGAACAAGCAGAAGCTCATATTTTTTTGCTCTCTCACAAAATGCATTTGCATCCGGTTCTAAAGACTTTACAAAGAGATAAAATGCCCCGTCGGGACGAACGGCGCTATAACCAATTTTAGTAAGCTCCCCATAAAGAAGTGTGCGGTTTTTATCATAAGCCGAGATGTCGGGCTCTGCACCGTCACAAGCGGCGGCAGTGTACTGTAAGAGGCTGGGAGCACAAACATAGCCCATGCTTCTGCCCGCTCCGCAAACTGCCGCAAAAACATCACCTGCGTTTTCCATTTTAGGAGAAACCGAAATATAGCCTATTCTTTCGCCCGGAAGAGAAAGGGATTTACTATAAGAATAGCAGACAACGGTGTTGTCATAGTAGTTAGGGATATAGGGGACCTGTACATCACCGTAAACAAGCTCACGGTAAGGCTCATCGGCAATAATGGTGATCGCAGTGCCGAATTGTTTTTGCTTTGCATTTAATATCTCTGCGAGTGTTTTTATGCTTTCCTCACTTAAAACAGCCCCTGTAGGATTATTGGGAGAGTTTACAATAATCGCTCTTGTTTTTTCATTTACCGCAGCAGCGAGTGCCTCGGCATCTATTTCAAACTGCTCGCCTTTTCCCAAAACAACGCGTGTTTTTGCTCCCGTATTTGCAGCAAAAACCTGATATTCCGGAAAAAAGGGTGCCAGTAAGATAACCTCGTCGCCTTCCTCAATGATGGCTTTAAGGGTAATGGTAAGCGAGGCGGCGGCTCCGCAGGTCATATAAATAAGAGCAGTTTGAGCCTCAAAGCCAAAGCGTTTTTTAATATTTTCGGCAATCGTTTTGCGGACATCTAGGTCGCCCGGTGCCGAGGTGTAGCCATGCAGAGAAACAGCATCCTTTTCCTGCATGAATCGGCTCATGGTTTCGGTTACAACAGCGGGAGCGGGAATGCTGGGATTACCGAGGCTGAAATCAAAAACATTCTCGTCTCCTATTTCAAGCTTTCTCTTTTTGGAATACTCAAAAATCTCCCTTATGACCGAGCTTTTTTTTCCGAGTGCAAGCATTTCTTGAGAAATCATTTTATCATCTCCGTTAAAAATTTCAATAAAAAAACCGCATCCACCTATCCCACTTATAAAAAAGCGGCATAAACGGCTGCGGACTGTCCTCTTAATTTTAGCGGAAAATTACTTTTCCGACTGAAAAGAAAGCGGGCAGCCCTTGATAAAATAGTATCGATATGCAAAAAAGAACATTTTGCCCACTCCTTTCAATTACTTAATAAAAAAATTTTACTCCTATTTTTTTCAAAAGTCAATAGAAAAAAACAAATTTTTCTGATTACGGCGCGATATACCCGCCGTAATCCAAATTTATATGTCACCTTTGATTTTAAACACCTTTTTCGCATTTTCGGAGAATATTTTTTTGTAATCCTCCTGCGCAAATTGCATCGAAAGCAGTGCATCTATTTCCTTTTGCTGTGCTCCCATGGGATAATCGCTTGCAAACATAACTTTATCTGCACCATATGCTTTGATAACTTTTTTCATTATTTCAGGTCCGCAAAAAGAAAGTGTTGAGGAGGTATCCACATAGAAGTTATCAAATTGCGGATAAACCTGCCCCGCTTGTTCCCAAATAGACCAGCCGCCGAGATGCGCACCTATTACAACAAGCCCTGTATAGATATTTAAAATAGGCAGTAGTCTATTTGGATTAGAAAAATCATAGCGGTTATCGCCTGTATGCATAAGAATGGGAAGCCCCTCTCTCTCACACAGCTCATAAATCTTAAGACAGCGATAATCATCTATTTTAAACCGCTGAATATCCGGGTGAAGTTTTACTCCATGAAGCCCAAGCTCAATTATCTCACGCACATCGGCGGCAATATCTGCGCTGTCAGGGTGGAGTGTGCCGAGCCCCGTAAACTTATTTTTGTTCTCCTCAACCGTTTTTGCAATAAAACGATTAATACTGGAAACCTGTTTTGGCGTTGTGGCAACAGATTGAATGACCGCATGGTCAACGCCCTCTCTCTCACATTGCGAGAGCAGTGCACCGGTGCTGCCATCAAAAGCAGAAACGGTGTTGTAAAATCTATCGGTTGCGCCTACTGCAGCAGCTGCTATCTTTTCAGGATAGACATGGCAATGCGAGTCAATAACCTTGTAATTTGCTATCATTTGTTATTTCCCGCCTCATCTAAACCCAGTTTTTTTGCAGCATCCTCACGCATTTTATATTTAAGAATCTTACCTGCAGCATTCATGGGAAAGCTATCAACAAAATCAATATAACGCGGAACCTTATGGCGTGCCATATTTGCTCCGATATAGGCTTTCATTTCATCAGCGGTCATGCTCTGACCTTCTTTCAGAATAATGCAAGCCATAATTTCCTCGCCATACTGTTTATCGGGAACACCGATAACCTGAACATCGCTGACCTTGGGATGCGTATAAATAAATTCCTCAATTTCCTTGGGGTAAATATTCTCACCGCCGCGAATAATCATATCCTTCAGTCTGCCGGTGATACGGTAGTTACCTTCGGGGGTGCGGCATGCAAGGTCGCCTGTGTGCAGCCAGCCATCCTTATCAATAGCAGCAGCGGTTGCAGCAGGCATTTTATAATAGCCTTTCATAATGTTATAGCCGCGGGCAACAAATTCACCATCCACCCCATCAGGGCAGTCCACACCCGTTTCAGGGTCAACAACCTTACACTCAACATTGGCAAATGCGCTTCCGACAGTTTCTGTGCGAACCTCTAACGAATCATAATAACTGCTCATCGTACAGCCGGGGCTTGCCTCAGTCTGCCCGTAAACCGAGACGATTTCTTTCATGTTCATAACCTCGGTTGCCTTTTTCATAAGGTCGGCAGGGCAGTTAGCACCTGCCATAATGCCTGTGCGGATATAAGAGAAATCAGTCTTTGCAAAATCGGGGTGCTCCATCATGGCGATAAACATGGTAGGAACACCGTTAAAGGTGGTGATATGTTCATTGTGAACGCAAGCCAGTGCCGGTTTTGGAGAAAAGTACGGCAAAGGATACATGGTAGTTCCGTGTGTCATCGAAGCGGTCATGGAAAGGACCATTCCGAAACAATGAAACATGGGAACCTGAATCATCATTCTGTCAGCAGTGGACAGATCCATGTGGTCACCGATATATTTGCCGTTATTAACAACATTATAGTGAGTGAGCATAACGCCCTTGGGGAAGCCTGTTGTTCCCGATGTGTACTGCATATTGCAGACATCATCCTTGTCAACGGCGCAAGCCATGCGCCGAACCTCTTCGGGCGAAACCTGCGCGGCGCGCTCAACTGCCTCACTCCATGTCATACACCCTTTCTGTTTAAATCCGACTGTGATGACATTGCGCAGGAAAGGCAGGCGTTTGCTGTGCAAAGGCTCTGTCGGCTCTTTTTCTGCAAGTTCTGGGCAAAGCTCTGCAACGATCTTGCCATAGTGGGTGTCCTTTGCGCCCTCGGTGAGCACCAGTGTGTGTGTATCAGACTGGCGCAAGAGATATTCAGCCTCATGAATTTTATAAGCGGTGTTGACAGTAACTAGAACAGCACCGATTTTAACGGTTGCCCAAAATGCAATATACCACTGCGGCACATTGGAAGCCCAGACAGCAACCTTTGTTCCCGCTTTTACGCCCATTGAAATAAGAGCACGGGCAAAGGTGTCCACATCGTCACGAAATTCACTGTATGTTCGGGTATAATCTAAAGTTGTGTACTTAAAGGCATACTGGTCAGGAAATTCCTCTACCATTCTGTCTAACACCTGTGAAAAGGTCAGATCAATAATCTTATCTTTTTCCCAAATAAATTTACCTGTATGTGCGCGATTGTAATACAACTGTTTCTCATTTCGAGACACAGCCTTAAATTGCTTCATAAAGTTTGTAAACTGGGAGAAAATGATCTCCATATCATCGAGTTCCTCGCACCAAGCTGGATCCCAGACGAGCGAAATAAATCCGTCATAGTTTACAGAGCGCAGCGAAAGCATCAGCTCACTGATCGGGAGATCTCCTTCGCCGGCGAGGCAATATTCCATGCCGTTTTCGGTCTTAACAGCATCGTTAAAATGCACATGGCGGACATATGCACCGAGATTTTTGATAACCGTTTCAGGCTCTTCGCCGCTTTCAAAATAAGCTGCAGAGAAATTCCAGAGCGCACCTAAATTATCGCAGGCAAAGCGGTCAAGCATATCTCTGAGAGCGGCAGTGTTTGCAAAAATTCCTGAGGTTTCCAAAACAAGGGTAACGCCCTTTTCCTCTGCATTGGGAATCATTTTAGAAAGCAGAGCAAAAACAGCCTCGCAGGCTTTTTCGGTGTCCTCTTTCTTAAATGCACGCAGGCGGATATTCGGAATATGCAGATTTTCTGCAATCGCAAGACATTTTTCTATTTCCTCGACAGCTTTTTCTGCCTGATTTTCATCCGCTATATCGCAGATGGTGTCAATACAGGGAATGGTAAGATTTTTTTCATAGAGACGACGCAGCGTTGCAGCGGCAGCATAATCGTGAAATGCGCCGTCACGCTCGGTAAAGAGTCTGTTATAAATATTGTGCAATTCTATTCCCTTGAAGCCTAAATCAACTGCAATATCACAAAATTCCTCAAAGGAATTATCATGCCAACCCTTTGTTGAAAAGGAAAGTTTCATTTTTATGCCTCCTCATAAACAATTTTATTCACGGCATTGAGATAAGCTCTGATGCTTGCACCGATAATATCAGTGGAAATTCCGTTGCCTGAATAGAGCTTACCGCCCGCACGAAGCTTAACCAATGCAGAGCCCATAGCCTCTTTTCCCTCGGTTACCGACTGGATCTGGAAATCATCAAGCTCATAGTGGTGGCCGATAATCTGGTCGATAGCGAGGAAAGCGGCGTCAATAGGTCCGTCACCAAGTGAGAAGCCCTGCATAGGAGCGCCGTTTTTGTTGAGGGTAATCTGTGCGGTTGCGGAAATGATGTTTCCGTTATTTATAACATAACTTACAAGCTGATAGGTTGAGGGAACCTGCAGAGCAACGCTGGCAACGATAGCATCCAGCTCTTTTGCGCCAACAGTCTTTTTAGCGGCAACGCGGATAAACTCTTCATAAACTCTTGCTTGATCCTCCTCAGAAAGGTCATAGCCGAGCTTTTTAACAGCGGCATAAACATCCTCCTGAGAATCCTTAACATCAAGATGAATTCCAATCTCATCCGCATTTGATACAGAAACAACGGATTTTGCATTTTCGCTGTTTCCCGCAATCCAGTTGATCTGTTTTACTATTCTATGAAGCTCGGTGCTGCGAATTCCCGCCTCAAAATCATAGTTATTTCCGCAGTTGCGAATCATATTTGCAAAGGTATCAAGAGGAACACCCTCACCGTTTACCGAAGTCTTAACACAGTCTGCTCCCACTCTTACCGAGAGGATAGCGGCGGCAACCGCAAGTCCGTTTTTATTTTCGCAATGAACGCCGACAGGAACCCTGCACTCCTTTATGGTTTGTGCAATAAAAGCAGCAAAATCATCGGGCATCATTTCGGCGGCACTATCGCAAACAGTTACACAGGTAGCCCCTGCAGAAACTGCAGCCTCGATAGCCTGCGCCAGATAGCCGTTATCAGCGCGGGTGGCATCTACAGCGCAAAACTCAACATCAGCGCATTTCTCTTTTGCAAAAGAAACCGCCTCAGAAATCCACTCAAGCATTTTGGGGGCTTTTTTGCGGCTTACATATTCCATTGTGACAGGGGAAACGGGAAGCTGAATACGAATTCTGCCTTTTTGAGCGTTGGAAAGTGCTAACGCGGCATTCTCAATACTCTCGCGGCTGCTTCCCGCGGCAACCGAAATAACACTCTTTTTAACAAAAGAGGAAATCGTTTTTACAAGCAAAATATCAGTTTTTGCGTTTTCAATTTCGGGAAGCTCAATAACATCAACACAAAGTTTTTCTAACTGGCGGGCAATTTCAATCTTCTCTTTAAACGAAAATGCGCCCTCTTTTCTGCAAAGCGTTGTGTCTGCGATTTTGATTTGTTTCATAAACTTTCTTTCCTTTCTTATTCTTGCCGTTCCCCTGCAATAAAAAAGCCCTGAGACCGACAATTTCGGTCTCAGGGACGAAAATACTTTCGCGGTACCACCCTGATTGCTGCAAAGCGCAGCCTCTCATCAAAGCTCAATCAAGCCTTTTGCCATGGTAACGGGGCAAACCGAAGCCGCTTACTTTAAAAATTTCAGCCGCTCTGCTCCGGAATGAGACTTTTCTACCCTTTTCATACCGCACTCACACCACCGGCAGCTCTCTGAAATGAAAATGCGAGTAAAAAATAATTCCTTCAACGCATTTAAAATATGCACCTATTATATCACCGCTTTTTTTCCTTGTCAACAGTTTTTTAAGATTTTTTGTATGGTGCGTGTACACATCCTCCCGCAAAAAAGGAGGGGAATAATCCCCTCCCTGCATTTCCTATTAGAGTTCTACAGTCCAACCGAATGTATCCTCGATTTTACCCCACTGGATACCTGTTAAGGTATCATAAAGGTGCTGGGTGACCTCTCCGATCTTGCCGCCCGAAACAGTGTATTTTTTGCCTTTATAGCAAAGCTCACCGATGGGGGAAACAACAGCCGCGGTGCCGCAGCCCCAAGCTTCTTCAAGTGTTCCGTTTTCTAAAGCAGCCGAGAGCTCATCGATAGAAAGAAGTCTCTCACTGACTTTATAGCCCTCTTTTGTAAGAAGCTCGATGCAGGATTTTCTGGTAATACCGGGAAGGATTGAGCCGGTAAGGGCGGGTGTTACAATCTCGCCATTTATCTTGAACATAACGTTCATAGCGCCGACTTCCTCGATATATTTTCTCTCAACGCCATCGAGCCAGAGCACCTGAGAATAGCCCTTTCGTTCTGCTCGCTCGCCTGCGCGGTTACTTGCAGCGTAGTTACCGCCGCATTTTGCATAACCGGTACCACCGCGAACAGCTCTGACATCCTCATCCTCAATCATGATCTTAACGGGGTTAATGCCCTCTTTATAATAGCTGCCGACTGGGGAAGCAATGATAACAAAGGTTGCATTATGAACGGCGTGAACACCCAGAGACTCATCATTTCCGAACATAAAGGGACGCAGATAAAGAGAGGTTCCCTCTGCGCCGGGGGTCCAATCCTGCTCAACCTTTACAAATTCGGTTAAAACCTGCATTGCATCCTCCTCAGGAATCTGAGGAAGGCAAAGGCGCTCTGCCGAATTGTTCATGCGGCGGATATTTTCGATGGGGCGGAAAAGCTGAACCTTTCCGTCCTTTCTTCTGTAAGCCTTAAGTCCCTCAAAAATCTCCGAGCCGTAGTGCAGAACGGTTGAAGCGGGGTGAAGGGAAATATTCTCAAAAGGAACTATTCTGGCATTATACCAGCAACCCTTTTCTCTCGAATAATCCATCATAAACATATGGTCGGTAAAGATTTTACCAAAGCCCAAAGTGCTGCTATCGGGTTTTTCTTTGGGGCAGGTGGTTTTTGTAAAAGAAATCTGCATTGACTTTTCCTCCCAAATTAGTATTCTGCGCCGATTTTGATCGCCTTAAAGTTTGCCTCAAGCATATTGGCGCGTTTTGCCGAGATGACCTTGGAAAGCGCGGTGTTAACGCTCTCCTCGCTATACTCGCTGACAGCCTGCATGAGCTTGCCAATGATGATCATATTCGCGAGGGTGGGAATTTCATTTTCACTTGCAAGGCGTGTTGCAGGAACATAATAAACCGTTACATCATCGCGTTTAACTTTTCTCTCAATGAGCGTGGAGTCAGCGATGATGATGCCGCCGGGAACAACTGCTTCCTCAAACTTATCGAGCGAGGGAAGGTTCATAGCGACAAGAACATCGGGGTTGGAAACGATGGGAGAGCCTACTGCCTCGTCACTGATGATAACACTGCAGCTAGCAGTTCCGCCACGCATTTCGGGACCATAGGAAGGAAGCCAGCTGACATTTTTACCCTCGGTAAGCCCTTTATAGGCAAGGAACTTGCCCGAAAACAAAATTCCCTGACCGCCGAATCCTGAAAACAGATACTGTTTTGTAGCCATTATTCTTCCTCCTTTTTAGCGCTTCTATCCTTATAAACTCCGAGAGGATAATAAGGAAGCATATTATCGTCGATCCATTTAAGAGCCGCCTGCGGAGTCATGCCCCAGTTGGTCGGACAGGAGGAAACGACTTCAACAAGAGAGAAGCCCTTGCCCTCGACCTGATTTTGAAATGCTTTTTTGATAGCTTTCTTTGCAGCACGGATATTTTTCACATTGTTAACCGTGACACGCTCTAAATACTCGGGTCCATCAAGCTGAGAAAGCATTTCGCAAACCTTAACAGGGAAACCGCAGTGGCTTGTGTCTCTGCCGTAAGGCGAGGTCTGGGTGACCTGACCGGGCAGCGAGGTGGGAGCCATCTGACCACCTGTCATACCATAAATAGCGTTGTTAATAAAGATAACGGTAATATTCTCGTTTCTTGCGGCGGCATGAACGGTTTCAGCCATACCGATAGAAGCTAAGTCTCCATCGCCCTGATAGGTGAAAACGATGTGATTTTCGGGATCGGAGCGTTTAACGCCTGTTGCAACAGCGGGAGCTCTGCCGTGTGCAGCCTCGATCATATCGCAAGCAAAATAGTTATAAGCCATAACAGAGCAGCCAACCGGAGCAATACCGATGGTTTTGCCCTCGATACCTAATTCGTCGATAACCTCGGCAACAAGGCGGTGAACGATACCGTGTGTGCAGCCGGGGCAGTAATGCATGGGAGCATCTGTTAATGCATGGGGTTTCTCAAATACAACTGCCATTATTTTGCACCTCCGTTTTTATGAGCCTCTTGTATTGCCTGTAAAACCTGCTCGGGAGAGGGAATCATTCCGCCGACACGGTTACAAAGAGTTACGGGAACCTTGCATTCGGACGCCATCTTGACATCCTCGATCATCTGTCCCATAGAAAGCTCAACAGAGATAATTTGTTTTACCTTTTCGGCAGCAGCCTTGAAAGGAGCTTTCGGGAACGGCCAAAGGGTGATGGGACGGATAAGACCGACCTTTATTCCCATTTTTCTTGCCTCGTTAACGGCATTTTTGGAAACTCTTGCAGCAATACCGAATGCTGCAACGCAGATTTCGGCATCCTCCATCATATACTCCTCGTACATGGTTTCGGTTTCCTCGATTTTCTTATAACGCTCATAGCGCTCAAAGTTAGTCTTTTCAAGATCATCGGGAACAAGGAACAGAGAGTTTACAATATTGTGCTCTCTTTCCATTTTGGTTCCGGTGGTAGCCCAGGGCTTTGCGGGAGCAGGCTTTACCTCAAAATCAAGAGACACCGGCTCCATCATCTGGCCCATAGTACCGTCCGCCAAAATCATGGAAGTCATTCTATATGTATCAGCAAGCTCAAATCCGCGAACAGTGAGCTCTGCCATTTCCTGAACAGAGGCAGGAGCCAAAACAATCATATGAAAGTCTCCGTGGCCGGCAGCTCTGGTTGCCTGGAAATAATCCGACTGTGAGGGCTGGATACCGCCCAGCCCGGGACCGCCGCGCTGAACATTTACAATAAGAGCGGGAAGGTCTGCACCTGCGAGATACGAAAGTCCCTCACCCTTTAAGGAAATTCCGGGGGAGGAAGACGAGGTCATAACTCTTTTACCTGTCGAAGAAACGCCGTAAACCATATTAATGGCGGCAATTTCACTCTCTGCCTGCAAAAAGCATCCGCCGATCTTCGGCATTTTCTTTGCCATGTAGGCTGCTATTTCCGTTTGCGGTGTGATAGGATAACCAAAGTAATGGCGGCAACCTGCAAGAATTGCAGCTTCAGCAATTGCTTCGTTTCCTTTCATTAAAACTTTATCTGCCATTTATTTCACTACCTTTCTACCTTGATGATACAATCGGGGCACATCATCGCGCAGGACGCACAGCCAACGCAAGCAGCCTCGTCAGTTAATTCTGCAGGATGGTGGCCTTTTTTGTTGATCTTGTCCGAAGCTAACTTTAAAAGCTTCTTGGGGCAGGCATCAATACAAAGTCCGCAACCCTTACAGTTGTCGGTTTTAAATGTGAGTTTTGCCATATTTATTACTCCCTTTCATAAAAATCCAAAGGTTATATCAAGAGGGTTTTCTGAAGCCGCATCGGAAAAAGGTTTGGAACCTTTCCCAAAAGTTCTTCGGAAATATCCTCGCGAACACTGGTCAAAACAAGGGGAAGCCCCGTTTTGAGAGAAACCTCCTCGGCATAAGGCAGAGAGGCTAATATATCCTCTTTCGTTGTCACTGCACCGAGATTTGAGTTATTGACTAAACCTGTAAATTTCATTTTACAGGCGGTTTCGATTTCATGCATAACTTCTATCGTCTGTTCTGCGGTTTTGGTAAGCGGACGGTAGCAGTTTATGACCATAAGCATTTCATAATCGTTTTCAGAAAGTATCGCGGGGGCAAGGCGCCCCAGCGCCAGCGCTCCCCGATCGTCTCCTCCCACATCCAAAACGGCTGTGATGCTCTTATCGTCGGTTACCGCATACATTTCCTGCGGCAGCGCAGGAATATCGACATTGGTATTGGCATATTCCGAAGCGATAAGGCGGATACCTGCCTTCTCAAACTCTTTCATGCTGTCCTTTGTTCTGAAATAAGGATTAACAATATCCAAATCAAGCGCCACAACATTATCATGCATTTTGCTCATTTCAATCGCGAGATTTACGGCAACATTGGTTTTTCCGCTGCCATAATGCCCGCAAAGCATGGTTATTCTCTTAAAATTCATAAGTTCACCTTATAGCTTATTGCGCTGTATCTTTCCGCTGACAGTTTTAGGAAGGCTCTCGCGGAAAACAACAACACGGGGATATTTATAGGGTGCAGTGTGCTCCTTAACGTAATTTTGAATTTCCTTTTTCAGCTCCTCGGTTGCTTCGGTGCCCTTTGTTAGGACAATACTTGCCTTAACGATTTGACCGCGCACCTCATCAGGAACAGCTGAAACACCACATTCAAGAACATAAGGCAGCTCCATGATAACGCTTTCAATCTCAAAAGGCCCAATACGGTAACCCGAAGATTTAATAACATCATCAACTCTGCCGACATACCAGTAATACCCGTCCTCATCACGCCAAGCGGTATCACCTGTGTGATAATATCCGTCATGCAGAACTTCGTGTGTTTTCTCCTCATCGCCATAGTAACCGACAAAGAGTCCGCAGGGCATACCGTCTTTAACATTAATAACGATTTCACCCGGTTCACCTGTGGGAACAGGATTTCCGTCTGCATCAATAATCTCGACATTATAGATGGGTGCGGGCTTACCCATTGAGCCGACCTTATGCGCCGCACCGCGCATATTGCCAATGATCATAGTGCTTTCTGTCTGACCGAAGCCCTCCAAAATCTGCAGACCTGTTGCTTTTTCAAACTGGCGGTAAACCTCGGGGTTTAAAGCCTCTCCCGCGGTTGTCATATGCTTGACCGACGAAAGATCATATTTTGAAATATCTTGCTTTATCATCATGCGCAGCATGGTGGGCGGTGCACAGAAGGTGGTAATGTTATATTTTGCAAACATGGGCAGAATATCCGCTGCATCAAACCGATCAAAGTCATAAACAAATATTGCTGCCTCACACATCCACTGCCCATACAGCTTGCCCCACATAGATTTTGCCCAACCGGTGTCAGAAATGGTAAAATGCAGCCCGTCAGGATCAACATTGTGCCAATATTTCGCAGTGTGGAAGTGTCCCAGTGGGTATTTATGGCTATGTGCCGCTATTTTAGGATAGCCTGTTGTTCCCGATGTGAAGAACATAAGTAAAAGATCATCACCGCAGGGAGCATCCTCGGTGCGCTCAAAAGAGCTGTTAAAGAGGGTGTACTCCTCGTCAAAGCTGCGCCATCCCTCTCTCTTGCCGTTAACGATAAGCTTATTTTTTATACCATCGTATTTCTCAGCAGCTATATCAACCTGTGCTGCTGTATCCCCATCGGCAGTGCAGATAACAGCACTAACACCCGCTGCCTTGAAGCGATATTCAAAATCATGCTCCAAAAGCTGATTTGTGGCGGGAATTGCAATGGCTCCAAGCTTATTTAAACCAATCATTGCAAACCAGAACTGATAATGGCGTTTTAGGACCAGCATGACGCGGTCACCCTTTTTAATGCCAAGCGATTTAAAATAATTCGCGCATTGGTTAGAAGCACGGCTTACATCCGAAAATGTTATACGGCGTTCGGTTTTATCCTTTGAAATATGAAGCATTGCAAGCTTTTCGGGCTCACGCTCTGCAAGTTTATCCACAAGGTCAAAAGCAAAGTTAAACCTATCCGTGTTTTTAAACTCAATGGAAACCGGGGTTCCGTTTTCATTTTTTGTAACTTTGGTATAATTGCGGTAAATTCTCTCGCGGGTATCATCAGGAATTTTTGCAGTTTCAGGAATTTTAGGACGGGCAGTAAGCTCGGGAATGGGTTCACCCGTCGGATTTAAAACAATCGCGTAGAACACACAATCTTTACCGCCGGTAGCAATCATGCCGTGCGGGGTAGAGCTATCGAAGTAAATACTGTCGCCGGGACCTAAAATTTCTCTGTGCTCACCTATCTGCACCATGAGATTTCCTTCGACGATAATATCACATTCCTGCCCCGAATGGGTCGTAAGCTCAATATCCTTGCCCTGTGCCGCCTCGTCATAAACACTGCGGACATAAAGCGGCTCGGCAATTCTGTTTTGAAAAGCATAGGCAAGGTTATAATAAGTCATGCCGTGTGCATTTGCTATCTCCTGACCCGCCTGATTTCTTGTAACGGTATAGGAGCGCAGGTTGGGGCTGTATCCCTCAATAATGTCGGTAACATTAACGCCGAAAGCAAGCGCACAACGATAGATAAAAGCAAAGTTAAGATCACTCTTGCCCTCTTCGCAAAGCAAGTATTCTTCTACCGAAACATCGGTTTTCTGCGCCATCTCCTCAGCGGTTAGCCCGACGATCTCACGAAGCTCACGAATTCGCCCTGCCATTTCTCTTATTTTGAAATCAAGCCCTGTAATCTGTTTCATATAAATCCTTCTCCGTTCTATCGGGACGAAAAAGCACCCGCCCCAAAGCTATGACTTTGAGACGAGTGCCTGTTAATTACACCCGCGGTACCACTCAAATTGCAGCTTACACTGCCACTCTTTAAGGTCTATCAACCTCTATGCCTTTACGCAGCAATCACGGGAAGGTTCTACTTGTAAATATCACTTTCTTCCTCCCGGCTCAGAAGCTACAAACACAAAAGCTGTTTCCGATGGACTTTCACCAAACCCGCCATCTCTCTGTGGGACATTCTTTTGCATACTCTTCGTCAATGCCTTTTAACACATAAATGAGTATATCACAGTTTAGGGAAATTTGTCAATAGCAATCGCAAATTTTACAGCTTATTCCTTTGAATTTTTCCGCTGATAGTTTTGGGAAGACTATCACAGAATACAACAACACGGGGATATTTATAGGGAGCCGTGTGCTCCTTAACATATTTTTGAATTTCCTTTTTCAGCTCCTCTGTAGGCTGCGTACCTTTTGTAAGAACAATGCTTGCTTTAACCACCTGACCGCGAACCTCATCGGGAACGGCTGAAACACCGCACTCTACAACATAAGGAAGCTCCATGATAACACTTTCAATTTCAAAGGGACCGATACGGTAACCTGACGACTTAATAACATCATCAACGCGGCTGACATAGAAGAAATATCCATCCTCATCGCGCCAGGCGGTATCGCCTGTGTGATACATGCCGTCATGCCACGCATCTTTCGTCTTTTCGTCATCAAGATAGTAGCCCTTATAAAGACCGCAAGGTACACTTTTATCGGTGTGGATAACGATTTCGCCAACCTCGCCCGCAGCAACACTATTTCCGTCGGAGTCTACAATATCAATATCAAATTGCGGGGATGCCTTGCCCATTGAGCCTATCTTGGGCGTAGTTCCGACAAGGTTGGCAATAGCAAGCGTAGTCTCGGTCTGTCCGAAACCTTCCATAATCTCCAAACCGGTAGCCGCCTTAAACTGTTTATGGAC
Source organism: Oscillospiraceae bacterium (assembly GCA_045543635.1). Classification (GTDB taxonomy): domain Bacteria; phylum Bacillota; class Clostridia; order Oscillospirales; family Ruminococcaceae; genus SIG578. The sequence continues at coordinate 27,288 of JAZQMT010000083.1, read as the reverse complement.
CTCGGGGTTTAATGCCTCACCGGCAGTTGTCATATGATGAATAGAGCTCAAATCATATTTACTTAAATCACCGCGGATAAGCATACGCAGCATGGTAGGAGGCGCGCAGAAGGTTGTGATGTTGTATTTTGCAAACATAGGCAAAATATCATTTTCATCAAACCTGTCAAAATCATAAACAAACACTGCACCCTCGCACAGCCATTGACCATACAGCTTACCCCAAAGACTTTTACCCCAACCGGTATCCGAAATGGTAAGATGCAGCCCGTCTCTCTCGCAGCAGTGCCAATATTTCGCGGTGACAAAATGGCCGAGCGCATAGGTGTGCTTATGTGCTGCCATTTTGGGATTGCCTGTAGTGCCTGATGTAAAGAACATGAGCGCGGTCTCCTCTCCCGAAGAAGCATCGTCGGGACGGACAAATTTGCGGGAGAACAGGCGAAATTCCTCATCAAAATTATGCCAACCCTCTTTAGAGCCGCCTACTAAAATTTTTGTGGTCATCTGCGGGCATTTTTCTGCAGCTGCGGCGGCAATGTCGGCAGTGTCTCCGTCGGCAGTACACACAATAGCCGAAACGCCCGCAGCATTATAACGGTATTCAAAATCGTGCTCTTTTAACTGGTTGGTGGCAGGGATAGCCACAGCACCCAGCTTATGAAGAGCCACCATGGCAAACCAGAACTGATAATGGCGCTTTAAAACAAGCATCACCTTATCACCGCGTTTAATACCAAGCGAGGTGAAATAGTTTGCAGCCTGATTGGAGTACTGCTTAATATCCTTAAAGGTAAAGCGTCTCTCACACCTGTTTACATCAAGATGAAGCATAGCCAGCTTATCAGGATACTTCTCTGCAATACCATCTACAATATCAAATCCAAAGTTAAAGGAGTCGGTATTCGTAAATTCAATGTTTTTAAGAGCGCCCTTTTCATCCTCTTGTGTTTTAACAAACTTTTCACACACAAGCGGTTCGGAAGCTTTAGCGGTGACAATGCTCTGACGCACCGTTTCCTCTTTGGTATCTTCGCCGGGCAGAACCACTGCACAAAATACACATTCCTGACCGTCTACAGCAATCATACCGTGCGGTGTGGACGAGTCATAATAAATGCTGTCACCCTCCTCAAGCACCTCGGTGTGTTCGCCCACCTGAACCTTAAGCTTGCCGCTGATAACAAGGTCAAATTCCTGACCGCTGTGGGTAGCCAAATGGATGGGCTTATTCTGCTGTGCAGGATCATATTCATATCGAACCCAATAAGGCTCGGCAATCTTATTTCTGAATTTTGGCGCAAGGTTGGCAATATCAATTCCGTCCTCTTTCGCAGTCTGCTGGCCCTTGCCCTTTCGGGTTACGGTGTAAGAAGTAAGGCGAGCACTGGTTGCTCCCTCAAGCAAATCGGACATGCCGATACCAAACACCTGTGCACACTTATGAATAAAAGAAAAAGGAAAGTCCATTTCACCGGATTCGAGCTTTATATATTCACTGAGCTCGGTTTCGGTTTTTTCTGCCATCAGAGCCTCTGAATATCCGGCTATCTGCCGCATTTCACGAATTCGCATCGCCACCTCATACATCTTATCGTTTGCAACAGTCGACATTTTTAATTCCTCCTTTTAAAAATTAAAATAAAAAACCCGCCTCAAAGTTTCCTTTGAGACGGGTGTTATAAACATCCGCGGTACCACTCAAATTGCAGCTTTCGCTACCACTCTTTAGGGTCTATCAACCCCTATGCCTTTACGCAGCAATCACGGAAAGCGTCTACTCACCTTAAAGGCTTTCGGGCTTCCGGCTCGGAAGGGATAGGTTTTCGGAGTTCTGCTGTCGATTTGCACCACCCATCGACTCTCTGTAAGCGAAAAACACCAAACCGTCTTCGTCATAGCCTTTTAAAATTTGTACACATTATAGCACAGGCAAAAAACCTTGTCAATAACTTTTTTAAAATTTTTTAGAGTGTTGCCGCCATAACCGCTTTAATGGTGTGCAAACGATTTTCAGCCTCATCAAAAACGATGGATTTCTCGCTTTCAAACACCTCATCGGTAACCTCTAAACTTTCCATGCCAAACTGCTCGAAAATTTCTTTTCCGATTTTCGTTTTTAAATCATGAAATGCAGGCAAACAGTGCATAAATCGGCATTGGTCTCCCGCTGTATCCATAAGCTTTTTGGTGACCTGATAAGGAGAAAGCTCTCGGATACGCTCTGCCCAAACCTCTTGCGGCTCGCCCATCGAAACCCATACATCGGTATAAATTACATCGGCACCTTGAACAGCGGTTTCGGGCTGTTCAATAAACTCTAAAACAGCACCTGTTTCTGCAGCCACCTTTTGACATTCCTCTATAAGAGAAGCCTCGGGGAAATATTTTTTTGGTGCGCAGGCAACAAAATGCATGCCCATTTTAGCACAACCGACCATAAGAGAGTTGCCCATATTGTATCTGGCATCGCCCATATAAACAAGTTTTTTGCCTTTAAGAGAGCCGAAATGCTCCATTATCGTTAAGAAATCGGCAAGAATTTGGGTGGGGTGAAATTCATTAGTTAAACCGTTCCACACCGGCACGCCTGCATATTTTGAAAGCTCTTCAACGATTTCCTGCCCAAATCCGCGGTATTCTATGCCGTCAAACATTCTGCCAAGCACCCTCGCGGTATCGGCAATGCTTTCTTTTTTACCCATCTGCGAACCGGTAGGCCCCAAATAAACAGGATGCATACCTAAATCAGCCGCAGCGACCTCAAAGGCGCAACGAGTTCGGGTACTATCCTTTTCAAAAAGCAGCGCGACATTTTTTCCCTCGCATATGCGATGGCTGATGCCCGCTTTTTTCTGTTTTTTAAGATCGGAAGCCAGCTCTAAAAGCCCCTCAATCTCTGCGGAGGTGAAATCCAAAAGCTTTAAAAAGCTTTTTCCCTTTAAATTAAGTTCCATACTCTTCTCCTCACTCGGCGCAAACGCCTTTTATTATCTCAATAGCCTCTGCTAAAATATCCATAGGGATATTGAGTGCAGGCAGCAGGCGAACTTTATCTTTGGCAGTCAGGCACAAAACACCTTTTTCCATGCATTTTTTAACTACATCGGCGGCCTTTTTTTCGGTTTTAATACCTATCATAAGCCCCATACCGCTAACAGACTCTATTCCCTTTGCATTTTCGAGGCTTTCAAATACATATTTGCTTTTTTGGCAAACATCAGAAAGAAGCGCTTCATCAATTCTCGAAAGAATACTGATAGCCCCGGCACAGCAAACGGGATTTCCGCCAAAGGTCGAGCCGTGGTCACCTTTTCCAAGCGTAAATTCAACCTTTTCACCAAACATGCAAGCACCCAGCGGCAAACCTCCGCCGATACCTTTTGCAGTGGAAACGATGTCGGGGACAATTCCGTAATGCATATAAGCATAAAGCTTACCTGTTCTGCCGTTTCCTGTTTGAACCTCGTCAACAATAAGCAGAATATCATTTTCTTTTGCAAAGGCAGCGGTTTTCTCAACAAAATCCTTATTCATGGCGATAACGCCGCCCTCACCCTGCACGCACTCTATCATGATCGCGGCAGTCTTATACTCCCGTGCCAGTTTTTTTAGTGCCTCAAAATCATTGGCGGGAGTATGCACAAAGCCCTCTGTCAGCGGCTGGAACAGTTCATGGTAATGCTCCTGCCCTGTTGCAGCAAGGGTGGTTATGGTTCTGCCGTGAAAACTGTTTTTGAGCGTTATAATAGTAGAATATTCTGCGCCTTTTTTCTCGGCGGCATATTTTCTTGCCGTTTTAATAGCACATTCATTTGCCTCTGCGCCGGAATTGGCGAAAAACACCTTTTTCATACCTGTTCTTTCACAAAGCAAACGCGCTAATTGTGCACAAGGCTCGGTGTAATACAAGTTCGACATATGCTGAACACGGGTAAGCTGATTTGTTACTGCCGAAACCCATTCTTCATCGGCAATTCCGAAAGCGGTAACACCGATACCTGAACCCATGTCGATATATCGTTTTCCGTTTGTGTCATAAACCTCGCTGCCCATTCCGCTCTCAATTTCAATGGGAAATCTACCGTAAGTTCCTGCAACATAAGCCTCATCAAGTTTTATTAAATTATTCATTTTTCCCTCCGGTCACCATAGTGCCCGCACCCTCATCCGTAAGAAGCTCCATAAGGATAGAATGGGGTACTCTGCCATCCATGATAATAACATTCTTCACGCCCTCGGATATAGCATCAATACAGCATTGCACTTTGGGAATCATGCCGCCTGAAATAACACCGTCTTCATAAAGCTTTTTCGCCTCGTTAATGGTTATTTCGGAAATAAGGGTTTTGGGATCTTCCTTATCCATAAGAATACCCGCAATATCAGTCATCATAATAAGCCGCTCGGCATTCAGTGCACCTGCAATATAAGCCGCCGCCGTATCACCGTTGATATTATAGGTGTTGCCCTCACGGTCACAACCGACGGTGGAAATAACGGGAATATAATTTTTTTCCAGTAGGTCAATCACAGGATCAATATGAATTTTCTTTATGGAACCGACAAATCCAAGGCGTTCATCTTTTGGTTCGGCTTCGATAAGCCCGCCGTCCATGCCTGAAATTCCCATTGCCTTGCCGCCATTCATTTCGATAAGATTTACAAGCGATTTATTCACCTTACCTGCAAGCACCATCTGAACAATATCAACAGTTTCCTTATCGGTAACGCGCAGACCATCAACAAACTGAGGCTTTTTGCCCAGCTTTTGCATAATATCATTGATTTCAGGGCCGCCGCCGTGAACCAAAACAATCTTAACGCCGATAAGCCACAGCAGAACGATGTCCTCCATGACCTGCTGTTTTATTTCCTCATCAATCATGGCATTACCGCCGTATTTGACGACAACCACCTTACCGTTATAGCGTTTGATATGGGGAAGCGCCTGTGTTAAGACCTCTGCACGCTGTGCATTAGAAAAATGATTTTCCATAACCGTTTCCTCCCTTTTCATTAGGTGCGATAATCGCCGTTTATTTTAACATAATCATAGGTAAGGTCGCAGCCCCATGCTTTCGCAGCAGCCTCTCCATCGCCTAAAGTGACAAGAATATTGATTTCTTTTTCAAGGAGAATTTCTTTTGCCCTCTCCTCCGAAAAATTAACGCCCGCTCCGTTTTTGCAGACCTCTATGCTTCCCTTTACGCTCTCAAACGAAACACCGACTTTATTTATATCGAGGTCGGCTCCGCTGTAACCTATCGCGCAAAGAACTCTGCCCCAGTTGGCAACCGCACCGAACATGGCAGCTTTTAAAAGGCTTGAGCATACTACACTCTTTGCAACTGTTTTTGCAGTAAGCGTATCTTTCGCTCCGCTGACGCTGCATTCCAAAAGTTTGGTCGCACCCTCTCCGTCTGCTGCTATCATTCGGCAGAGATAGACAGTAACGGTGTTCAGTGCTTTCATAAAGGTTTTAAAATCATCGTTATCCTCGCAAATTTCAGCATTTGCCGCCTGTCCGTTTGCAAGAACGGTGACCATATCGTTGGTAGAAGTATCTCCGTCAACACTTATCATGTTAAAGGTGTCGGCAATATCGGAAGAAAGCGCTTTTTGAAGCATTTCTGCCGAAATAGCTGCGTCGGTAGTAATGAAAACCAACATGGTTGCCATATTGGGGTGGATCATGCCGCTGCCCTTGGCAATTCCGCCGATGCGGCAGGTTTTGCCCGAAAGCTCAAACTCAACCGAAATTTCCTTTTTAACGGTATCGGTGGTCATAATGCCCTCGGCGGCTGCCTCTCCGCCCTGTTTGGAAAGCCCTTGTGCAAGTGCGGGAATACCCTTTTCAATAGGGGTAATATCAAGGGGCTGACCGATAACGCCTGTAGACGCTACTACCACGTCATCTGCACAAATTCCAAGCTGGTTTGCCAAAAGCTCACTCATCTGCTCGGCTATTTCCACTCCGTTTGCATTACAGGTGTTGGCATTTCCGCTGTTGCAAACAACTGCCTGTGCAACCCCGTTTTCAAGATGCTTTTTTGTTACAACAAGCGGAGCACCTTTTACAAGATTTTGGGTGTAGACAGCGGCTGCTGTGCAGGGGGTGCTGCTTACAATCAGCGCAAGGTCCCTTTTTGTGCGGTTTTTACGAATTCCGCAGTGAATTCCGTTTGCAGTAAATCCTTTTGCGGCACAAACGCCGCCGGGTATCTGTTTCATTTATGGTTCCTCCGTTTTATACAATAAGTCCTTGATTCTCATTTGTTCCAAGCAGAATATTCATATTTTGAATTGCGGCTCCGCTGGCGCCTTTGCCGAGATTATCAAATCGGCTGACAAGCACAATGCGCTGTTCATTTCCGCAGACGGTTATCTGCATATCATCTCTGCCCGAAAAAGCGGCTGCTGAGAGAAATCCCTCCTCGTCCGCCTCACGCACAAAGCGCACAAGCCCCTCTTTATAATAATCCTGATAGCACGCAGTTATCTCTTTTATTCCGCCGTTTATTTGCTCCCGAAAGAGCGAAATGTACACCTCCATACCGCTGTAAAAAGGAGCGACGATGGGACAGAACAACGGTTTATTTGAAAGCGAGCAAAGCGCCGCCATTTCTTTTAAGTGCTTATGCTGCTGCGAAAGCCCATACATTCTGGGCGCCGCAAGAAGCGCAGAACGCTTCTCATCCTCATACTCGGCAATCATTTTTTTGCCGCCGCCGGAATAACCCGTTAAAGAGGTGCAGCAAAGCTGTGCTTCTTTAGAGATAATTCCGCCACGCACAAGCGGCTCTACAAGAGCTACAAATCCGCTGGCATGACAACCGGGATTAGCGATGCGTTTTGAGTTTTTTATCTTTTCTCTCTGCCCGAAAAGCTCAGGAAATCCATAGGTCCAGCCTTGCGCTGTTCGGTGTGCTGTTGAGGTGTCAATTATCACAGTATCGGGGCTTGAAACAAGCTCCACCGCTTCTATTGCCGCCGCATCGGGCAGGCAAAGAAACGCAATGTCTGCACTGTTGAGCGCATCTTTTCGAGCCTGCGTATCCTTTCTCATTTCCCCCGAAAGCGTTATGAGTGAAATATCTTTTCTTCCGCTCAATCTTTCGCGAATACGCAGCCCTGTGGTGCCTGCACTGCCATCTATAAACACTTTTGCCATATTTCCACCTCGGTTATTCATATATTCATAGTTTAATGAATATTTATTCAAAAATATTTAAAACATACGAATTATTATACATTAGTATAGTTCATTTGTCAAGAGATAAATACCTTTTTCTGTTGTTTTGTTTCATTTTCTTTTGGTTTTTTATTCAAAATAATACAAAAAAGAAAAGGAGGGGCTATCCCCTCCCTTAACATTCACATTTCTTTATCAAGTTTTTCAAATTCCTCTCGTTTAATAGATTTCATCTTATCCGCGGCATCTATTGGAATGGGGAGCAAAATACATTCACTGCACATACCGGCTGCATTTATCTCAATCTCATCTAGAATACATTTGCTATTCTGCTCATATATACAATAAAGATTTTCGCATTTCATTTATATCACCCCATTTATAATATCACAATACTTAAAAAAATACAACCATTTTTGGTTATATATTTGCAACCACTTTTGACATAATATTTTTAGTAGGGTGATGATATGTTTAAAATAGATAAAGAATTAAAAAACGCAAATGTTCCCCGCACAATCAGATTTACCGAAAGCTTGTTCGAGGAACTCAATAAACTTGCAAGCAAAAATAAAATTTCTTTTAATCTTTTAGTTCTTCAATGTTGCAAATATGCATTGGAACATCAAGAGCAGGAATGAATATTAAAAACACTCACTCTTATGTGAACTAATATTAGTGATAAATTTAGGCAGTGTTGCTATCGCAACACTGCCTTTAGTTTGCAGTTTTATAAAATTGGCCTCCCTTGTGTAAAGGGAGGCGTTGTCTTTAAAGCTTAAAACCTATGTTTTCTGCAAAAGATTTCCATTTGGAAAATTCATAACAGAGGGTTTGTGCGCTGTGGCTATCGCTCGACAAGATAATCCTGCCGCCGTTTTCATAAATAAATTTTAGAAAATGGGGTGCGGGGTAAGGAACGCTGCGATAACCTCTGTGAATAGCGCCGGTGTTTATTTCAAAGGGTTTGCCGCTTTTAAGAAGATTTTTTATTGCAGCTTCTCCCGCCTTAATATAGCGAGGATCGCTTTCATCAAAACACTTATTACCGTCACCGTTAAATTTAGCAACCAAATCAAAGTGACCGATAATATCGCAATTCGTCTTTTCATAAACCTTTGCAACGGTTTCAAAATAGCACTCAGCAAGAGACAATAAATCACCGCCGAAATATTCCTTTGCCGCAGACAACAAAATTTCTTCTGTATGGTCAACCGAAATGAGGGTTTCACCGCACTTTATATAGTGCACCGAACCGACAACATAATCATATCCCGACGCAGGGCGGTCGGCATAAATATCCTGTTCTATCCCGCAAAGGATCTCTATTTTTTCGGCGTATTTTTCTTTTAGTCCTGCTATTTCGCGGCAGTATTCTGCCTCATCGGCAAAAGACATGCAATATCCGCTGTCAAAAGAGGTAAGGGCGTGCCCCGAAAAGCCGATGGTTTTCATTCCTTTTTCTATTGCGGCAACCACCATTTGTTCGGGAGTGTTTTTTCCGTCACAAAAGGTGGTATGGGTGTGCAAATCGGACAAGATCATTTTGTCATTTTCTCCTGCTTAACTTTATGGTCGATAACATGGCGCGAAGCAAGCTCAGCATGAATATCCTCAAGGGAAATACCCATCTGCAGCATCAGCACCATAAGATGATAGGTAAGGTCGGCAATTTCATAAATAGTTTCCTTTTTATCATCAGCTTTTGCAGCTATAATGACTTCGGTGCTCTCCTCGCCGACCTTTTTGAGAATTTTATCAAGTCCCTTTTCAAAAAGATAGGTTGTATAAGAGCCTTCTTTCTTCTCTATCTTTCTGCCCTCTATCATTTTCATGAGCGTTTCAAGAGAAAATGCACTGATCTCCTCGCTTTCGAAAACAAGGTTTTCAAAGCAGGACTGTGTTCCCAAATGGCAGGCAGGGCCATCGGGCTTAACCGCAATTTTAAGAGCATCCTTATCGCAATCGGCGGTAATGGAAACGATGTGCTGATAATTTCCGCTGGTTTCACCTTTCAGCCAAAGCTCCTGACGAGAGCGGCTCCAAAAACAAGTAAGCCCCTTTTCCATAGAAATTTCAAGGCTCTGTTTATTCATATAGGCAAGGGTTAAAAGCTTGCCGCTGTCTGCATCGACAACAACGGCGGGAATAAGTCCGTTTTGGTCAAATTTAAGTTCATCCAATTTTATCATTGTACTCTCTCCTTATATCCTCATGGGAATACCCTCTGCTTTGAGGGTGGCTTTCAAATCGGGAATTGCAACCTCGCCGAAATGGAATATAGATGCGGCGAGCCCTGCATCCACCTTGGGAAGCGCCTTAAAAAGCTTTGTAAAATGGTCGATACAGCCCGCACCGCCCGATGCGATAACGGGAACGGAAACCGCATTGCAAACCGCCTCTAACATTTCCAAATCAAAGCCGTTTTTAACACCGTCGGTATCAATAGAATTGACAACCACCTCGCCTGCTCCCATATCGACACAGCGGCGTATCCACTCGATTGCTTCCATACCTGTGTTTTCTCTGCCGCCTTTTGCAAAAACTTTGAAAACTCCGTCCACCCTTTTTACATCGGCAGACAAAACAACACACTGGTCACCGTATCTCTTAGCTGCTTGTGCAACAAGGCTCGGATTTTTAATAGCTCCCGAATTAACACTGACCTTATCGGCACCGCATTTTAAAACCCTGTCAAAATCATCAAGCGTATTTATACCGCCTCCGACAGTCAGCGGAATAAAAATTGTTTTTGCAACCTCGGTGAGAATATCGGTGAAAAGCCCTCTGCCCTCTGCCGAAGCGGTGATGTCATAGAAAACGAGTTCATCAGCACCGTTATCGCTGTAAAATCTTGCCAACTCAATTGGTGATGAAACATCATGAAGCCCCGCAAAATTAATACCTTTGACAACTCTGCCGTTTTTTACATCCAAACATGGAATAATGCGTTTTGTAATCATCTGGCCACCTCGATTGCCTCGGGAAGTGAAATTGCCCCTGTATAATATGCCTTTCCGATAATAGCACCGTACATTTCCTGTGCCCGCAGTTTTTTGACATCATCAATAGAGGAAACCCCGCCTGATGCAACAAACTGAATATGATATTTTTCGGAAAGCGCTTTATAAAGGGCATGGTTTGCACCGCGCATGGCTCCATCACGCGAAATATCGGTGCAAATAACGGTAGAAACCCCTAATTTTTCAAGTTTATCGCAAAAATCAAAAGCATCAAGCTCGCTCTTTTCACGCCAGCCGCGAATAGCTACCTTGCCATCCTTTATATCAACGCCGACTGCTATTCTCTCGCCATATTTCGCAACGGCGGTTTTGAGAAACTCCTCATCCGTTACCGCGGCAGTGCCGAGTATCACACGGTCTACCCCTGCTAAAAGGTAGGTTTCGACGGTTTTCATATCGCGAATACCGCCGCCGACCTCTGTAAACAGTCGCGTCTGGGCAGTTATATTTTTTATAACCGAAAGGTTAGGGGTTGAGCCATCGCGGGCGCCCTCTAAATCGACAAGATGCAGACAGACCGCTCCCAGCTCCTCGAATTTTTTTGCGACCTCTAATGGATTTTGGCTGTAAACCGTCATTTCATTATAATCGCCCTTAAAAAGGCGGACAGCCTTGCCTTCATACAAATCAATAGCAGGAAAAATTAACATAAGTCTGCCCCCTTTTCACAGAATGCACGCAGGATATTCAGTCCCACCCTGCCGCTTTTTTCAGGATGGAATTGGCAGCCGAAAACATTTTTGTTTGCCAGCGCTGCCGTTAAAGATGCGCCGTATTCAGCAGTTGCTATCACAGCGTCATCACAATTTGTACCATAGAAAGAATGAACAAAATAAACCTGCTCGCCATCTTGAATATATCGAAAGAGCGCACTTTTCGGGCTTGTAAGCTTAAGCGCATTCCAGCCCATGTGAGGAATTTTAAAATCATTCGGGACAACATCTGAAATCGGGCGAATTTCGCCTTTTATCAGTCCCAACCCTTTATGTTCGCCATACTCAAAGCTTTTTTCTAAAAGAAGCTGCATTCCAAGGCAAATTCCAAGAAGCGGTTTTCCGTTTTTTGCTTGTTCAACAATAACCCTGTCAAGCCCGCTTTCGCAAAGCTTGTTTACTGCATCACCAAAAGCACCGACGCCGGGAAGGATAATTCGGTCGGCAGTTTGAATAACCCCCGGGTCAGATGTTACAACCGTATCAGCCCCGATATAAGCGAGAGAACTTTTTAATGAAAAGAGGTTTCCTACCCCATAATCTACAATAGCTATCATCAGAGAACTCCCTTCGTTGAGGGAATTTCATCGGCAAAATCAGGGTCTATTTTACAAGCGGCGCGCAGTGCACGGGCAGCCGCTTTAAACATTCCTTCAATAATATGGTGCGAATTGCTTCCCGAAAGGCTTTTTAAATGCAAATTACAGGCAGCAGAGCGAACAAATGAAAGCCAAAACTCCTCGACAAGCTCGGTGTCAAAACTGCCGACCTTTTGGGAAGGGATATTTACATCAAATGCTAAATAGCTTCTGCCCGAAAGATCCACCGCCGAAAGCAGCAGCGCCTCGTCCATCGGTAATGTAAGCGAACCGTAACGGCAAATCCCCTTTTTTTCTCCGAGTGCTTCTCTAAACGCCTCACCGAGACAGATGCCGATGTCCTCAACGGTATGGTGGTCATCAACATTCGTGTCGCCTTTGCACCTTACCTCTAAATCGAATTTACCGTGTTTTGCAAACAGAGTGAGCATATGGTCAAGAAAACCGCAGCCGCTGTCAATAAGACCGTTTCCCTTGCCATCAATATTGAGTTTCAAGCAAATATCGGTTTCGGCAGTTTTGCGCGATATAACAGATGTTCTCATTTTGCTTCCTCCTGTAAAATCTCTTGAAGAGTTGTAACCAAAGCTTTCATATCATCCATAGTTCCTATGGTAATACGCAAATATTCCGAGATACGCGGCGATTTAAAGTGCCGCACTAAAATCCCCTTTTCTTTAAGGGAAAGATATAGCTTTTCTCCATTCGCTGTTTTATGCTTTGCAAAAACGAAATTGGAGATTGAATTGGTCATTTCAAACCCGATTTTCTTCAGCTCTCTTTTCAGCCCTTCGCGGTTTTGCGCTATCGTTTTACAGTTTTCGCGGGTATACTGCTCATCACAAAGAGCCCCCACGCCCGCAGCCATAGTCATGGAATTGACATTATAGGGATTGGTAGAATATTTAATGGTATTTAAGTCAGCAATAAGCTCCTTACATCCGATACCAAAGCCCAGCCTTGCGCCCGCCATTGACCGCGACTTGGAAAAGGTTTGAGTAACCAGCAAATTATCATACTTATGGATAAGCGGCACACAGCTCTCTGCACCGAAATCGACATAAGCCTCGTCAATAACAACAACACTGTCGCGGTTATGCTCCAAAATCTCTCGAATTTCATCGCGGGTGAGCGCAATACCGGTCGGCGCGTTGGGATTTGCAATAAAAATCGTTTTACCGAGATTAAAATAATCGGTAATGTCAATGGAAAAATCCTCACGCAGCGCAATTTTTGTATAGGGCAAATTGTTAATATCGGCAAAAACAGGATAAAACCCATAGGTAATATCGGGAAAAGCGGCAGCCTTATTTTGGTCGCAGAATGCCATAAAAGCAAAATTTAAGATTTCGTCCGAGCCGTTTGTGGGCAAAACCTCATCCTCCGAAACCCCAAAAATTTCAGCAAGCTTTTTTTTAAGAAGCTTTGCTTCGGGGTCAGAATACAGTTGCAACTTTTTAAGCGTCTCCTCAGCAGCCGCCTGTGCCTTTTGTGACGGCGGAAAGGGGGACTCATTGGTGTTTAATTTTATATACTTCATTTCCTTAGGCTGTTCGCCGGGTGTGTAAGGAATGAGTTTTTGATATTTGGAACTAAAAAATCTACTCATTTTTCCTCCTCAAGACGGATGACTGCACTTTTTGCGTGCGCGGTAAGTCCCTCTTTTTGAGCAAAGTAAGCAACATCCTGTGCAACATTTTCTAAAGCCTGTCGGGTGAAATAGGTGTACTGTGTTTTCTTTACAAAGTCATCTACCGACAGAGGACTTGAAAATCGGGCTGTTCCCCCTGTGGGCAGGGTGTGATTGGGGCCCGCAAAATAATCTCCGAGCGCCTCGGGGCAGTTTCTCCCCATAAAGATAGAGCCTGCATGGCGAATACTATCCAAATAATCAAAAGGATTATCAACGCACAGCTCCAAATGCTCGGGAGCTATCTCATTAGATATTTCAATAGCGACAGAAAGGCTCTCTGCAACGATAATTTTACCATTATTATCAATGGATTTTCTTGCAATCTCACTGCGCTCCAAAAGCGGAATTTGCTCTTCCAGCTCCTTTTGAACCGCTTTTGCAAGCTCCATAGAATCGGTTACCAAAACAGCACTTGCAAGCACATCATGCTCTGCCTGTGAAAGAAGATCGGCAGCCGCCGCACGAGCGCTTGTTTTACCATCGGCAACGATTAAAATTTCGCTCGGTCCTGCTATCATATCAATAGAAACTGCACCAAAAACCTGTTTTTTTGCCTCAGCAACAAAGGCATTTCCGGGACCGACTATTTTATCGACCTTAGGAATACTCTCGGTACCGAAGGCGAGCGCAGCGATGGCTTGTGCTCCGCCCACTTTAAATATGCGGTTTACTCCCGCAATTTTTGCTGCCGCCAAAATAACGGGGTTTATTTTCCCCTCTTTATTCGGCGGCGTTACCATAATAACCTCTTTGCAGCCCGCAATACAAGCAGGGATAGCATCCATAAGAACGGTAGAGGGATAAGCGGCGGTGCCGCCGGGAACATAAAGCCCCGCTCTGTCTACAGGGATAACCTTTTGCCCCATTACAACACCGTTTTGATTATTGATAATAAAGCTGTTTCGAACCTGTTTTTCGTGAAAATTACGGATATTGGCGGCGGCTTTTTCAAGTATCTGAATAAACTGCGGCTCGACAGCCTCCAACGCCTGTTCAATCTCCTTTTCCGAAACTGCAAGGGAAGAAAGGTGCGCGCCGTCAAACCTTTCACAGTAGTCTAAAACCGCGCTGTCACCGTTTTGCTTTACATTTTCTATAATATCGGCAACGATGTCCGACACATTCATACTCGGAACAACACGAGCAAAAATATCCTCGTTTGCCACCTCACCGTATTTCATTATCTTTATCATTTTTATGCCTCCGTTTGCTGCGTGAGCGCGCGCACGATAGCCTCTATGGGCTCGCTCTTAAACTTAAAGTTTGCTTTATTGGCAATCAGCCTTGCGCTAATGGGAATAACATCCTCAATGACTTCAAGATTATTTTCGCGAAGGGTGCTTCCTGTTTCAACAATATCGACGATTACATCCGAAAGCCCCAAAATGGGCGCGATCTCAATAGAGCCGTTTAGATGAATAATATCAATATCCCGCCCCTTTTGTGCATAGTGTGCGCGAGCAATATTTGCAAACTTGGTTGCAACACGCAAAGTTTTTTGCATATCGTCACGAAAGCCCTTTTGTGCGGCAACCGCCATTTTGCAAACACCTATTTTTAAATCAAAAAGCTCATAGACTTCGGGTTCATATTCCAAAAGAATATCCTTTCCGGCAACCCCAATATCGGCGGCCCCGCGTTCGACATAGATAGCAACGTCAGAAGGCTTTACCCAGAAATAGCGAACTCCGCACTCCTCATTTTCGAAAATGAGTTTTCGGCTGTTTTCACGAATGGAGGGACATTCAAAGCCTGCCTTTTCGAACATTCCGTAAACCTTTTCACCAAGTCTCCCTTTCGGGAGGGCAACATTAAGCATTGCTTTCAAGGGTTTTAACCTCCCTGTTGCAAATTTTATAAAGCTGTTTGTAGCGCAGCTTTTGGGGAATGTTTTTTACAGCTGTAACCCGCATGCCTTGCGCTGTTTTTTGACCGACAAATGAAGAAAGCAGCTCTAAATCTGTGCTCTCGTCATATAAAATAACAGCATCAACATCAAACTGCTCGGCAGATGAGGCAATTCCCTCCAAAAGGTCTAAATAAACCGCAAAACCAATGGCCCCGCTTTTTTTCTTCATACGGTGCATGAGGTTATCATACTGACCGCCCGACAAAATTCCGCTGGGCACCGATTTGACAAAGCCTTTAAAAACAATGCCGTTATAATAATTCATATCATTAATAACAGAGAAATCTATATTGATCACATCGGCGCAGCTTGACTTTTCCAAAAGCCAAACAAGCTGCTCAAGCTCGCCAAATGCCTCTTTACATTCATCTCCCAAAATTCGCACAAGGCGAGGAAGCACTGCTTTAGGTGACCCATGCAATGAGATAATTTCTTTTAAAACCGTAATTTTTTCTTGTGAAACGCCCTCTGCCTGTGCGGCAGCCGAAGCCTCATGTACATTCTTTTCACCGATACAGCGCATAATCTCCTTTTCACAGGCAGGAGAAACACCAAAGCTCTTGAGAAGCGCGGTAACGATCCCCATATGGGAAATATCCAGCACACATTCAGGCGAAATAAGAGAAAGGCTTTGCGCTGCAAGCATCACAACCTCATAAACACCGTAAAGGTCAATATCACCGATGCGCTCAAGCCCCACCTGCATAATTTCTTTATAAGAATGCGTTCCGTTTGACACGCGGTAAACATTTTCGTTATAGTAAACCTTCTCTGTGCCGCCATCGTCCTTGTTGTTTTTGATAATAGACAGAGTTACATCAGGCTTTAGCGCCATCAGTCTGCCATTGGTATCGGTAAAGGTGATAACGCTGTCCGAAATGAGAAAATCTTTATTACGAACATACAGGTCATATTCTTCAAACTTGCTCATTTTGTATTGAGAATAGCCAAATTTACGGTAAAGCGAGCGCAGTGCAAATGCCGCCTGCTCCTCCCTTTTAAACTCTATATTATTTAGATTCATTTTGTTCCTCCGACTCCTTAAGGCTTAAAATAGCTGCACGGTAACCGCCGCTTCCATAGCTTAGGCACTTACTGACACGACTGATGGTAGCAGTGCTGACTCCTGTTTGCTTGGTGATTTCCTGATAGTTTTTATTCTCGCTTAAAAGCCGCGCAACCTCAAGCCGCTGTGCCATATCCATGATCTCTTTAATGGTGCAAAGGTCCTCTAGGAGAGCATAGCACTCCTGCTCGTTTTTTAACGCTGAGATTACGCAGACCAGCTTGTCCGTTAGCTCGCTATGCCATTGTTCCATCTTTCTTTCCTCCGCGTATGTATTGTTTTCATATTTTACCACTTTAATGTGGTAAAGTCAATAGCTTTTCTCACTTTTTTACAAGAAAATAAAAACAGGTGTTGAAAAAGCTTTATTAATAGGGTATAATAACACTCACATAACCAAAGCCGCTTTTTCGGCAGAACGGAGAATTCAATGAACATCTGGCATGATATAGATCCCAAACGCATCACTCCGGAGGATTTTGTTGCTGTTATTGAAATTTCAAAAGGCAGTAAAAAGAAATATGAGCTTGATAAGGAAACCGGGCTTATTATGCTTGACCGCGTTTTGTACACCTCCACCCACTACCCCGCCAATTACGGGTTTATCCCCCGCTCTTACGGAGATGACGGGGACCCTTTGGATGTGTTGGTGCTCTGCTCGGAGGAGCTCGAACCGCTCACGCTTGTGCGCTGTTATCCCATAGGATATATTTCCATGCTGGACGGCGGTAGAAACGATGAAAAAATTATTGCCATCCCCTTTGCTGATCCTACCTATAACAAATATAGGGATATTTCTGAGCTGCCTGCTCATATCTTCGACGAAATGTTGCACTTTTTTAATGTTTACAAGGCGCTGGAGGATAAAGAGGCAGTTGCAAAAGAAGTAAACCATAAACAAGCTGCAATAGAGGTTATAAGCGCAGCGCTTGACCATTATGTGGAATGTTTCTGCAGATAAAAAATGCCCGATAGCCAAAAACAGGCTATCGGGCATTTTTATGCACGGTGGCAAAGGCGGGTGAAGCTCTTTAAAAAATCAAACTTTTCTTTAGATAGTTCATGTGCAAGCGCGCGCCATTGCCAGTTTCCGCTATCGGTTGCAGGGGTGTTCATTCTGGCATCTGTGCCAAGTCCAATCAAATCCTGCGCCGTTAAAATACATGTATTGCAAGTGCTTTTTAAAGCCTCTATCATCATTGCGCGAGGAATTTTTTCTTTATCCCCAACGCCAAGAACCTTACACGCAAAATCAAGCTGTTGTGCATCCGTATTTTGGCAAAATCCAATTAACGTATCATTATCATGGGTTCCTGTATATACTACGCTGTTAGGAACATGGTTTTTGGGGAGGTAATCGCTTTCACCGCTCGCGTCAAAAGCAAACTGAAGCACCTTCATTCCCGGAAAACCACTGTCAGAAAGAAGCTCGTAAACATCCTCGGTTAAAAAGCCTAAATCCTCTGCAATAATAGGAACATCGCCGAGGGCACGGCGTACTGCCGAAAAAAGGGACATACCCGGTCCCTTGCGCCAAACCCCTTGCTTTGCATTTTCGGCTCCGAAAGGAATACAATAATACCCCGCAAAACCGCGAAAATGGTCAATACGCACAATGTCATAAATTGTAAAAGCAGCTTTCAGGCGTGCTATCCACCAGCGGTAGCCGTCCCTTTTCATATAATCCCAATCATAAACAGGATTGCCCCAAAGCTGTCCCTCCTCTGAAAAAGCATCTGGCGGGCAACCCGCAACCTCTATCGGAGTAAAATCTTTATCCAGCATAAATTGCTGCGGATGTGCCCAGACATCGGCACTATCCGACGCAACATAAATCGGAATATCACCGATTATCGCAATATTCCGCTCATTGGCATAGCATTTTAGTGCCGACCACTGTTTAAAAAAGAAGTACTGCAGCATTTTATAGTGCTGCACACGGTGCTCGCACTTTTTACTCCATCGCTCACAGGCACTTTTTTTATGACAGCGAATATCCTCCTCCCATGTACGAAAAGAAGCACCGTTGTATGAATCCTTCACCGCCATAAAAAGTGCATAATCCTCAAGCCAGAAAGCGTTTTTTTCGCAAAAATCGCCAAAATCCGCGGGAATATTTCGGTTAAAATTAGCTTGCAGCGTTACAAACAGTTCTCGGCGTTTCTCATAAAGTACACCGTAATCAACACGGTCCTGCTGATTGCCCCAATTGATACCCTCATAATCACTCTTTTTCAGGTAACCTTGCTGCGCCAAAAGGTCAAGATCAATAAAATAGGGATTCCCTGCAAAGGTGGAAAAGCTCTGATAAGGCGAATCGCCAAACCCTGTCGGACAAATGGGCAGTATCTGCCAATATCTCTGGTCGGCTTCATTTAGCATATCAACAAAGCTGTAAGCCTCACGCCCGAGCGTTCCAATGCCGAAGTTCCCCGGCAAAGAGGAAATGTGCATAAGCACACCACATGCTCTTTTTTTCAGAAGTTCCATTTTTTTCCCTCATTTATATTTTGCCGCCGCGGCAGCATTTTCAATAAATTTTACCTCTTTATTATACTACACACCCTAAAAAAACGCAACTTGCAAAAACATGAAAAAGCTCTCCCGATAGCGAGACTTCTCATAAGGAAGTCTCGCAGTTTTATTCGCCAAAGGCGAGTTATATTGCTTCGCAGTGTTATTCGACTAACGCCGAGTGATATTCGCTTCGCGAGTTTTAGAGGCGAATAAAATAACACTGAAACCATAAGGTTTCAATATCACTATTGCCGTAAGGCAATAATATCACTCCGACAAGGTCGGAATATCACTTGAAATGCTACTGTTCATTATGTATAATAAATTCAGAGGTGATAACTTTGGCTGATAGTATTTTAAGAGATACGGCAAAAGAATTCGCAAAGACTGTTGTTTTCCTCTGTCGTGATATGAAATCAAATCATAAAGAATCAGTTTTGATAATTCAATTACTTCATTCCGCAACATCAATCGGTGCGAATTTACACGAAGCACAATATGCACAGGGAACAAGGGATTTTATTTCTAAACTTGAAATAGCACAGAAAGAGTGCTATGAAACTGAATATTGGTTACTTATTTTTAAAGTAAAGTGTTAAGAGCAACAGATTTTTTGTCTGTTGCTCTTAAACATCCTTATGAGAAGTTCCCTTAAAGAGAGCTTTTTATGTGGGAAGTGTGACGATGATGGTTAGGGATTTGCCATCAGGCGAGACAGCGGAAATTTTGCCTTTATGCGCCGCAGCAATAGCTTTCGCTATCGAGAGACCGATCCCATACCCACCGATTTGAGAGTTACGGGAAGGGTCTGCCCTGTAAAAACGGTCAAATAGACGGTTCAAATTGCCTTGAGGAAGAGAAGTTACGGTATTGGTGAGCGAAAAAACCACATTTTTACCGCTTTTATAAAGGGCAAGACGGATAATGCCGTTTTCGCCGGAATATTTCAGGGCATTGTCAAGAAGGATAGAAGAAAGCTGACGAATTGCCTTTTCATCACCGCAAAACGAAAGATTCGGCTGAATTTGAGCGGCAAAATCCTTATGTTGCGTGAGCGCAAGGGAGTGAAAGGACTGTGCCGTTTGCGCCACAATATCTGAAATCGGAAAGTCAATAATACAAAGCTTAAGGCTTTCCTCCTGCATGCGTGAAAGATAGATAAGGTCTCCTGTTAATGCGGCAAGGCGTTTTGTTTGCTTACGAATATCGGAAATCCATTCATTTTCGCCCACCTCCATTTGCAGTACCTCCGCATCGGCATCTATAATTGTAATCGGTGTTTTTAACTCATGACCTGCGTCAGTGATAAACTGTTTTTGTTTTTCATAGCTTTCCGAAATAGGTTGAACGATTCTTTTGGAAAGCAAAACAATAAGCACAAAAACCGCAAACAAACCCAAGAGCGAAATAACACAGCTTGTTAAAAGAAACATGCGAAAGGTTGAAAGACTGCGTGTGCAATCAAGAAAAATAATGCGGGTAAAGCCCTCGCCTTTATCTGTAAAAAAACGATAATTATCGGTAAAACCGCTGATTTTACCAAGGCGCAAAGCACGCTGTGCATAAACGGCTGCTGCATTTTGGTCTACTGCTGCAATGTGGGAGGTATCGGAAGAAACAATGCCTTTGTCCGCCCCTGTAATCACCCAGAAAAAGCGTGACTCATAAGGTAACTCGGGTGACATCGGGCGCATTTGCTCGGGACCTCGCTCAAAAAAAGGAGCCTCGTTGTTTGGTAAAGGAAACCTGCCATCATTTTGTGCCAACAAAAAGAGGGTGCTGTCTGCCTCATTTACAATGCTTTGGTAGTTAAAGATATTAACTGCACCGACAATAACCAAGAGCACCGAAAACAGCGATAGCATGGAAACTGCAATTAATCTTAAGCGCAGTTTTTTTATCATTTTAATTCCTCCAAGAAGTAGCCTGCATTGCGCTGGGCGCGGATGGCAATATCTGCACCGATTGCGGCAAGCTTTTTACGCAGATAAGAAATATACACCCACACCACATTCACTTCGGCTTCACTGTCAAATCCCCAGATGTGCTCCATAAACCGTTCAGTGGAAATTAAATGTTTGGGGCTTCTTATCAGCATTTCCATCATTTGAAACTCCTTATTGGCAAGCTTATAGCTGCCTTTGGGTGCCGAAAGCTCAAAGGTTGCACAGTCAAGCGTTACATTTCCGAAACCAAGGCAGGAATCCGGCTGCACACCGTTTATTCGGGTCATGGCGCGAATCCGTGCTAAAAGCTCCTTTGAATCAAAGGGTTTGGTGAGATAATCGTTAGCTCCGCTGTCAAGCCCCAACACCTTATCGTCCACTTCGGATTTAGCAGTCAGGATAAGTACCGGGGTGGTAACGCCTTGCTTGCGCATTTCGCGCAGAGCCGTAATACCGTCCATTATCGGCATCATAACATCCAAAACAATACCGTCATAATTTCCGCAGAGTGCATAGTCAAGTGCCTCCTTACCATCATGAACGGCATCGACCGAATAATTATTCTTTTGCAAAATAGCGGTTACCGCTTTGGAAAGTGAACGCTCGTCTTCGGCAAACAAAAGTCTCATAACGCTCCTCCAAAAAAGTTTTCACCCTTATATTACCCTCGAAACCTTAAGCCAAACTAAAACTTTTCCTTATTATAGCATTTACAACAAACAAAAGACAAGCCCTGCTCTGCATTTTTGCAGAGCAGGGCATTCTACTAGAAAATAAAAGTTATCTCTGAACTCTTCCGGAGCCATCTCCGCCTGCAAGCTTGGTAACCTCGTCAACACTGACCTGATTGAAGTCTCCCTCAATGGAATGTTTCAGGCAGCTTGCGGCAACCGCAAATTCAATGATAGCTTGAGGCTCTTTGCCCTCCAGCATGGAGTAGATAAGGCCGCCGCCAAAGCTATCGCCGCCGCCGACACGGTCAACAATATGCATTTTGTATTTCTTGCTGAAATAGCACTCTTTTCCGTCATAAAGCATTGCAGCCCAGTTGTTATCGTTAGCCGAAATGCTCTCGCGCAGGGTAATCGCAACATATTTAAATCCAAAACGGTCTGCAAGCTGTTTCGCAACATCCTTATAGCCATCGTGGTTAACTTCGCCCTTTGTTACATCGGTGTTCGCAGCTTTGATGCCGAAAACATCGGAAGCATCCTCTTCATTAGCAATGCAGACATCAACATAAGGCATAAGCTCTGCCATAACCTGTCCCGCCTTCTCACGAGACCAGAGGTTTTTACGATAGTTAAGGTCGCAGCTGACAGCCAGTCCCTTTTCCTTTGCCTTTTTCACAGCGGCAAGGCAAATTTCGGCAACATTATCGCCCAGGGCGGGAGTAATGCCGGTAAAGTGCAGCCAATCTGCACCCTCAAAAATATCGTCCCAATCGAAATCAGAAAGCTGTGCTTCAGCGATAGCAGAATGAGCGCGGTCATAAATAACCTTAGAGGGACGCTGGGAAGCACCTTTCTCAAGAAAATAGATGCCAACACGATTTCCGCCGCGGGTGATCTTAGAAGTGTCAACCCCATATCTGCGAAGCTCGTTTACAGCAGCCTGACCGATGTCATGCTTGGGCAGTTTGGTAACAAAAGCCGCATCATAACCATAATTTGCAAGAGAAACGGCAACATTTGCCTCTCCACCGCCAAAGGTGGCTCCGTATTTCTCTGCCTGAACAAAGCGATAGTAGCCCTCAGGGGCAAGTCTCAACATGATTTCACCGAAAGTAATAACTCTTTTCATTATCCTCTGATCTCCTTTAATAAAGCAACCGCCTCTTGGACAAGCGCTTTAATTTTATCAAACTCACCGTTTGTAATCATATCACCGGGAACCATCCAGCTTCCGCCGCAGGCAAAAACAGCCTTGCAGGTAAGATAATCCTTAATGTTGCTGACATTGATTCCGCCGGTGGGCATAAATTTGACCGAAGTGTAAGGAGCAGCCATTGCCTTGATCATTTTTACGCCGCCCGCAGCTTCTGCAGGAAAGAATTTTAAATGATCAAGCCCCAGAGAAAGACCCAACTCAACCTCGGACGGAGTGCAAACGCCGGGTAAAATGGGGTACCCTTTTTTGAGGCAGTGTTTCACAGTCTCAGGATTGAGGCCTGGGCTGACAATAAATTTTGCACCGCATGCTACGGCGGTATCTGCCTGCTCCGTGGTAAGCACAGTTCCTGCGCCAACGAGCATTTCGGGATAAGCCTTACTCATAGCGCGGATTGCCTCGGCGGCAGCAGCGGTTCTAAAAGTTACCTCTGCACAGGGCATTCCGCCCTCAACAAGAGCCTTTGCAAGAGGAACGGCATCCTCTACTCTGTCAATCTTGATGACAGGAATTACACCCATATCACCAATCTGCTGAAGCATTTTTTCCATAAATTTCACCTCTCGGGTTATTTATGTCCCATTACTATGGAACATTATTCCACTATTACGATTCTATTGTAGCAAATAGCCAAAAAAAGGTCAAGGGAATTTTGTACAGTACGCTTTATTTCAATTTGGGGAGGCTTGCAGCGGCAACCGACTGGCCGACTCTTCTGGAGCTCTCGTCAGGAATATGCAGCTTAATCTTCTTTGCCAGCTCAGGGAATTCTTTATCAAGAACTTCCTGTGCGCGCTCTAAAAGGATAACGCCGCCCTCTCCCGAGGTAACTCTACCCATGATGAGAACATGCTTAATATCATAAAACTCGGTGTAGAAAGCGATTGCATAGCCGAAATATGCACCGATGGTGTCATAAATTGCGGCAGCACGCTCGTCGCCCTCTTTCATAAGTCCCTGAACTACCTTAAGCTTTTCAGCGGGGGAAAGATTTTCGTCAAGCTCAATTCCTGCATAGGGAGCAAGCTTGATAACGCCGTCCTGCGAGAAATATTTAACACCGCAGCCAAAATCGCCGGACCATTCATCGACCATTGCATCGGTGCAGTAATCAACGGGGACAAAGGCAAGCTCATTGAGCCAGCCTGTGATATTGCCTTGAATATCGACATATCCGCCGGCTTCACTGGTGCCCATTGCGACGCCGAGAACACCGTTATCATTTAAATCCATAGCACCGGCAAGAGCGGTAACATCACCATCATTAGCAACCTCAATGGGGATATTTTCTCCAATCTCCTTGGCAACATCAATATACATATTTTTAACCTTTTTATCAAAATCCTCATCGTTTACCTTAAGGAAAAGCGATGCGACCATGATGCGGTTATCAACATAAACGCCTGCGCTGGAAACACCAATGGCATCAACGCGGGGCATATGGGAAGCGGCGGTTTTCATTGCCTCTAAAATTCCCTGATAATGATAATCAGGGTCAGGATTTATCTTGGGGAACCAAACGACCTCTTCGGAATAAACGCTCTCACCGTTAATAACAGCGCTTACCTTACGGTCACTTCCGCCGGCATCAAAACCGATGCGGCAGCCATCGAGATGCCTACCGACAGGGGCAGCAGAGGATTTATCCTCGGGAGCATTCTCAAGAGAGCGAACCTCGACCTCAAAGGCGCACTCATAAACTCTCTCCATAAAATGAACATCAAAATCACGAAGTCCGCCATCGGAAAAAGTTTCCTTTATCTTGTTACCGATAAGCTCACTGCCCGCAATAATGATTTTGTAACCGCCTGCAACCCACAAGAGCGCCTTGGTCATTCTTTCGACAAAGCGGAAATTCTCCTCGTCATGACCGGTTCCGTCTTTGTAAACTCTGGTTTTGTAGGTGGTGGTGTAGCCCTTGTTTCTTTCAACTGCAATAACAAGGTCCTGCCCGTCTTTCTCGGTTGCCTCTCTCATTTCGCGGCAAACTACCGAAAGGGGGGCAAACTGGGGGTCGAGCTTTGCATTGACTTTAAGCTTCATATTTAATCTCTCCTCCGATAATGGTTTTTTGAACATTAAATTCTGCATCTGTTATAATGATGTCGGCATCTTTTCCGACCTCAATAGAGCCTTTTTGTTTATCTATACCCAGCGTAGTCGCAGGGTTAAGCGACGCACAATTTACACATTCCCAAAGAGGAATGGTGGAATTGGTGTAGACATTCCAAACGCCCTTATTAAGGCGAAGGATACTTCCTGCAACCGTTCCGTCCTCAAGGCGGCAAACAATTCCCCTATAGATGATCTTTGCTCCACCGAGCGTGTACTCACCCTCGGGAAGTCCTCCTGCGGGCAAGCAGTCGGTAATAAAGCAAAGTTTTCTTCCCTTCAGCTTCCAGATAATATCGTAAAGGCTTTTGTCAACATGAAAGGTGTCCACAATAAGCTCACAGCTTACATCCGAATTAAGCGCTGCTGTTACAACGCCGGGTGCACGCTGCGTTAGCGGAGTCATAGCATTGAAAAGGTGGGTGGCATGGCGAACACCAACCTGTGTACTTTTCATCGCCGTCTCGTAATCCGAAGAGGTGTGTCCCATAGAAACAACAACATCAGTATCACGGCGGATTTTTCGAATTTCTGTAAAATCCTCACCATCGGTTTCGGGGGCAAGAGTGATGATACGGATAATATCGGCATATTCCTTAACAAACTGCGCATCAGGCTTTAATATGTACTTAGGGTCCTGCGCGCCTTTTTTCTGTTCACTGATAAAGGGACCCTCTGCGTGACAGCCCAAAATGGCGCTGCCCTCCCAGCTAAGGCTCTCCTCTTTCAGTGAGCGGCAAACCTCAAGCGCTTTTCGAATAACCTTCATATCCACGGTCATGGTAGTGGGCAAATATCCGGTTACTCCATTTGCGAGAAGCCCTTTGGAAATAGTACGGATACTTTGCTCCTCACCATCACAAACATCTTTTCCGAGATAGCCGTGGATATGCAAATCAATAAGACCGGGAGAAACATATCCTCCCTTTGCATCTATGATCTGCGCATTCTCGGGGATGTTATCGACAGCAACAATGCCCTCTATTTTGTTTGAATATAAAAGAGCGGAATTTTCTACAATTCGGTCTTTTAAAATGATTTTTCCGTTTATAATAGCCTTCATTTCAAACCTCCGCAAACAAAATTCGTTCTCTTTATCTAAATTCTATCAAAGCTATTTTCAAAAATCAATGGACTATTGTGTAATTATTAGCAAAATAAGAAAAAATCGGCAAAAGTGCTAAAACAACACCCTGACTTTTATAATTTCTGCCGAAAGCACACCGATTTTTTCCCTTTTCTATCACTTTTCAAGTCTTTGTTATAATGCCGAAATGCCAACAAGTAAAAATCCCCTGAACATAAGTTCAGAGGATTTTTGCCTAAAAGTAACCAAAAGTAGTGTACAGAGTCAAGTTACCTCAACAAAAACACCGCTTTGTATATCATATTTCCACAAGAAAAACTCTGTTCGTTTTTGCAAAAATGGAACCAAGCGAATAAGAAGTCCGTGGATCCAAACTCCTGCTGGACAATCTTCGGTTTGATCTTCGTGAACAAAAATATATCGTTCACTTATAAGCGTCTTCCCTTTGTACCTTTTTTCGTGTCTAATCGTACAGGTAAATAAATCTTTCAAGAACTTTTCCGTTTTGCCGACAAAATCCGGTTCATCTTCGTCGGGGGATGATGAATAATCCTCAAAATGATGATGTTCGGAAAAATAAAATGCAATAATTTCATTTTCAAACACTTCAAAACCAACATGGTTGGTTTCATCAATTGTTACCAAATCGCTTTGATACTCACGCCCACGCCAATCTTTGTTAGTGCAGGAAACACGAATGCTACTGTTGGGGGCAAAATCTTTAACAACGTTGAGTAAATCTTCAGTTATACAGTAATTCAAAAACACCACCTCTTTATTCTATTATATCATAATGTAAAATAAAACTCAATATTTAGTGAAGTATGGGCAACGCCCAAGTGAAGTTATGCCTTACGACATAGTGAAGTATTGCGGCGTTGCCGCAAAGTGAAGTTAAGTGTGCCAAAACACTTGCGAAGCAAACTTCACTACGAAGTAACTTCACTGCGTAAGCAACTTCACGCGCCGATAGGCGCACTTAGTTCGAAAAAAGTCCCTTTTGTCGGTAGACAAAAGAGACTTTTTTCGTGGAGCAGGTAAAGGGAGTCGAACCCTCCTATCGAGCTTGGGAAGCTCGCGTTCTACCGATGAACTATACCTGCAAATATGGTGGAAACTGGCGGGCTCGAACCGCCGACCTCCTGCGTGTGAAGCAGGCACTCTAACCAGCTGAGCTAAGCTTCCGTCAGTTCTTATATTATAGCACTCTTATTTTCATTTTGCAATATTTATAGGATGAAAATTTTTACCCGATTTTCGACAGCATTATGCAGCATATTTCCAAAAGAAAAAATCCCGCCGAACGGAGACACTTCGTAAAGAAGTAGTCTCCGTTTTTCTATATAATATAGAAAATGACACTTTCAAAAAGCGAAAGTGTCATAGTAGATTACATACTTTATAAAATTTTTCCTTACCGAAAAAAAGATTGCTCTTGCGGCGTGTATAAGTGATATTGCAAACTATCGTTTGCAGTGATATTTTTACCTTGTGGTAAAAGTGATATAAAAGCCTTTGGCTTTTGTGATATTATATTC
>JAZQMT010000082.1:0-7783 GCA_045543635.1 Oscillospiraceae bacterium | reverse complement strand
TCGGAGATGGGTGGGCTATTCGGCTCGTTTTGTGCCACCCTCGGCGTGGTGCTGCCATCCTTTATAATAATTCTTATCGTTGCAAAATGCTATGAAAAATTTAAACAAAGCCGCTATGTAAAGGGTGCACTCAACGGATTGCGTCCTGCTGCCATCGGGCTTATCGGCACCGCCGTTTTAACCACCGCGCTCGAGGTCTTCTTTCCCGCAGGTTATGGTGATATACTAAACACCGTCATTTCAGCGGAATTTATTTCGTCGGCAATTATTTTTGGGCTCTCGCTGTTTCTTATTCTGAAAAAGAAGCTGCACCCCATTATCGTTATTCTCATTTCCGCCGCTATCGGCATTGCGGTCAGCTACCTGCCGCTGCTGTTTAAGTAGAATAGTAAAAACAAAACGAAAAAGCTCCCCGTAGAGAGACGCTTCGTAAAGAAGTTGTCTCTCTACTTTTATATAAAAATGACACTTTCGGTTTGAAAGTGTCATAGTGGGTTACATACTTTAAAAATCAACCTATCTCAAAAATAAGAATAATAAGTGATATTGTGAGACAGGTCTCACAGTGATATTTTGCCTTACGGCAAAGTGATATTGAAACCTATGGTTTCAGTGATATTATATTCGCCCCCAAACTCGCGAAGCGAATATCACTTGGACTTTAGTCCAAATATCACTGCGAAGCAATATCACTCGCCGATAGGCGAATATAACTGAGGCACACTTCCTTACGGAGTGTGCCTCTATGGGGAGCTTTTTTATCAAGCACAGAAATTATACGCCTGCGTAGCTGTTAGAGGTGTCGGAGAAGACAGCCTTAACATTTTCCTTGGTTCTGGAGGTTGCAATACGCTTTTTAAGCTCTTCATAATGAAGATCCTCGTCAAACGGAAGCTCGATTTCTTTATTAAGCCAAGACGAGAGGTGCATTGCATTGGCAATCGTAACACCGTTGATACCCTCTTTACCGTCTGCAACAAGGGGCTCTCCTCTGAGAATTGCAGCTGCCCAAGCATTGAGAACACCGGTGTGCTGAGGATTGAGGCCATCGGTCTCAATTTCAAGCTGTTTTGACTCGATCTCTTCGAATGCCACCTTGGACTCCTTGATAACATCGGTAGCGCTCTTTGTAAGCTCGATTACCGAAAGCTGATCATTTTCAACAACCAGCTTTGCTTTATCCATCTGAACTTCAAAACGGTTGGAACCGCAGGCATCACCGGTGGTGGTGATGAACACGCCGGTTGCACCGTTTGCATACTCAACATATGCAGTAACATCATCTTCAACCTCGATGTCGTGCCAGTTGCCGTTTTTAGTTTTTGCAAGAACCTTAACGGGCATTCCGCAGATCCACTGCCAAAGATCGAGCTGGTGGGGGCACTGATTCATCAGAACGCCGCCGCCTTCGCCTGCCCAGGTTGCTCTCCAGCTGCCGGAATCATAATAGAACTGGGTGCGGAACCAGTTGGTAATGAGCCAGTTGGTACGGCGAATTTCACCGTATTTCCCGCTCTGAACAAGCTCTCTCATTTTGCGATAAACATGGTTGGTGCGCTGATTGAACATAACACCGAAAACAACCTCGGGATGCTGCTGTGCAACCTCGTTCATCTCGCGAACCTGCTTTAAGTAAACACCGGCAGGCTTTTCAACCATAACATGGATACCGCGTTTCATGCACTCAATGGCATAAACAGGGTGGAAATAGTGAGGGGTTGCAATAATGCAAGCCTCAACAAGACCGCTGTCCAGAAGCTCCTCGGCAGTAGCAAAACGAGCTACGCTCTCGGGAAGAGTTTCCTTTGCCCATTCAAGGCGATCGGGGTTGGTGTCAGCAACAGCGACAAGCTCCATATCGGGGCAGACGCCCTCTTTGCAAAGTCTGTTCTTTGCGTGACCGCTACCCATATTACCGATACCGATAATACCGACTTTCAATTTTTTACTCATTGTAATTTTCCTCCTTGGCGCATAAATTACTGCGCAAAGTTTATTATAGCCCTAAGGCTTTCGTACATAGATTATTTAACTGACTCAGCGATTTTCTTAAAGGTCTGGCAAGCGTAGTCAAATGCTTCAGGCTTGGATTTGAATCTGAAGTTATCAACATTGCTTTCCTCACCGGGTCTCTCAAGAGATTTCAGCGCGGTAAATGCAGAAAGATGGGGCTCAACAGTAAAGGAGTTTCCGCCCTTCTTAATAAATTCACCAACAATATAAGGAACATTTCCAATGCCTTCACCCGGAGGAACAACCTTGCAGTCCTCCCTTGCATCTTTAATGTGCATATATTTGATGTAGGGACCTACAAGTTCCCATGCTTTTTTGGTGTCAACACCGCACTGCCCAAAGTTTGCAGGGTCAAAAATTCCGCACAATCCGGGAACAGTTTCGAGAACATCGAGGCAACGCTCAGCGGTGTCGCCATAAATGCCTTTTTCATTTTCATGGCAGAGGGCAACGCCTGCATCCTTTGCAAGCGCAACCATCTGAGAAAGGCGATCCATGATCTCGTTTCTGTAAATTGCAGGGTCCTTGCCCTCGGGAATATAGAAAGAGAACATGCGGATATTCTCTGCACCGAGAATGTGGGAAAGCTCTAATGTGTGGCGCACCTTTTCCAAATGCTCTGCAAAATCATCCTTTTCCATTTCAATTTTGCCCAGCGGCGAGCCGAGAGACCAAACCTTAAGGCCTGCATCATCAAACTTTTTGCGAACCTCTTTTGCTTTCTCGATTGTGATGTCGGAGATGCTGACCTCGTCAACCGTTCTCATTTCAACACCGTCATAGCCGTTTTTGAGAAGAGCCTTGATCTGCTCATCAATAAACGGGCTGGATTCATCAGCAAATGCATAAAAACCAAGTTTGTTCATAATTTATACCCCCGAATATGCGGAAAATCCACCGTCTACAGGAACGGTGATGCCGGTTACAAAGCCGGCTTTCTTGCTGTCAAGAAGCCACTCCAGCGTGCCGAGCAGCTCCTCTGCCTCGCCGAAACGGCCCATAGGAGTCGAACGAAGAATTTTGTCGGTTCTGGGTGTGGGCGTTCCGTCCTCGTTAAAGAGGAGGGCTCTGTTCTGATTGGAAACAAAGAATCCGGGAGCAATCGCGTTAACACGAATGCCCTCTTTTGCAAAGTGAACTGCCAACCAAGAGGTAAAGTTAGAAACAGCGGCTTTGGCAGCAGAATATGCAGGGATTTTGGTGAGAGGGCGATAAGCGTTCATGGAAGAAACATTCAGTACGCAGCAACCCTCTCTGCCCAGCATATCGGTCATAAACACCTGGCTGGGGAGAAGAACGCCTTTTAAGTTAAGGTCGAAAACGAAATCGAAGCCCTTTTCCTCAATATTAAAGAAGGTGAGAAAATCAGAGGCATCCTCATCGCCCTGCACATATTCCTCATGCAAAGTGGTAGCGCGGGGATTGTTTCCTCCTGCACCGTTAATGAGAATATCGCATTTGCCGAGATCCTTTAAAACTGCCTGATGCACCTGTTCAATGCTTTCCTTTTCAAGGACATTGCATTTGTAAGCAAATGCCTTGCCGCCGTTTGCATTGATTTCGTCGGCAACCTTTTGTGCAGCCTCAACATTAAGGTCAAGAAGTGCAACCTTATCGCCGAGCTGAGCAAGATATTTTGCAAAACCGGAGCAGAGAACTCCGCCTGCACCTGTTACAACAACAACTCTGTTCATTTTTTATTTCTCCTTATTTAAAGATGTCGATAGCTACATCGCGTGCAACGCGAATTTCCTTGGGATAGTCTGCCAAAACTCTGGGACCTGCCTCAAGAGAAACTCTGCCGTCATATCCGCACTTATCAAGAGCAGCCTTCCATCTCCTGAGCTCTCCGGCATCCTCCGGAGCAGGGAACTTGCGGTCTGCACCACGGGCAATATGAACGTGTCCGATAAGTCCCTCAGAGTTTTCAACCACCTCAAGCGACTCTCCGACACAGGTAAGATGATAAAAATCAACATGTGCGCGAATGTTGGGGTGATTTAAGCGCTTAACTGTTTCGATAACTTCAGAAAGGGAGTTTAATGTATTGGTCTCTTTGTAGTTTAAGTGCTCGATAACCAAGGTCATGCCCAGCTTGCCTGCCTCATCACCGATGATGCGCAGAGCGTTATCAATCTGATCAAGACCTTTCTGACGATCGTATCCTTCGGGAATGTTACGGGCTTTTCCGCTTCCGAAAAGGCAAACCTCTGCTCCGAGGCGCTTTGCTCTTGCAAGACCGCGCTGGCAATAAGCTCTCCAATCGTCCCAATCAACATCATCACCAACAACGGTCATACCGGAACAGGTAAATCCGTTGACAACCTCAACATGAAGTCCGAGCTTGTCAAGAGTAACAATCAGCTGCTCAAACTCCTCATCGGTCATAGGTGCGATCTCATAAAGTGCCATTTCAAGATAATTTAAATCGGCATCTCTGACAAATTCTAATCTTGTAGTATCTGAACTTGCTCCAAGTCTCATGATTATTCTCCTTTAGCCTTTTATTTCAATTTTTCAATTGCCTCGAAAAGACCTGCGATATAGGTGGCACCCAGCGCACGGTCATAAAGTCCATAACCGTATCTGCCCTTTTCGCCCCAAATCATGCGGCCGTGGTCGGGGCGGACATATCCGTCAAACCCATTGTCCACAAGAGCCTTAGCGATACCGAACATATCAATAGAGCCGCAATCGGTGGGATGTCCGACCTCTTCAAAGCGGCGGGGACCGGTGTGCTTGATATTGCGAAGGTGCAGGAAGTGGATACGGTCTGCAAAGGTTTTTGCCATGTCAACAAGGTCATTGTCGGGGTTTGCGCCCAGCGAGCCTGTGCAGAAGGTAAGACCGTTATTTTTAACGGGAACGATGTCAAGAAAACGCTGCAGGTTTTCTTTATTGGTAATAATGCGGGGAAGCCCGAAAATGCCCCACGGGGGATCATCCGGATGGATAGCCATATTAATGCCGCTCTCCACTGCAACGGGAATAACCTTTTTAAGAAATTTTTCAAGGTTTTTCCACAGCTGCTCCTCGTCAATATCTGCATAGGCATTTAAAAGCTCACGCATGCCCTCTTTGGTGTAGCTTGCATCCCATCCGGGAAGCGAAAGGTCTCCCTTTAAGGGGTTCATGGAAAGAACCGTTTCCTCGTCATAGGCAAGGGCATTGGCTCCGTCCGCCTGCTGATGCTCAAGCTCACTGCGCAGCCAGTCAAAAACAGGCATAAAGTTATAGCAAATGCATTTAATGCCGGCTTTACCGAGCCTTCTCACATTTTCACAATAAATATCGATCAGCTCGTCCGCCTTTTCGTTGCCCAGCTTAATGTCCTCGGGGACGGGGACACTTTCAACAACGTCAAAAACAAGACCATGCTCTTTTGCCTGATCACTGATCTTTTGGATGCTCTCATTGCTCCAAATTCCGCCCGGTTTCACATCATACACAGCCGAAACGATGCTGCGCATCATAGGTATCTGGCTGATTTTTTCCAGAGTTACCGGGTCACTTTCTCCATACCATCGGAAGGAAAGCTTCATATTGTCAACACCTACCGTTTCTGCCTTTACGGCTTATATTTAATTTTATAATACTATAAAAATAAAGACAATAAAATTGTTTAAACATTCATTTTATATTGCAAATCTTATCATTTCGTGCTATATTAAGAAAAAGGAGACAAAAAACATGAAACAGCACTATGAATATAAGGACCAACGCTTAAACTTTCACTATACATTGACCGATTTTTCCGACCCCAAAAACGCGGGCTTCTCTCCGCATGTGCATACTCATTTGTTTAATGAGCTTTATTATTTTATCGGAGGAAAGGCAAGCTTTCTGATTGAAGGCACGCGCTACCCGCTCCACCCCGGGGACATTCTTATCATGCGCCATGCCGAGTCACACACGCTGGTTATAGACAAAAGTGAGCCCTACGAGCGCATTTCGCTTCATTTTGACCCCGAGATCATTCGTTCCATTGACCCCGAGCTTAAGCTCTTATATGCATTTAATGACCGCGAGCTTGGAGAACGCAATTTGTTTACTCCTTCGGATTTTTCCTCCTCGCTGTGCGGTATGCTTGCCGAGAGCATGATGGAAAAGAGCCAGGAGCCACACAGACAAATCATTTCTATGCTTATTCCCATGCTGAACGAACTATGCATTGCCTATGAAAATAAGAAAAACAATGTTTCCGACAGCGAGGCACCGGGCAGACGCATTATCGACTATGTCAACCGTCATCTCTCGGAAGACCTTTCGCTTGACCATATTTGCACCCGTTTTTATATCAGTAAGCCGCAGCTTTGCCGCATATTTAAGGCGGCAACCGGTTCAGCGGTGTGGGAATATGTCACTGTTAAACGACTGATGGCTGCCCAACAAATGATACGCAGCGGAACCCCGCCCACAAAAGCCGCCACCCTTTGCGGATTTAATGATTATTCGGTATTTTACCGAGCCTATCGCCGCCGCTTTGGTGTTTCGCCGGGGCGCAGCAAATGAGAAAGGAGCTTGTCCTAATGTCTTATAAGCATATTTTATTTGATTTGGACGGAACACTTACCGACCCCGCGCTCGGCATCACAAACTCTATTATGTATGCCCTTAGAAAACAGGGAATAGCGCCTCCGGACAGGCGCCAGCTTTACTGCTGCATCGGCCCGCCGCTTATGGATGCATTTATGGAAATGTGGGGCTTTTCAAGAGAAAAAGCGGCACAGGCACTGTCCGATTACAGAGAATACTTTTCTAAAAACGGGCTTTACCAAAACGAGGTGTATGCGGGTATTCCTGAGCTGCTCAAGGCGCTTACCCAAAACGGAAGCAAGCTCTATCTTGCAACCTCCAAGCCCGAAATTTATGCAAAAAAGATACTAACGCACTTTGACCTCGCACAGTATTTTACCTTTATTGCAGGCAACACCCTTTCGGAAGGGCGTCCCAAAAAATACGATGTCATAAAATACTTAATGGAGCAGTGCCCCGAAATAACGCCGCAAAACAGTGTGATGATCGGTGACCGAAAATATGATGTTGCCGGCGCGCATGAGGCGGGCATTTGCTGCATCGGTGTTTTATTCGGATATGGAAGCTATGAGGAATTGGAAGAGGCAGGGGCAGAAAATATTGCCCAAACCGTTCCTGCGCTTACCTCTCTGCTCTTGGAGAAAACGGTATAATATACCCATTATGCTTTTTTCACAACAAAAAAACGGAGCAAAAAAATTAGAATAACTCTCCCTTTAGGTTTGTCAGCGCACAACAGCCTCCCTCATGAAAGAGGGAGGCTGTGTTTATAAAGACATTTTTTATTTTATTGGTGTAAAGCTTTGCCAGACCGCCTTGCGAAGTTTCCCGATAGAGGTAGGACAAATCCTTTCCCGTTTGGTACATGGTTTCAACAACAATATCAAAGGAAACCTTTCGGCTGCCATATAAAAAGTTCGCTAGACTGAGCGCATTAATAGCTCGCATTGCAGCAGCATAGGAGGGACCCATGGTGTGCGAGCTGGAGGGACCAAGCCCTATTTTATAAATACTTCGAATTGATTTCATAATGTCACCTTAAAACCCTTTTTTTGTATTATAACATGCGCCCAGCAAAATCACAAGACGAAAATCGGGATTGATTTTAGGCAAAGCATATGTCATAATAGTTATAAAATAATTTTGGGAGGAGCATTTATGAATAAAACATTCTTGCTGTTTGTAACCTATCATGCAAAGCCCGGCTGCCGCGAGCAATTTGTTCGCGAGCTTG
>JAZQMT010000081.1:0-13758 GCA_045543635.1 Oscillospiraceae bacterium | reverse complement strand
TCAAGTTTCACGACTTGATTCCTCCTTTGTCTTTTTTGTTGTGGTTGGCAAACCCACTTCTATTTTAGACAAAGGAGGATATTTTTTCTACTCATAGCTAAAGCTTTTTGGAACCACCAGCATCGCTGGTGGTTTTCTAATGCAATAAAACTGCGAGACTTCCTTATGAGAAGTCTCGCTATCCTTCCTTTTTTATTTTTGGATTCTAATCATACTGCCTTTGGGAATTTCGATTTCAAGAGAAAAAGAATATTTACCCATCGGATGATTGGCAAAATCGACAAACTCGTTTGCTGTTTCATCTTTAAGTTCGAGCACGGAAACCTCAAACGGCTTTTGATCAGGGGGGATGATTTCAACCCGTTCCCCTTCTCCGACACCATTTTTCGCTGTAAAAAATACTCTGCCGTTTTTCCAGTCCTCTACTAAACCTACAATATCAAAATTGCGAACATAACCGCCGCTTTGATAACACTGACCGTCCTCCGGTCTGCCAAAATAAAATCCCGTGGTATACTCCCTATGACTCACTTTATAAACCTCGTCAAGCATCCACTTGTCCTCACCTGCGGGCATTTTACCATGTTGAAAAAAGTAATCAATAGTGTGGCGATAAGCGTTGGTAACAACAGCAACATAATAAGACGATTTTGCTCTGCCCTCAATTTTAAAACTTGAAATCCCCGCATCACAAAGCTTATCAATATGTTCAATCATGCACATATCCTTACTGTTAAGGATATATGTACCCTCTTTATCCTCGAAAATGGGGAAAAATTCTCCCGGGCGTTTTTGTTCCATCAGGTAATACTGCCAACGGCAAGGCTGCGAACATTCTCCGCGATTAGCATCCCGATGGTTTAAATAATTAGATATGGTACATCTGCCTGAAAAAGACATACACATGGCACCGTGAACAAAGGTTTCAATTTCAAGCTTTGGATTGGTTTTATCACGCAACGTTTTAATATCATCAAGAGAAAGCTCTCTTGCAAGCACCACTCTGCAAGCTCCCATATCATAAAAAGCATTTGCCGAAGCATAGTTTACTATGCCCGCTTGGGTTGAAATGTGAATTTCCGCGTCAGGCGCAACTTTTTTTATTAATGATAGCACGCCAATATCCGAAACTATAAACGCATCAACATTGCATTTAACGGCATTTTTTATGTACTCTTCCATTCTATCCATTTCAGAATTTGTAGGAAGGGTATTGCAGGTTAGATAAACCCTTTTCCCAAAGGTATGTACCTTATCAGCAGCTGCTTTTAAATCATCAAAATTAAATTTTGCAACAGCGGCACGCATTCCAAATTCTGTTCCTCCGAGATAAACAGCATCTGCCCCAAAGCAGAGTGCTGCATCAAGGCGTTCCATATCTCCGACAGGGCTTAATAATTCCGGTTTTATTTTAGTTAAACTCATTGATTTTCCTGCTTTAATCTATCATTTACTCTCTGCGCAGTTTTACAGTTTATCTGATGCTGCGCATAGGTTGTCGAATAATAATATTTACCCGTGTGGTCAGTAACAAAATAGTAATAGTTGGTATCATTCGGGAAAAGAGCCGCTCGAATCGCCTCTTTTGTAGGATTACAGATTGGTCCGGGCATAAGTCCAACACGTTTATAGGTGTTATAGGCGTCATAAAGATCCTGATATTCATATCCAACCGTGGGTTTTATAACATCCTCAACATAATTAATGGTAACATCTGACTGAAGATTGGGAAAAAGTGTGCTCTTTAAACGGTTATGAAAAACCGACGATACCTTTCCCATTTCGTTTACATCTCCGGCTTCTGCTTGAATAAGAGATGCAATAGTGATAATTTCATCAAAAGAATATTCTGATTTTTTAATTGCTTCTTTAATTTCCGAATCAAGATGTTTTTCAAAATTTGTAAAAAACTTTTTTGCTATTCCCTCATAATCATCTGTTCCTGTGTAAAATTCATATTTATCGGGATAGAAATAGCCCTCATACTTATAATAACGGTATTTGTTTTCGGGAACATCTACAAGGTAATCATATGTAACTTCCATTCTTTCGACAGCCTTAACAAAGTCTGTAATATCCGCAATTACATTCTTTTGTTTCAGCTCTTTTGCAATGTCATAAAGATTCCAGCCTTCAACGACCGTTACCTCAACAACATCTTCTTTTTTTGCAAGCTTTTTTAGTTCACTTGTTATCTCGGCATAAGACATATTTTCCGCAAGCGTGTGGTAACCATATTGGAAACTACCGTTATCACCGAGTTTACAATACAAGCGGAAAAGAAGCGGCTGTTCAATAATACCGTTTTCATAAAGCGTGTCAGCAATTTGAGCAGTGCTCGAGCCCTTTTCGATATAAACATCTTTTTCATCGACTGCTCCGAAATCTAGCCCATAAACATCTTTAAAGCCAACAATGATTAAAATAGAAAACATTACAGAAAACAGCAAGATAATAAGTGTACGAATTAGAAGGGACCATCTTTTTTTCTTCTTTTTCTTATTTTTTACAGGGCGATACCGCTCTGTTTCCGGTGCCGCTTGCTCCTGCACACTCTCTGCCTCTGTTTCTTCCAAAACAAAGGTTTCCTGCCCGCTGCTTTGAGTTTCTTCCATTATCTCATTGAGTTTATTTTCTTCCATAATATTTCCTCATTTTCCTGTTATTTTACACAAAAATAATTTCTCGTTCGGTTACAACAATATCTGCCGAAATATCAAAATATCCGTGCGGAAGCTTTTCAAAAATACATTTTTCGTAACAAATCCCGATTTTCAACCCTTTATATGAAGAGAGAAATCGGTCATAATATCCTTTTCCATATCCAAGGCGATAGCCCTCACGATCAAATGCCAATCCCGGAATAATACAAACGGAATTTCTATAATCACGCAAGCGTTCACACTTTTCAGAATCAGGCTCAAACACACCAAAGGTATGTTTTTCTGTTTGTTCAAAAGAGTTAATACAGAAAAACTCCATATCTCTGGAATTATCAATACATCGCGGCACTGCAACTGTTTTACTTTGCAAAAACAACCGTGAGATCAAAGCATGTGTATCCACCTCAATAGGTGTTGACATATAACATAAAATTGTTGCGGCATTAGAAAATTGTTTCAGAGAGCATAGTTTCTCAACAATTGCCGTATCACACTTTATTTTCTCTTCCGATGTGAGTGACAGACGAAACTCTTTGGCTTTTTCTCTTAACTCGTTTTTTGTTTTTCGAATATCTATTTTTTGCATAATATAGAAGAAATAACTCCATCAGCAGTTTCTTTATCTCTTAATAGCTCGATAAGCTTATGCGCAAAATCATACACTGTACCCGCACCGCGCGATGTAATGATATTACCGTCAACCGTTACGCGATCGGTTGTAGGAATAGCCTGAATAAGTTGCTCCTCAAATCCGGGATAACAACAAGCTTTTTTACCACGCAAAAATCCTTTATGACCTAAAATAGAAGGAGCGGCACAAATAGCGGCAATATATTTTCCATCTCGCTCTGCCTGGTCAAGAGCTGAATTTACACAAATCGCCTTTTCAAGCTCCAGAGTTCCTGGCATACCGCCGGGCAGAATAATCATATCAACATCATTATTATAAACAAACTCTGCATCTGTTATATCTGCAACAACTTTAATACCGTGCGAACCAGAAATGACCTTGTTACCAATACCTACTGTAGTTACAGGAATTTCTACTCTGCGCATTAAATCGACCGGTGCCAAAGCTTCCATTTCTTCAAATCCATTTGCTAAAAATACATATACCATAATTAAAACCTCCACTTATTTGTAAAGTATATTATCTTTACACTTTTATTTTCACTCTCCCCTTTTCTGCTAGAAAATCCGGTTTATACGAAAGCTTTGCCTTTCGAAGTCCCGGCTCACCCGAATCATCCTCGCGATTTACCCATCGTATGCCTCGGTTTTTAAGACAATCTTTCACAAACTCATTATTTATAACCGGATAACTGCCGTTATAATTACGATCAGCTTTTTCAACATGGACATACAATACATCTTTTTTTTGCTCTCCGATTGTAAAGGCGGCAACCTTTCCATCAATTTCGAGAAACGCTCCGAACATATTCATTTCTTTCATGTGCTCAAGAGCAATCTGCGCACATTCACGCTCTATTTGTTCTGATTTATCACGCGGTGGAAGTGCTGCACGATATTCATGGTAAAAATCTTTTACCTTTTTAATGTTTTCATCGGTTATTGTTACATAATAATAACCGGGAAAAGCTTTTTTAAAATTAGAAATATGCGTTCGTTTTTGATGAAGCGATTTACCTTTTAAATTCGCAAGCTTTTCGGCGGAATATACATAGTCAAAATAATCCCTTGATTCTGTATAATCGACATTATACATTTCAGTTAATTTCTCAAGGTGAGGTTTTGCAATAGAAACAAATTCCATAGGAATATCGCGTTCTTTGCAATACCTCTCAATGTGTGAAATAGCAGCCCCAAGATCTCCTTTTCCACAGGGCATATAGAACATCTCTTTACCATTTCGAAAGGAGCCTTTAGTTATAAGCATACCGTTGGAGATAGCATACTGTAAATCCAGCACCTTCCCCCACATAAGAAGAAATCCGCAGGTATAATCAGTACATTTTGAATCATCTTCATCCAGATATTTTTTTATTATATCAATATCCCCAAAAGATATTTCTTTAAACTCAAGAATACTCAACAGTTCTCCGCCTTCAATCAGTCTTTTTTTAGAATTTCACGATATTTCACACGCATTTCAGATGCTTTTCCGCAAGTCATCTTTCCTTCGCAGCAAGGACCGTTTGCACAGGCGGGTCCCGCATTGGAAAATAACTCGGGAGCCACCTTACAAACTTCTTTAAGCATTTGTTCGGCAACATCTCTTATCTCCCACTGTGCACGATTGCAGCAGCGATGGCGAAAGAAATTAAGCAAGCTACGGGTGTTCATAGTAACGACCATTTTAGTTTCGCAGGCATTAGGCAAAACAAATCTTGCATCTTCATTGGCTATCTTTTCAGCCGCCTTTCTTGCAGCCTTTTCATCTTTTCCCTGCTCTATCAGCTCTTTGGTATGCCGCTTAGTTAAAATCGCAGCAAGCTTATCATATGCATCCTGCGCATCCTGCATGGATTTAAGATAAATTTCTTTTGCCTCCGAATCCTTTTCTATTTCAGGCGGAAGAACAAAATCAAACATTTTTTCACTGACATAGCGTTGACTTTTTACGCTATAGGAAGCAATCCTATGCCTCGTAATTTGAGCAAGTAAAGAGCGAGAAACACCCTCAATACCAAAGGTAAAGCTTGCGTGCTCTAATGGACTTTCATGTCCCAAATCAGAAAGCATCTCTACAAACTCAGCTGCCTTCTCATCAGTTAAATTATTACCAAGATCTTCAATACTACTACTTGAATAACAAAGCTTAGCAGCTTGTGCAACGGTTTTTACCGGATTTATGCTATGTGCAATCAGAAACACCTTTGCGGGCATTTTCTTTTCCTCCAAACGCGTTATTTTTCATTTTATTTTACCACTTATCTTTCTTTCCGTCAACCTCAAAACTGTTTTCTCATACCTTGACAGGTAAAAAATAATAGGATATATTTAAATTAACATTTTTTGGAGGTGACCCATGGTTCATATCGGAAATGAATGGGACGAAATTATTGGAAATGAATTTGAAAAGCCTTATTATAAAAAATTGCGTGCTTTCCTGAAAAAAGAATATTTTTCACACAAGATTTATCCCGATATGTATGATATTTTTAACGCGCTTAAATACACGCCATATTATTCCGTAAAAGCTGTTATTCTTGGACAGGATCCCTATCACGGAGAAGGACAGGCGCACGGATTATGTTTTTCCGTAAAAAAAGGAGTGACTCCTCCCCCCTCTCTTATCAATATTTTTAAGGAACTGAAAGATGATCTCTCGATAGAACCCTCCGGTCACGGAGAGCTTACTGACTGGGCAAAAAACGGAGTATTGCTTTTAAATACAGTTCTTACTGTTCGTGAAGGACAACCCAACAGTCATAAAGGACAAGGCTGGGAACTGTTTACCGACGCTGTTATTACCGCGCTGAATCACAGAAAAGAACCGGTTGTTTTTATTTTATGGGGAGCAAATGCAAAATCCAAAGCCTCGCTTATCACAAATCCCATACATTTAAAGCTTACGGCAGCACATCCCAGTCCGCTTTCGGCTTATAACGGTTTTTTCGGATGCCGGCATTTTTCAAAAACAAATGAATTTTTAAAGAAAAATGGAATCGAAACTGTTGATTGGAAATTAAACTAGCGTGTTAAAACACTGTTTTCAGGGCAAAATACCACCATGTGAGGTGTGTTTATGTCTATAAAGAGAACGGTGTTTTTATTTTGTTTCATGCTATCTTGCTTTACTGCACTTATATTTCGGCTATATGACATTGCCGAAAACAAAGCCGAAATTTATGCCGCGGAGACAACAAACAGTTACCGCGTTATTTTGGACAAAAGTCGAGGAATGATTTACGACCGCAATGTTGAGCCGCTTGTTTCAAATGAGAAAAGATATAAGGTTGCAGTTTTACCTTCTATCCAAAGCAAAAGCTATCTACATTCTGTTTTATCAACAGAGGAGTTTGAAAAAATTAATCAAAAATTTGCCGAGGGTAAACCATTTACCTTTGAAACCGAAAACTACATTGCTGAAACTAACGATGTTAAAATTTATCTTATCCGAAAAAGATATTCTGATAATCCTCTCGCCGTTCATTTTATCGGATACTGTGATCCTTCTCTTACAAATGGAATTTCAGGCATTGAAAAGGCCTATGATGATGTTCTATCTGCACAAAGTGCCACATTATCATTAAGCTATCCAATAGATGCCGCCGGGCGTGCACTTACCGGAGTTGAGCCAACAGTTTCAGCCAAAGGATATAAAACCGTGCAAGGAATTGCATTGACACTTGATACAGGAATTCAAAAAATTGCAGAATCTGCTGCTATGATACTTCCCGGAAACGGCAGTATTCTTATAACTGATGTACAAAACGGAGAAGTTCTGGCAGGAGTAAGCATGCCCGAATATAACAGAGCAGATATTGCATCAAGCATAAATTCAAATGACAGCGCACTTTTAAATCGCAATCTTTGTGCATACAACATTGGTTCTACCTATAAATTAATTGTCTCAGCCGCAGCACTTTCAAAAGGCATATCTTCATCATTCTCACATAATTGCAGCGGTAATCTTGAAATTGATGAAATGCCCTTTCACTGTCACAAAGAAGATGGACATGGTTTTCTTAATATGAAAACCGCTTTTGCTAATTCCTGTAACCCTTATTTTATTCGCTTGGGACTTACCGTTGGAAAAGAAAGACTGATTTCGATGTCCTCTGCAATGGGGCTTGGAAAACCAATAACTCTTTGTGATGGAATTGCAACCGCGGCGGGAAATTTACCTTCAGCAGATGAGATTGGCTATAGCGGAGACCTTGCCAACATAAGTTTTGGACAAGGTGCACTTATGGCAACCCCCGTTCATATTGCAAAACTCGTTAGCATTATTGCAAACGGCGGATATTTAGTTGAACCCTCTCTTATTTACGGCGAAGTAAATGCTGATGGCAATATAATTCGCTCACAAAGCACCGGTTCAAAAACGCGAGTTCTAAACTCAGAAGTTGCAGAAGCAATTCAGCAGTACATGATATATA
This sequence comes from Oscillospiraceae bacterium, assembly GCA_045543635.1. GTDB lineage: Bacteria > Bacillota > Clostridia > Oscillospirales > Ruminococcaceae > SIG578. Next base: position 6,029 of record JAZQMT010000081.1, on the reverse strand, counting down.
CTGTTACTGCGGGAACCGGACGTTCTGCTGCCCCAAAAATGCTCGGAGCCGGCGGTAAAACAGCATCAGCCGAAACAGGTTGGGCTGTTAACGGAGAAACTTTGGTACAGGCGTGGTTTTCAGGATTTTATCCTGCAAACAAACCAAAATATGCTATAGTAGTTCTATGTGAGGGCGGAAATTCTGGCGCAGCAAGCTGCGGCCCTGTTTTTAAAAAAATTTGTGACCTTTTATATGAAAACGGATACTGCAACTAACTATTGACAAACTTTTTAAAAGGGATTATAATATTTGTATATTAATAAAAACTGTGACGGGAAGAAAAATCAAGTTTACCGAAAGAGAGCGAAATCGGAAAAATACCGTGCTGAAAATTTCGTAGGAACAAGCTTATTTTATGCCATCCCTGAGTTGCCGGTGATGAGCCGAGCCGCCGCCTGCGTTAAAGGATTTGAGAGGTGCATTACTGCACAATTCGGGTGGTACCGCGGTAGGGTTTATCCTGTCGTCCCTTTTGGGGCGGCAGGTTTATTTTTTTACAATGAGAAATGAGGTTTAAAACATGGAATGGACAGGACTTAATGAATTAAGAGAAAAATTTCTTACCTTTTTTGAAAACAAAGCGCATAAACGCCTTTCAAGCTTCCCTCTCGTTCCGATTGATGACAACAGCTTGCTGCTCATTAACTCGGGTATGGCGCCGTTAAAGAAATATTTTCTCGGACAGGCAACACCACCCGCAAAACGAGTTACTACCTGTCAAAAATGTATCCGAACTCCTGATATTGAGCGAGTTGGCAAAACATCCCGACACGGAACATATTTTGAAATGCTCGGAAACTTTTCTTTTGGAGACTATTTCAAGCATGAGGCGACAAAATGGGCTTGGGAATTTATTACACAAGAGTTGAAAATTCCTACTGATAGAATTTGGGTTTCTGTTTTTGAAACCGACAACGAAGCAATTGATATTTGGGTTAATGAAGTCGGGGTTGCGCGCGATCGCATAGTAAAACTGGGACGAGAAGATAATTTCTGGGAAATCGGCAGCGGTCCTTGCGGTCCCTGCTCTGAAATTTATTTTGACCGTGGTGAAGAGCACGGTTGCGGAAAACCTGATTGTGCTGTTGGTTGTGATTGTGACCGTTATGTTGAGTTCTGGAATCTTGTTTTTTCACAGTACAACTCTGATGGAAACGGAAACTATACTCCAATGGAACACCCCAACATTGATACAGGCATGGGGTTAGAGCGTCTTGCCTGTATTATGCAGGGTGTCGGAAATCTCTTTGAGGTTGATACTGTTCAAAATATTATGAACCATATCTGCCGTCTTGCAAATGCGGAATATAAAAAAGATGAAAAAACCGATGTTTCGCTTCGAATTATCACCGACCATATCAGAAGCACCACCTTTATGATTGCAGACGGCGTTATTCCTTCCAACGAAGGCCGTGGATACGTTTTGCGCCGCTTACTGCGCCGCGCCGCATGTCACGGAAAGCTCCTCGGCATTGAAGGCGCTTTCCTTTATAATGTTTGTGAAACTGTTATAAACGAAAACAAAACTGCTTATCCCGAGCTCGTTGAAAAAGCAGATTACATCAGAAAAATTGTATGTAATGAGGAAGAGAGCTTTGCAAAAACCATTGATAAGGGCATGGAGCTTGTAAACCAACTGATTAAAAAGCAGTTGGAATCCAAAAGCAGCAGCTTTCCCGGCGCTGCCGCATTTAAACTTTATGATACATATGGTTTCCCCATTGATCTTACCCGTGAAATCGTTTTGGAAAAAGGGCTCATGGTTGACGAGGATGCTTTCCGAACTCTTATGCAAGAGCAGCGTACAAAAGCAAGAAAAGCCAGAGAAAACCTGGATGTTCTTGGTTGGGTAGACAATGAGATCGAAGGAATTGCCGACATTGTTACCGAATTCTGCGGATATGAAAAAACGAGCTGTGCGTGTAACGTAAAGGCTGTTATTTGTAACGGAAAAAACGTTGAGTGTGCTACTGAGGGCGCAGATGTTACCCTACTTTTAGACCCTGTTCCCTTTTATGCGGAAAGCGGAGGACAGGTTTCCGATCACGGAGTAGTTACCTGCGGCGAGAGTGTTGTTTCAATCGTTGATTGCAAAAAAGATAAAAGCGGAAAAATTTTCTGTATTGGAACCGTAGACAGCGGAATCATTTCTGCCGGATGTACTGCAACTGCTTCTGTCGACACCGTTCGCAGAGCTTCAATTATGCGCAATCACACCTGCGCGCATCTCCTTCAAGCAGCGTTGCGAAACACCTTGGGTGATCATGTTCATCAGGCAGGTCAGCTTGTTGATGACAAGCGTTTGCGTTTTGACTTTTCTCACTTCTCATCTGTTTCTTCGGAGGAGCTTGCCAAGATTGAAAAAGAAGTAAATGATATAATTCTCGCTGCAATCCCCGTTTCAGTAAAAGAAATGTCCCTTACAGAAGCAAAAGAAATCGGTGCTATGGCACTTTTCTCTGAAAAATATTCCGACACGGTTCGCGTTGTTTCGGCAGGTGATTATTCCACCGAGCTTTGTGGCGGAACGCATGTTAAAAACACTTCTGAAATCGGTTTGTTTAAAATTTTAAGCGAGGCTTCGGTCGCATCGGGTATAAGGCGTATTGAAGCAGTTACAGGCTCTAATTTACTTGATTATCTTGCTGCAAATCTTGAACTTATTAACAATGCAGCTGCAGCACTTAAGCTTGCAAATCCGCAAGAGCTTGTTTCCAAAATCACCGCTGTTTCAGAAGAGCTTAAACAGAAAGAAAAAGAGCTTGACGCCTTAAACCGCAAGATTGCAGCCTCACAGAGCGGAAATCTTGCCGACAGCATGACTGAAATAAACGGTTTCCATTTTATTTGTGCAAAACTTGAAAATGTGAAACCCGATGCTATGCGCGAGCTTTCAGATTCGTTGCGCGATGCAGACCCATTAAACATTACTATTCTTGCAAGTGAAGACGGTGCAAAAGGAACGCTATGCGTCAGCTGCGGAAAAGAAGCAGTTTCTATGGGTGCACATGCAGGAAACCTTGCAAGAGTTGCTGCACAGGCAGCGGGAGGTTCCGGTGGCGGAAGACCCGATAGTGCAATGGCAGGATTTAAAGAGCTTGATAAAATTAACGCCTGCTTTGATGCTGCAAAAGCAGCTGTCGAGGTAATATCAAAAAAATAAGGAGGAAAAAAGATGGATTGCATTTTTTGCAAAATTGCAAGCGGAGAGATCCCCTCTAACAAACTCTATGAGGACGAAAAGGTTGTTGCCTTTTATGACCTCGATCCTCAGGCACCTGTTCATTTTCTGGTCATCCCAAAAGCACACATCAAAAGTGCTGATGAAATAAACCAAACCAATGCCGAAGTTATTGCCCACATTTTCACTGTTATTTCTAAACTTGCCAAGCAGCTGGGGCTTTCAAAGGGCTACCGAATTGTAAACAACTGCGGTGAAAACGGTGGACAAACCGTTTCACATCTGCATTTTCATGTGCTGGGCGGGCGGCTTCTTGCATGGCCTCCGGGCTGATGCAGTAGCATGATTTTAGTAATACTGAAAGGAGCTATTTATCATGGATAAATTTTATACCTTAAAGCTTGCGGGACTTGAGCGACAACTTCCAATCTGTCCCATTAACGAAAAGGTTTATATCGCAGGTTTTGTTATGTTTTCCGATGTTGAGCTCACCGTTGCCGCTGCAAAGGAGCTTATTAAAAAAGTTCCTGAGCATGATGTTATTGTTACTGCGGAATCTAAAGGAATTCCTCTTGCTTACGAAATGGCAAGACAGCTGGATGAAAAATATATCGTCGCAAGAAAGATGAATAAACTTTACATGCAGTCACCTATTCATGTTGAAGTAAAATCTATCACTACCGAAAAACTACAAATGCTTTATCTTGACAGCACTGAAGCCGATTACTTGACAGGAAAACGAGTTCTTATCGTTGATGATGTAATCAGTACAGGTGAATCTCTACATGCTTTGGAAACACTTGTAAACTCTGCAGGAGGAAAAATCGTCGGTAAAGCTACTGTGCTTGCTGAAGGTGATGCGGCTGACCGCAAGGATATTATCTACCTCGAGAAACTCCCTATGTTTTTCGCGTAATTATAACCTCAAAAGAGAGGAGACGCAAAATGAAACGGCCGCTGATGACCTCTTGTTCAATCTATTTAGTAACGCTTGCTGCCGCTATCCTTATGCCTTCCTCATATCTTAATGCTGCCGTTGTTATTTTTTCAGCGGCAGCTGTTTTGTTTTTTATTCTATCACTTTTTAGAAAAAAATATAAAAATGTTGTTCTTCTTTTGGTAGTTTCCATTTTAACAATAATAAGTTTTCAAATTTATAGTCATGTAACGCTTAAACCGGCATCAGAGCTTGCGGGAAAAAACGCCGATATTACTGCAACTATTTTAGAAACCGAGATTTCCGATAACGGCAACAAGTTTTATATTGCAAAGCTAAATAGCATAAACGGTGATGCTGCGCGAGCAATTAAAATACGATTATACGCTGCAAATTCGGAAAATCTTTCTGATTACGACGATATTTCTGTATCTGTAAATTTTTTCTCCAATGATTCTGTTTCTGCATCCGAACGATATTATCTTTCAAACAATATTCTTGCATCAGCAATTACAACCGGTGAAATTAACGTAACAAACCAAGACAAGTTTTCCCTTTTGCGAGAAATCTGTTCTGTTCGCGATAAAATGGTTTTCAACATTCGCGCCTCTCTTGCAGATGAGCGAGGAAATATTATTTGTGCAATATTATTCGGAAAGCGAGACTATATTGATCCTTCTACAGCGGAATTATTTGCAATCTCGGGAATAAGCCATCTTCTTGCAGTATCGGGATTACATCTTTCAATAATTGTTATGCTATTAAATAATTTTTTGCTCTTATTCGGTATCGGAAAAACACCTAGGTCCATTATCGCTTTGCTACTTACCTATACAATGATGATCATGACCGGCTTTACTCCATCTGTTATTCGCGCAGCTATAATGACAACACTTTCTCTTATTGCACAATGTGCTCGGCGCGACTATGATTCTCCCACAGCTTTAGCTCTCTCAGCTGTTATAATCTGCATTGCAAATCCCTATGCTATTACCAATATTGTTTTTTTACTTTCGTTTTCTGCTACGTTTGGTTTAATTATTTCACAAATAATTATTGAAAAGAAGCGATTAAAATTCAGCCTAAAAACCGTTTCTGTTTTTCGTTTATTTATCCATGAAACATTTAAGCTCCTAGTTCCCTGTTTCTTTGCTTTTCTTTTTACAATTCCGGTATCAAGCTGTGTATTTGGATATATTTCCAGCTACTCCCCCATCATTAATCTTATTTTATCCCCTCTTTTACCTGCCGTTCTTGCTTTTTCCCTGAGTAGCGCTCTGCTTTCCTTGACTCCTTTCTCTTTTTTATACCAACCGATACTTTACATTACAAAGCTTCTTATTTCCTGTATCACTTGGTTTGCTGAAAAATTCAGCACATTTCCTTTTGCAAAAATTTCTATTCAAAGCGACTTAACACTGCCGCTGGTTATTATTTTCCTTTTTCTATTTCTTATTGCAGCTCATTCAAAGCATCCCCGCAAAAACAGCATTGCTGCGCTGCTTGTTTGTATCCCTGTTATTTGCACTGCAGTAATTTCAAATAATACAATAACTAAAGATTATACACGAATATCCATCATAGGTGGTTCTTCAGCTGCAATTATGATAGAATCAGAGGGAAAATGCTTTATCAGCGGATTTTCCGAAGATACCTCATATCAATTAAACTCTGCGTTAAAAAGACAACAAATAAACAATATTTTCTTGCTTTCAGCAGAAAATATCCCGTCATCTGAGGTTTCATCACTTACACATTTTGCATTAAAACATAATACCTCACATCTTGTTATACCAAGTGAATATGCAGGCGCAATTGCCTCTCTTCACTCTGGTATAAAGGAAAATTGTTATATAAGCGAAGATTTTT
>JAZQMT010000080.1:0-11225 GCA_045543635.1 Oscillospiraceae bacterium | reverse complement strand
TTCTGTTATGGGAACCTCCTCAAGCATCGCACTGACAAACTGTATCATTATCGGCATTTCTACATTTTTACTCTCTGCATTAGGAATGTTTCTCGGAAAAAAGTTGAGCAGGCTTTTTCGCCATAAAGCCTCAATAATCGGTGGCATTATTTTGATTTTAATAGGAGTCAAGATATTTATTTATGACGTTTTTTCACTTTAACAAAAACAGGAGTGATTATATAATCACTCCTGTTTTTGCTACTTTTGATTAAAGAATACAAAGAAAGCTTTGTATGCCATATAGACATCAATTTTGGAAACGACCTCGAAGGGTGAATGCATAGAAAGAACCGGAACACCGACATCTATAACATCAACATCAAGCCCTGCAATATATTTTGCTACTGTTCCGCCGCCTCCAATATCTGTCTTTCCCAATTCTCCGGATTGCCAAATAACATTTTCTTTATCAAAAAGATTTCTGATTTTTCCGGTATATTCTGCTGATGCATCCGAGGTTCCGGATTTTCCTTTGGCACCGGTATATTTAGTTACGACAACACCGTAATTAATAAAACTTGCGTTTTTGCGTTCAAAAACCTCAGGAAAATTGGGGTCAAATGCCGCATTAACATCTGCAGAAAGACATTCACTCTTGCTGAGCACCTCTCTTGCAGCAAGGTTATAAGGTGCCGCAAGGTCACCGATAAAATATTTCAGGTAAGCAGAATCCAAGCCCGTGTTTCCCTCACTGCCTGTTTCTTCCTTATCGGCAAGCACAGTAACAGTAGTATATGCAGGAGCTTTACATTCAAGTGCAGCAATCAGTGCCGGATACGCGCAAACACGGTCATCATGACCATATGCACCAATGAGTGAACGGTCAAAGCCAATATCTCGCGAACAAAACGCGGGAACCGCCTCTAACTCCGCAGAAAGAAAGTCAGCTTCTGTGATGCCATATTTCTCGAAGAGAATATTTAAAAGGTTCAATTTTACCTTTTCACTAACCTTATCATCACGAAAAGGAAGGGAACCAACAATAAGGTTTAAACTTTCTGCATCAACTGCTTCAGCCATAGGTTTCTTGGCATAATTTTGTGCAAGGTGCGGCAACAGATCTGAAACATAGAATACCGGATCGTCCTCACCATCACCAATGGCAACATCAACCGAGGAACCATCAGCACGAATAACCGTTCCGTAAAGCGCAAGAGGGACAGTGGGCCACTGATATTTGCGAATACCGCCGTAATAATGAGTTTTAAAATAGGCTATTTCGCTATCCTCATAAACAGGAACCTGCTTTAAATCAAGGCGGGGAGAATCAATATGCGCAGCGGAAATTTTAACCCCCTCAGAAAGAGGTTTTTCTCCCATCACCGCCAAAATAATCGCTTTTCCTCGATTATTTTTATAAACCTTATCACCTTTATTATATTTTGTACCGGCAACAAACTCAACAAAACCATTTTCTTTTGCAAGCTTTTCTGCAAACTGAACAGCACGTCTTTCTGTTTTGGCATAGTCTAAAAATTCGCGGTAGCCTTTGCAAAAGTCAAAAGCAAGTGCAATTTGCTCATCGGTTAAAATTTCAGCAGCGTGTTTCTTTTTATAAAAAAGCTGCTCCATAAGTTTTTCTCCTACCGTTTTTTCCATATTATTCTCTCCCATCTTTACTACTAATAAAGTTTTAAATAAATCCGATATGTTTCCATCACTTTATTCACATACAAACGTGTATCCCCATAGGGTATCTTATCAGTCAAAATATTTCCGTTTTGAGTATACTTTTCATCAGAAAGCCATTCTTTGGCTCGATTAACACCTGCATGATACCCACACAAAACATTTTCCTCATCCCCCAGTACATCGCGAAGGTAAGAAATCAAATATACACCGTAACGAACGGCTGTTTCAGGCTCATACATACTGTCAAAAGTGCTGGCGTTATCACCCAACCTACCTTTTATCCAATCAAAGGTTTCCTCAGTGACCTGCATGAGACCCCTTGCACCGATAGAGGATGTTGCAGTTTGCTTAAAATCGCTTTCTGTTCGAATAACAGCATAGATAAAATATGGGTCAAGCTCATACTCACTAGAGTATTTTTCTACAAACTCGCTATATTTAACAGGGTAAGCATTTTTAAGATAAATACGTTGAGAATAAACAACAAGACCGATCAGCACAGCTGCAGCCAAAACAATATACATTAGCTTATAAAACACCTTAAATGCCTTTGTCATACCTATACTCCAATTTTTTTCAGCACCTGCTCTATTGTCTTTTCTAAATCGCATGTGTCTTGATTATTATAAATTACTGCGTCTGCATGCTGTGCATAAAATGCATCATCCTTTTGCGCTTTCATACGTTGCTCAGCCTGCTGCTGTGAAAGATTATCCCGCCGCATTATCCTCTGTTTACGGATATTTTCATCCGCCACAACAGCAATTATCTTATCACACAATCGGTAGGCACCGCTTTCCAAAAGCGTGGGGGCATCAAGCACAAGTATTTCATTGGGATATTTTGCAATTTTTTCTTTTAGCGAATTAAGAATTGCCGGATGCGTAATTGCGTTAAGTAAATTCGTTTTCTCGGGAGAAGAAAAAGCTATCTGTGCAAGAGCTGCGCGATCGAGCGAACCATCGGAAAGGATTATTTCATTACCGAAGGCTTTGGAAAGCTCTGATAGTGTACGGCTCCCCTTTTGCGTTACCTCTCTTGCAACCTTATCGCAATCGATGACAACAAGCCCCTTTTCTTTAAAAGAATGACAAACGGTCGATTTTCCCGCACCGGTTTGTCCCGTAAGCCCGATAATCACAGCTCGATCACCTCAAATCCCGCCGCTTTAAAGAGACGGTTTGTAACAGCAAGCCCAACGCCTTTACAGCTGGGACAACGCGCATAAACTACCTCAGCGCCCATTTCATCAACACGGCGCAATGCGTCAAACAGCCGCACCGCCTGCTCTTTGGAGTTCTCTTCTCCGCCAAACTCAACATAAGGTACCGCAAGTTTTTCTCCTTCACCATTAAAACACAATGCAGCTGTTCCTTGCTGAGTTTTTTGAGAGATATATGCACGAAACTGTTCGAAACTTCCCCTTACAACATAAACTTTTGCTTTGGGAGCATAATGCTTATATTTCATTCCCGGAGCATTTACTACCGCATCATTTGAAATGCTATGATTTACCGCGCGGTCTATTTCAATTTCACCAACAACTTCCTCAAGCTCCTCAGGAGTTACAAACCCGGGGCGAAGCAGGCGCGGCTTTTCACCCGCAAGAGAAATAACGGTAGACTCAACTCCGACATCGCAATTATGTGAGTTAATTATCATATCAACTCTGCCTGACAAATCGCAAATAACGTGCTTTGCACTTGTGGGGCTGGGGCTGCCCGAAATGTTTGCTGACGGAGCAGCAATAGGAACGCCTGCCTCACGAATAAGCGCATTTGCGATTGGATCGGAAGGCATACGAATAGCAACCGTGGAAAGTCCTGCACTAACAACATCAGGTATCTTAGAGCTACGTTTCATAATAATGGTAAGCGGTCCCGGCCAAAAACGCATGGCAAGCTTTTTTGCGTGGTCATCGAATCCTTTTACCAGCGGAAGCATCATCTGAAACGAGTCCACATGAACAATAAGAGGGTTATCCTGCGGTCTGCCTTTAGCCTCAAATATCTTTTTTACAGCAGTTTCACAAAGGGCGTTAGCACCAAGTCCGTAAACTGTCTCGGTTGGAAACCCTACAAGTCCGCCCTCTCGAATGACTTGTGCCGCCTCTTTTATTGTTTCTATATCATTTTGTGCGTCAAATGCGTCTTTTATAATAGTTTTAATAAAAATCCCTTCTTTATTGCTCTGCTGACATCGCAAGCTTTTCAGCCTGATCTGCAGTATTAAGAGCTTCTATGATCTCAGTAAGATCACCATTCATGATATTTTCAATTTTATAAAGGGTAAGTCCGATTCTATGATCGGTAACTCTGCCTTGAGGAAAATTATAAGTGCGAATACGTTCGGAACGATCCCCTGTTCCAACCTGTAATTTACGTTCACTCGCAATTTTTTCATTTTGCTCTCTTTGTTTCAGCTCATAGAGCCTCGAACGCAAAATTTTCATTGCTTTATCCTTGTTTTTGTGCTGACTGCGCTCGTCCTGACATTCTACAACAAGCCCTGAAGGAATATGAGTGATACGAATAGCAGACTCCGTTTTATTAACATGCTGACCGCCTGCTCCACCCGAGCGATAGGTGTCGATTTGCAGATCGGTGGGATTTATATCGACCTCAACATCCTCTACTTCGGGAAGGACAGCAACGGTAACAGTGGAGGTGTGAATTCTTCCTCCTGCCTCTGTTTCAGGAACACGCTGTACCCTATGGACGCCGCTTTCAAATTTTAGGCAGGAATATGCTCCCTCTCCCTCAATTCCAAAGCTTATTTCTTTAAATCCGCCAAGCTCAGTGGGATTTTCATTGAGTATCTCACTTTTCCAACCACGCATTTCTGCATACATACTATACATTCGGAAAAGCGAACCCGCAAACAGTGCCGCTTCTTCTCCACCCGCTCCTCCTCTGATTTCAACGATAACATTCTTTTCGTCATTAGGATCCTTGGGGAGAAGCAAAATTTTAAGCTCCTGCGAAAGCTCCTCTAGCTTATCACGATTTTCCTCAAACTCCTGCTGAACCATTTCACGAAAATCCTTATCAAGGCCACCTGCATCTAAGAGTTCTCTTGCTTCCTGCATATTATTGTAACAGCGCGAATACTGCTCATATTTTTCTACAATAGGCGAAAGTGTTTTATACTCGCGCATGAGAGAAGCATATTTTTGATTATCCGAAATAACTTCGGGATCTATAATACTCTCTTTGATTGCCTCATACTTTTCTGCAATAAGCCCTAACTTTTGAAACATTTTATCAATCCAATCCTTTTATTATTCCGCATTTTCGGGACGCACAATCTTTTTTATATTTTTTTCTGCTTTTGCTCGCGCAATCATTATTTCATGTCCGCACCCCTTGCAACGAAGCTTAAAATCCATTCCGGAACGCAAAACCAAAAATTCTTTACTGCCGCAAGGGTGTTCTTTCTTCATTTGCAGCACATCATTTACTTTGACATCCATATAAATCCCCCTTGCAAAGTATATATAAATTATTATACACTCTTTGTAAAAAAAAGGCAATATTTCTCCATAATGATTTTTTCACTCCTGCCCGAATATTCCCCTATTCCTATTTCATATACATAGAGCAAGACGAGCAGCAGAAAAAACGCTCTGTTTCGGACACAAAATACATCGGGAGGCTTACACAACAATGGCTGTTTATAAACCGGAAGGGTCACTTATCTCTACACCTGCCAACATTGCTGCCTTAAAATCTCCTTCAACTCTTCAGGAGGCTTTTTTACAAGGCAAAATATTAGAAGCGAGAGCTGCAAGCTGTGATTGCGATCACAACCTTATTTTAGACCTCGGCTGCATGAAAGGGGTTATTCCCCGTGCAGAAGCAGCAATCGGTATTGAGGAGGGTGATGTGCGCGACATTGCTATAATTTCTCGGGTAAACAAACCAACCTGCTTTAAAATACTCTGTTTTGCACAACAACCCAATGGAATACCTTATGCTATTCTTTCCCGCCGCGCTGTTCAGGAGGATTGCCGCAGAGAATACATAGAACAGTTAACACCGGGAGATATTTTACCTGTTTGTATCACACGGCTGGAACCTTTTGGCTGTTTTGTTGACATCGCTTGCGGTATTATTTCCATGATTCCCATTGATTTTATTTCTGTCTCACGCATTTCTCACCCTTCAGACCGCTTTCACAACGGGCAAAATATCTATGCAGTTGTCAAATCAATCGAGCCAGACGGAAAAATAACACTTTCTCACAAGGAACTTTTAGGGACATGGAAACAAAACGCCGAAACCTTCCACATCGGTGAAACAGTTTCGGGAATTATCCGCTCAATCGAAAACTATGGTGTTTTTGTTGAACTGACACCCAACCTTGCAGGGCTGGCAGAACCAAAAGAAGGAGTTTCAATCGGACAACACGCAAGTGTTTATATTAAAAATCTTATTCCCGAAAAAATGAAGGTTAAGCTTATCATAATTGACTCTTTCCATGCACAGTACAGCCAGAAAGAACCAAAATACTTTATAGAATCTGATCACATTGATAAGTTTGTTTACTCCCCCCAAGAGAGTCAAAAACTTGTAGAAACGATTTTTTAGAGTTTATTGTATTTTCATACATGTAAAAAGCGAGGAGCCTCATTGTAGAGCTCCTCGCTTCATTTGTTTAACAAAAATTAAAAGGTTTTTACAAGTTCCTCAACATCAGTAAGCTCACGATTCTGCTTAAGTGCAGTTTCTTTTAAAGTGAGCTTGCCGTCATAAGCGGTAAGTCCGCGGCGAAGATTTACGTCATCCTTTAATGCTTGTTTTACACCTTTATCAGCAATTTTAAGAAGGAAAGGAAGGGTTGCAGCAGAAAGAAGAATAGATGCAGTACGAGCAAATGCAGAAGGAATGTTGTCAACACAATAGTGCTTAACTCCCTCTTCGAAGTAAACGGGATCATCATGAGATGTGCTGCGGCAGGTTTCAACTGCGCCCTCATCATCGCAAGCGACATCAACAATCATTGCGCCCTTTTTCATAAGCTTAAGATCCTCTCTGTTAATGAGGTGATCCTTGCGGTGTTTGGGCCACATGATGCAGTTGATGATTACATCACTCTCTTTAAGGCATTTTACAAGGTTTTCTCTATTGGAGAACATGCAGGAAACATTAGGGCCGAGTTGAGCCTTGATTTTTTCCATATGATCAAAATTAACATCAAGAATTCTGACATTATTCTGGAAGCCTACAGCAAGCTCTGCAGCGCCAAGACCTGCATTACCACCGCCAATGATGGTAACTGTGGGAGCCTCAACTCCGCAAACATTTGCAAGCAGAGTTCCGTTTCCGCCATTAACAGCCTGCATATGCTGAAGTGCTGCTAAAAATCCACCCTTACCGGCAAGAATACTCATGGGTTTAAGCAGCGGAAAACCGCCATTTTTATCGGTTATATCCTCATATGCAATAGCGGTAACCTTGCTTTCAAGGATAGCATCGGTCTCCTCGGGGTGTGCATTAGAATGAATATAGGTATAAATAATTTTATCCTTATTCATGTATTTATACTCTTGAGGGAAAAACTCTTTTACCTTATAGAATAAATCTGCCTTTGTATAAACCTCATCAGCAGTCTCAAGAACAGTTGCTCCGGCAGCAATATATTCTTCATCGCTGTAACCGCTGCCAATACCTGCATCATGCTGAATCAAAACCTCATGACCATGTGCAACCAACTCTTTTACAGTAGCAGGAATTGCTGCAACTCGATATTCATTGGGCTTAATTTCTTTTAAAATACCAATTATCATGTTTATCTACTCCTCTTTTAATGATATTTTTATTATAAATAAGCATTTTACTATTGTAAAATTCATTTTTTTAAATTATAATATAGAATATACTCTATATATTCTGCTATCAAAAAAGGGGGCATTTTTATGATTACACACACCGGAATTGAGGCATTTTTAGCAATTTGTCGCTTTAAGTCAATAACAAAAGCAGCGGAATCCTTATATATTTGTCAATCCTCATTAAGCGTTCGATTAAAAACGCTCGAAACGGAACTTGGTACAAAACTATTTTCAAGACAAAAGGGACAGCGAGAAATCATCTTAACGCAAAGTGGCAAGGAATTTTATGACATTGCATTAGAATACGAAAAAATAATGAACAAAATTGATAAAATGCACCGTACTCACCACAAAAAACTTGTTGTCTCATCCCTAAATAGTTTGGGTTCATACATATTACCGGAAAGCTACGAGCTTTTTTTAATAAAATATCCTGATGTTGAGCTCATTATTCAGGACTATGAATTTAGCGAAGCCTGCAAAAGCATTCTTCAAGGCTCAACCGATATTGCTTTTAACACTGATAATAACGTTCCTGAACGAATTCGTGCTATGCCGATTTTTTCAGAACCATTCACTCTTATTTGCTCTGAGAATTCAAATTATCCGGAAATCGTTTCTCAGGAAATGCTTTCTGTAAAAAACGAGATATTTGTTGATTGGTATAATGGTTTTGAAAGTTGGCACAGCACGAATTTCGGAAAAAATGAGTTTCCGCAACTGCGCCTCACAATTATGTCACAACTCAAATTATTTACCGAAAAAAAAGATAATTGGGCAATCGTTCCCATGAGTGTTGCACTTGGATTAGAGAAAAACACAAACATACGTATGCTTAAAACAAGCTTTAAGCTGCCTAATAGAATTGTTTATTGTTTATTTTCTGCCGAAAGGGATTTAAACAATTATTCACTGAATTTTCTGGAATGTCTCAAACAAATATTATCCGAGCGAGGCGAAGTAAAATCACTTATCAAACTTCCCAATAAATCTCACCAATAAAAAATGGGCGAGGGGCAGCTATCAGCTTACCCCTCTCCCATTTTTTATACACCGAATAAACTGTAATACATTGCAATTCGATCCCATGTTTCACGGTTTACCTGTCCGCAGGGTTCTAAATTATTTACGCGCTGAAATTCTTTTACATTCATTTCGGTAAATTCATCAAAATTCCCTGTTATATCGCATTTGCGATAATCGGAAAACTCATCCGCCATTTTAGAAAACAGCATTTGAATTAAATAAACCGCATCTGAGCTATCTCCTCTTTGCACAGCCGGAGTCGCATTTCTCGCAAAAAAGTGTACTTTTCTTGGTCTGTTTTGTATTAAAAGTACCTCATTATATCTTTCAGCAATAGCATCCCATGTTTCAAAATCTGCTGTTCCGCTCACACTCATTCCGGCATTTCTTTGAAATTTAGCAATTGCCTGCACGGTTTTTGGACCCAAAATCCCATCAGGAAGGACATCAGGGTTATTGGATTCATAGCGGCTGATTACATAAAGCATATTCTGAAGATCAAAAATCGCACGGCGGCGATTTCTTCTCTCCTCTACATTATTGTTTGCCAATTGTTTTATCCTCCCTTACTGTTGATCTGTAAATACATAAGTTGGAGCTTGATCGCTTCGGCGAACCTCTTCCATTCGCAAATCAGAATATACCGAGGTGATTCGGTTCCATGTTTCTTCATTGACCACACCATCTGTTGTAAGTCCGAATTCGCTTTGAAATCTTCGAACGGCATTGGTTGTTGCAGGACCATAGTATCCTGTCGGAGCAACGGTATTTATTGCTCTGAAAAACAATGCGATATAGCTTAAATATTCCTGAATAGCACGAACAGATTCTCCTGTCATACCCTGACGTAATTCGATTCCCGGATAGGTTTGAGTGAGAGGATAAGCACTTGTAATCGGAATTTTTTCTACTATGTCACGATATGCATAATAAATTTGATTCCATGTTCTCTCATCAACGATACCTGTTGCTTCAAGCCCTTTATTTTTTTGAAATGCACGAACAGCTTCTTCTGTTTTTGCTCCGAAAACGCCGTCTATATCTACCGTTGGAATAAAATCGTTAAATGCTCCGACATAGGAAAGGAAAAACTGCATCACGCGAACAGATGCACCCCGTGACCCCAAAGAAAGCGGCTCGGGAAACTGTTTTGATATTTCTTCTAGGCGAATTCCCTCAGAATTAAGCTCAGACAATCTTTTAACACTAACATAAATACGTACAATTCTGTACCAAGTTTCCTTATCGACAATTCCGGTAGGCTCCAGATCAAATATTACTTGAAATGCACGAACAGCTTCGGCGGTACGCTCACCATATCGACCATCCACCGACACTTTGGGAATTTTGGGGTAGTTCGATGAAATACGGTTAAGCGATATTTGGATAATGACCGGATATTTTCCTGTATCCCCTATCTTTATCGGTGTACCGGGATAAGAATCAGGAGATTCCCCTACAAATGCATCTCTTACGATTTCAATATCCTCCCCGTAATAATTTTGTAATATCTGATAAGGAATTAGCCCCTGCTCTGCAAGATCTACCGTTCCCCATTGAGATAATCCTTCACATGTGGTGGTTGTTCCGTTACAATATTGTGTAAAAAGCGGCTCAAATGTTCCTATACGGCGAACATAATCATTAAAAAGCTGATCAACAATTCTGCTTACTACTCCGAAAACATCTCTGCCGTATTCAAACGCTTGATCACATTGGGTTGAATTTGTAATATCAAAAGGATACCCCTGGCTTCTATACCACTCTGTAAACACTCGGTTAAGTGCGAATGTAACTTGTGCGTAAATATTTGCTCGAAGTGCTGATTCGGGCCATGTTGGATAAACTTCACTGGAAGCTACGTTTTTTATATAATCTATAAACGGTACTGTTACATTTTCAGCTTCTTCTTTTGGACGCCCCAAATGCACAGTAATACTACTGGGAATAATTACCTCTACCATTAATGCATTCTCCTTTCGCTCTTGTTTCCATCATGCATCCTGTGGAATCATGTTAGCAGGAAGAATAGACTCTATCCCCCCAAACATCTGCACACGCAAATCAGACTGAGGTATATATCCATCTGCACGAATATCTACAAAATAATTCACAAATGGATGCACAGAGCTTGACTGAAGTGACAGATTTCTATCCGGCGTCGGTAGTTCAAAACGGCTTGTGTTACCACTCTGATCCGTTACCATAACAGCAACCAAGCTGTTGTTATCCGCATTCCTCACCCTTATCATTGCATTTTGAATAGGAATTGCACGATTTGCTGTAAACACCTCGACACGCAAAGTTCCTATATCATTAAGTGGCGGAACTATCTCATCATCTGAACCAATTGCCAATCCTGTATTTGCAGGTGGCGAATATTGTGCCCTTTCACCTCCCCTTATGCAAACCCGACTGACAATCTGTGCAGGAGTTTCACCGCTCTCACCTGTTTGCTGCTCTTGTTGCGGCGCAGGTGCCATATCTTCAAAAGAAACCTCACGCGGCTGAATAAGTGAGGACGGTTGCATGGGTGATTGCATAGGTGGTTGCATAGGCTGTTGCATAGGCTGTTGCATAGGCGGCTGCATAGGTTGTTGCATAGGCGGCTGCATAGGTTGTTGCATAGGTTGTTGCATAGGCTGTTGCATAGGCTGTTGCATAGGCGGCTGCATAGGTTGTTGCATAGGCG
>JAZQMT010000079.1:0-3779 GCA_045543635.1 Oscillospiraceae bacterium | reverse complement strand
CGCACGCTGCCGTTGTTGCTCGCGGAATGGGAACCTGCTGTGTTTCCGGCTGCGGTGAAATCATCATGGACGAGGAGAATAAGCAGTTTACTCTCGCAGGTAAGACCTACAATGAGGGTGACTACATTTCAATCGACGGTTCTACCGGTAACATCTATGATGGCATTATCCCCACTGTTGATGCAGAGATTGCAGGCGAGTTCGGCAGAATCATGGCATGGGCTGACAAGTTCAGAACTCTTAAGGTCCGCACCAATGCTGACACTCCCGCTGATGCGAAAAAGGCTCGCGAGCTGGGTGCTGAGGGTATCGGCCTTTGCCGTACCGAGCATATGTTCTTCGAGGCTGACAGAATTGCCGCTTTCCGTGAGATGATCTGCTCCGATACTGTTGAGGAGAGAGAGGCTGCTCTCGAAAAGATCCTGCCTTATCAGCAGGGCGACTTTGAGAAGCTCTATGAGGCTCTCGAGGGTAATCCCGTTTGCATCCGTTTCCTCGATCCCCCGCTTCATGAGTTCGTTCCCACCGAAGAGGCTGACATTGAGGCTCTTGCAAAAGCACAGGGCAAAACCGTTGCTGATATTAAGAACATCATTTCTTCTCTGCATGAGTTTAACCCCATGATGGGTCACCGTGGCTGCCGCCTCGCTGTAACCTATCCTGAAATTGCAAAGATGCAGACTTCTGCTGTTATCCGTGCAGCAATCAATGTTAAAAAGGCTCACCCCGATTGGGATCTCGTTCCCGAGATCATGATCCCCTTAACAGGTGAAGTAAAAGAGCTTAAGTTCGTTAAAGATGTTGTTGTTGCTACCGCTGATGCAGAGATTGCAAAAGCCGGTGTAGAGCTTAAGTATGAAGTCGGCACCATGATGGAGATTCCCAGAGCTTGCCTTACTGCTGATGAGATTGCAAAAGAGGCTGAGTTCTTCTGCTTCGGTACCAACGACCTCACTCAGATGACCTTTGGATTTAGCCGTGACGATGCAGGTAAATTCCTCACCGCTTACTATGATACCAAGATCTACGAGAACGATCCCTTTGCAAAACTCGACCAGACCGGTGTTGGTAAGCTCATGGATATGGCAGTTGAGCTCGGTAAAAAGGTTCGCCCCTCTATTCACTGCGGTATCTGCGGTGAGCACGGTGGTGACCCCGTTTCCGTCGAGTTCTGCCACAAGATCGGCCTCGACTATGTATCCTGCTCACCTTTCCGTGTGCCTATCGCACGCCTCGCCGCCGCTCAGGCTGCTATTAAAGAATCTAAGTAATTAGATTTATAAGCAAAATTTATCACCCTGCCGAGAAATCGGTGGGGTGATTTTTTATGAAAAAATCTTTCTGTTTGACGCACAACGTGTTATAATGAAGAAAAACAATCAACAAAATTTGATACATAGACAACAAAACAAGGGGTGGATTAACAGTCCATTGACGGCGAGCATTATTTGCCGTAGGATGTTAGGCGGAGGCGATACGATATGACGGATAAAAAAACACTCGGAGCATTTATAAAATCCAAACGGACCGAGAAAAACTATTCCCAAAAAGACTTGGCGGAAATGCTGTTCGTAACCGAGGGTGCGGTGAGCAAATGGGAGAGAGGAGTTTCCTATCCTGACATTACTTTGATTTCCGATATTTGCCGCACCCTTGATATCAGCGAACACGAATTGATTACCGCCTCAACCGACACTGACACAAGGAGACTGAAACACGAAGCGCGGAAATTCCGCATCATTCGCGGCACATGGTTTTGGGTTCCGACAATAGCATATGCAGTTGCACTTTTGACCTGTTTCATCTGCAATCTTGCAGTAAACCACACGCTGTCTTGGTTCTTTATTGTGATGGTCGCACTACTTTGTGCCTATACATTCGTGCCAAACATTACTTGCTTTTTTGAATCGAATAAATTAATTGCTTTTTCAGTTTCAACTTATCTATCCATTTGTTTGCTTTTGTTTACCTGCGCAATATATACGGGTGGTTTATCTTGGATTTTAACCTCCTGCATTGGTGTTTTAATCGGCTATGAACTGTTGTTTGTGCCTATTTTATTATCTAAAACCAACGTTTCCCGCTATAAGTTTTTAATTTCTTTCGCTGTGGCTTGGATTTTGACGATTTTGCTTTTGTTGAATATCAACATTTGGTATCCCTTTATGCTTATCTCGGCAATACTTGTTGCGTGCTATGCTTTTATCCCTGCTTTCTTTTGCACGATTATTTGCGCACTGCGTTTTAATGCTCTTCTTAAAACAGGCGTTTGTATTGCTTTCAGTACAATCATCTTATATTTCACAGAGTATGTTGTGGATATATTATTTGGCACAAATGAGAGTACCTATCAAGTGAACTTTAATGATTGGGCGCAGTGTTTAGAGGGGAATATTCAACTGATTTGCCTTGTTTCACTTTTGTTTATAAGTGCTGTTTTTGCCACAATAGGAATTGTTAGAATCGCAAAAAAGAAAAGAATATAATTTCCCACTTTTGCGTGTTGCAGCACAGGCTGCTATTAAAGAATCTAAGTGATTAGATTTATAACGCAAATATTTTGCCCTGCCGATTTCTCGGCAGGGCGATTTTTTGTAAAAGTCTTTTCGTTTTAATCACAATGTGATATAATTAAATTCAGTAAAATGATAAATAATAATTTAGCGAGGCAAATTGTATGAACGAAGAATGCTTAATTTGCAAAGCATCACTAATATATCTTGACACCGATGAAGTGATGGAATGTGAACTTTGCCATAAAAGGCAAAGTAGTAAAACAAGATGTATAAACGGGCATTTTGTTTGTGATGAATGTCATACAAGCGGAATGGATGAAATTATCTCGATATGCTTTAATAGTAAATCCGTGAACCCCATTGAAATTATGGAAAAAATGATGTGTATGCCACCTTGCCATATGCACGGTCCAGAACATCATACTATGGTTGGTTCTGCACTTTTAACTGCATATAAGAATGCGGGTGGAGATATAGACTTAAAAAATGCCCTTTATGAAATGCAAAAGAGGGGAAAGCAAGTTCCTGGCGGTGCTTGTGGATTTTGGGGCGCCTGTGGAGCAGGTGTTAGCACGGGTATGTATATTTCTATTGCATTAAAATCAACACCACTTGCAAAAGAGGCTTGGGGGCTTTCCAATCAAATGACCGCAAGAGCTTTGAAAGCGATAGGAGAAAACGGTGGCCCTCGTTGTTGCAAAAGAGATTCTTATCTCGCCATCATAGAAGCAATCAAATTCACAAGCGAGAAGTTAGGGGTTGAGATGGAACTTAATCAAGTAACCTGTTCTCGTTCTCATATGAACAATCAGTGCACGGGGGAAGAATGTCCATTTCATAAAAAGACAAAGAAAAAGATAGCCTTTATTTGTGTTCATAATTCGTGTCGCAGTCAGATTGCAGAAGCATTGGGGAAACACTTGGCATCAGATGTATTTGAATCATATTCAGCTGGAACAGAAACTAAACCCCAAATCAATCAAGATGCAGTTAGAATTATGAAAGAGTTGTATGGAATTGATATGGAACAAACACAGTATTCAAAATTGATTACAGAGATTCCAAATCCAGATATAGCCATTTCTATGGGCTGTAATGTGGGATGCCCTTTTATTGGCAGAGCATTTGATGATAACTGGGGATTAGAAGATCCTACAAGCAAATCAGATGTAGAGTTTAAAGCAGTAATAAAAGAGATTGAAAGCCATATTTTGCTGTTGAGAGAGGAATTGGTGTAAAGCACGCTGAAATTTCAGTTCTACG
>JAZQMT010000078.1:0-9980 GCA_045543635.1 Oscillospiraceae bacterium | reverse complement strand
TATGCATCCTTTGGCATTGCCTTTACATACTCTACATATTCCGGCGTTATCGTATTAGCGGCGAATATCTTCTCAAGCTTATCACTCATTTCTGCAAGGTTTTCAACCGTGCTGGTTATATAAACCTTGTCCTTAAGCTTTTCGATATCCTTTTCATCCAAGTCCTTCATAATATCGTTAAGCGCAGATGTATTAAAGCCTGTTTCCGCAATTTCGATTGGGTTGCCGGAGAGCATATCATCCTGCATAGATGCAATATAACCCTTGATTCCTGCAGAGAATGCAAGAACCAGCGCGATACCGATGATACATATAGAGCCTGCGAAGCCAACCATAGCGGTTCTGCCTTTTTTAGACCAGAGATTTCTTGCAGAAAGCTTAAAGGCGGTGAAGAATGACATCTTCGCCTTCTCCTTGCGCTTTTTGTTCTGTTTTATCTTCTTGGTTTTTTCTTTTTCCGGTAGGGCCTCGAGAGCGGCGAGCTCTGCGGCATTCGCTTCCTCCTCGGCTTTGATCTCAGCTTCTATTTCCCCGTCGGTCATAGGATTGGTATCCTCGATGACCTCACCGTCAAGCAGTCTGACTATTCTGGTGGAATATTGCTCTGCAAGCTCGGGGTTATGTGTTACCATAACAACAAGTCTGTCATTTGCAATTTCTTTTAACAGCTCCATGATTTGAAGGCTGGTTGTTGAGTCAAGCGCACCGGTCGGCTCATCAGCTAAAAGAATATCGGGGTCGTTAACCAACGCACGCGCAATGGCTACACGCTGCATCTGTCCGCCCGACATCTGATTGGGCTTCTTTTTCAGCTGGTCGGAGAGACCGACGCGCTCTAAAGCCTCGATAGCTCTGCGGCGGCGTTCCGACTTGGAAACGCCCGAAAGTGTCAGTGCAAGCTCAACATTGGAAAGCACCGTCTGGTGCGGAATGAGATTGTAGCTCTGAAAAATAAAACCAATCGAATGATTGCGGTAGGTATCCCAATCCTTGGCGGTGAATTTCTTTGTGGTCTTGCCGTTTATTACAAGATCACCGTCTGTGTATCTGTCCAGTCCGCCTATGATGTTTAAAAGCGTGGTCTTTCCGCCGCCGGAAGGGCCTAAAATGGAAACAAACTCATTTTCGCGAAAATGAACCGAAACGTCATCAAGTGCGTTTATAACTGTGTCTCCGCTGCGATAAATTTTTGTAATGTTTGAAAGTGAAAGCATTAAAAAGTCCCCTTTTTAATAGGTTATATGACTCATTATAGACAATTTTTGTGAATAAATTGTTATATAAAGGAAAAATTTTCTTTTTTATAAGAATTTTATATTGTTTTTGTGTGCCTGCGGTACATCTTAATTCTTAATTCGTTCATCTATAGGATAAGCATGGCATCATCGAGGTTTATGGTATATATGAAAAAAATTTTCAATAAAAATAACGCAAGAGGGTTTCTCTCCTGCGCTATTTTTGAATTTTACTGCAATACTGTATCTAGATTATCCCAATCAATATCTGCCTCATCAATAAATCCGCTGTTTTCTGCCGCAGCGATAGCCCCAGCTTCCTCGGAGGTGACCTTGGTAAAATCGGGGTCCCACGCAAGTACAAGTTTTTTTATGAACTCATAAGCAAAGTTCTTATCGTCCTCCGGCAACATATCCAGCAACCTTGCAGCGTCCATTGCAACATTAGACATTTACTTGCCCTCCTTTTTATTTATAAATATCTCCACGGTTTCCAATATCAATGATAAAAAGAATTTCAACCTCTGCTTCAGCTGCGTTCTTATAAATAATACGCCAAGAACCCGCTCTAAGTCTTTTTCTGTTATCGGTATACCCCTGCATAAGCTTTATATCTCCGATAGGCGGTTGAAGAGTTAAGCCGTTAATGGCTTCTCGTATCCTTGTAACGGATTTCTTATCAAGCTTTGCCAAAAATTTCAAGGCATCCTTTGAATATCTAATTATCATAAATACATTCCACCATTAGTATATGTTTTCTCTATCTTTATCTTAACATATTATTAGCTAAAGTCAATAAATGAAATGTTAATTTTTTAAATTGCACGCTCTTTGCAAAAGTTGTAATTTTTCATAAACATTGCTCCCGAAGTTTATGAAATTTCTTAATTTTTTGCAAATTCCTTAACAATTTGCACAATATTATATCATTAAATATTATATACAACTTTATATCAACAAATCAACATGGCATCTCCAAAACTGAAAAAACGATACTTCTCTTTTATAGCGATGTTATAGGCATTTAAAACGTTTTCTCTGCCTGCAAGTGCCGAAACCAGCATAATAAGGGTGCTTTCGGGCAGATGAAAGTTGGTGATAAGCCCATCAATCACCTTAAACTCATAGCCGGGGTAGATAAAGATAGAGGTACAATCATCGTCCTCGCGAACCTCGCCGTTTTTGGTTGCAGCGGCCTCCAGCGTGCGGCAGCTGGTTGTTCCCACGGCAATCACTCTGCCGCCTCTTTTTTTTGTTTCGAGAATTTTCTCTGCAGTCTCGCGAGGTAGGTGATAATGCTCGGTGTGCATTTTATGGTTAAGAATATTTTCTTCTTTTACGGGGCGAAAGGTTCCCAGACCGACATGCAGCGTTACCTTTGCGATGCCGACCCCCATATTTTCCAGTTTTTTCATAAGTTCATGGGTAAAATGCAGCCCTGCAGTAGGAGCGGCAGCTGAGCCGATTTCATTGGAATAAACCGTTTGATACCGCTCGCGGTCAGAAAGCTTTTCTGTAATGTACGGCGGCAGCGGCATTTGCCCGATCTTATCGAGCACCTCATAAATGTTGGAGGCGTTATAGGAAAAGCGGCAGATGCGGTTGCCCTCCTCGGTTACATCAATAACTTCGCCATACAACAGTCCATTGCCAAAGCAAAGCCGACTTCCGATCTTGGCGCGTTTGCCCGGCTTTACTAACATTTCCCAAACATTTTCTTCGCGGGCATTTAAAAGCAGGATTTCCAGCGCACCGCCCTTTTCATTTGTGCCGTAAATACGTGCAGGCAGAACACGGGAATCGTTTACCACCAAAAGGTCACCCGATTTTAAAAAACTTGTTATGTCATAAAAATGATGGTGGGAAACTGCACCGCTTTGTTTATCCAAACAAAGCAAACGCGAGTGGTCACGCGGCTCTATCGGGGTCTGTGCAATGAGAGCCTGAGGCAAATCAAAAGAAAAGTCGCTTTTTTTCATAAATTTAATTGCTCCTTGCAAGTTAAGAATGCAAAAATTGCATAAATTTTGCTTATTGGCAGTATCGTGCCAAAAAGAAATTGACTTTAGGGCCCATAGGTGATATTATTATACTATTAAAAAAGGTGTAAATCAATAACAATTTTAGCGAGTTGAAATTTATAATTTCAAGCGTTTTCGGTTTTTTGTTATGGTGGAGGTAGAGTTATGAAAAAGTATAATGTTGCAATAATCGGTGCAACCGGAATGGTTGGGCAGAGGTTTTGCCTGCTTCTCTCCGAGCATCCTTGGTTTGAGGTAAAGGTGCTGGCAGCTTCCGGCCGCTCAGCAGGAAAAAGCTTTGAGGAGGCTGTGGCAGATAGATGGGCTATGACTGCGCCTATCCCCGAAAAGTTTAAGGCTATGCAGGTCGTTGATGCTGCACAGGTCGAGGAGATTGCCGCACAGGTTGATTTTGCATTCTGTGCAGTCAGCTTAAATAAAGAGGAGACACGCGCTCTCGAGGAAAAATATGCAAAAGCCGAATGTCCTATCGTTTCCAACAACTCGGCACACAGGTGGACACCTGATGTTCCCATGATAATCCCCGAGCTCAATGCCGATCATACCGATGTTATTGAGGCGCAAAAAAAGAGACTCGGCACAAAACGCGGTTTTATCGCTGTTAAATCGAATTGTTCGCTGCAAAGCTATGTTCCTGCAATCGGGCCGCTTATGGAATTTAAGCCCAAGCGTGTTCTGGTTTGCACCTATCAGGCAATTTCGGGAGCGGGCAAAACCTTTGAGCGCTGGCCTGAAATGGTGGATAATGTTATTCCTTATATCGGCGGCGAGGAGGAAAAGAGCGAGAAAGAGCCCCTTAAAATCTGGGGCAAGGTCGAGGGCGGTGAAATTGTTCCCGCAAAAGAGCCGCAGCTTACTGCACAATGTATCCGTGTTCCGGTAACCGACGGGCATATGGCAGCTGTTTTTGTTGAGTTTGAAAATAAACCCACCAAAGAGCAAATTATTGAGCGATGGAATAACTTTGAGGGCGAGGCACAAAAGCGCAATCTGCCGCTTGCTCCTAAGAAATTCCTCCACTATTTTGAGGAGGAGGACCGTCCGCAAACCAAAACCGAGCGCGAGCTTGAGCGCGGAATGGCTGTATCTATCGGTCGTCTGCGTGAGGACAGTCAGTATGATTATAAGTTTGTCGGCCTTGCACATAACACCTTGCGCGGAGCGGCTGGCGGCGCAGTGTTAATGGCGGAGCTTCTTGCCGATAAAGGCTTTTTTGATTAATATACTTATAGGAATATATCGCAACGAAAGGGGAGTAGATGTCTATGAAAAAAAGGATTTTTAAGGGCGCGGGGGTTGCACTTGTCACTCCCATGCATCAGGACGGGTCGGTGAATTTCCAAAAGCTCGGTGAACTGATTGACTTTCAGATTGCAGGCGGCACCGATTGTATCATTATCTGCGGAACTACCGGCGAAACTTCTACTCTGGAAACCGATGAGCATATAAGGTGCATCAATTTTGCCGTAGAGAAAACTGCGGGCAGAATTCCTGTTATTACAGGCGTCGGCAGTAACCACACCGCATATGCTGTGATGATGGCGAAAGAAGCCAAAAAAGCAGGGGTGGACGGTATTCTTTGCGTTACCCCTTATTATAATAAGGCTTCGCAGCAGGGGCTTGTTCGCCACTATAACAGCATTGCCGATGCTACCGATTTGCCGATAGTGCTTTACAATGTTCCCTCCAGAACGGGTTGCAATATTCAGGCTGAGACCTATCAGCAGCTTTCCAAGCACCCCAACATTGTTGCAACAAAAGAGGCGAGCGGAGATATTTCGGCTATTGCCAAAATTCGTGCGCTCTGCGGCGATGAGCTTAGCATTTATTCGGGGAATGACGATCAGATCGTGCCTATATTGTCTCTGGGCGGAATCGGCGTTATTTCGGTGCTTTCCAATGTGATGCCTCGGGAGACGCATGACATCTGCCGGCTTTTCTTTGAAGGTAAAATTGAGGAAAGCCGTGATTTGCAGATTTCTCTTATCGGGCTGGTCGGCGCGCTTTTTTGCGATGTCAATCCCATTCCCGTTAAGGCAGCTCTAAATATGATGGGCTTTGAGGTCGGAGGATACCGGCTTCCAATGTGTGAGACGACACCTGAGAAGTTAAAGCTCATTAAAAAAGAACTCAGTCTTCATAACCTCATAAAATAAGGAGTTTTATTATGTCTGAAGTTTTGCTTTGCGGCAGTGAAGGAAAAATGGGCAAAGCTGTTAAGGCTGCGGCAGAGGGCAGTGAAATTAAAATTGCCTGCTGTGTGGATGCTTTTCTTAAAGGAAAAGAAACGGAAAAGTGTTTCAGCAGCTTTTCTCAGTTGGAAAAAGGGTATGACTGTATTATTGATTTTTCTCATCCCAGCGTAACAAATGACCTTTTACAGTATGCCGTAAAAACAAAAACGCCTGCTGTTATTTGTACAACAGGTCTTTCAGAGGAGCAGATAGCTGCTATCCATAAAGCAGCCAAAGAGGTCGCTGTCTTTTTTTCGGCAAATATGTCCCTCGGTGTAAATCTTTTGCTTGAGCTTTGTAAAAAAGCGGCTGTGATTTTAGGGGCGGATTTTGACATTGAGATTATTGAGAAACATCATAACCAAAAGGTCGATGCTCCGAGCGGAACGGCACTTATGCTTGCAAATGCCATAAATGCTGTATCCAACGAGCAGTACCGTTATGTTTACGATAGACAAAGTGTCCGCCAAAAGCGGGAAAAAAGTGAGATCGGTATTCATGCGGTGCGCGGCGGAAATATTGTAGGCGAGCATGAGGTCATCTTTGCGGGGCATGATGAATGTATCAGCCTTAAACATAGCGCAACTTCTAAAGAAGTCTTTGCTGTCGGTGCAGTAAATGCTGCTCGTTTTTTAATCGGAAAACCTGCCGGTCTTTACCAAATGAGTGATATGCTGAAATAACAAAAATCATTCTACAGTAAAAAAAGAAAGCTTTTGTTTTTGACAGGTACTTTTATAGTAATCTCAAATTATATTAAGATTTTATGACACTTTGCGTAAAAGCAAGGTGTCATTTTTATATAAAAACAGAGAGACGCTTCATAAAAAGGCGTCTCTCTAAGCAAAGTATGAGATTTTCTTTTATTTGGAGGAGGGGAGGAAGGGGCGCAGAGTTCCCGCAAAGGCGTTTATCGGCATGGTTTGTAAAATTACCTTGCCGGGACCTTTTACAACGGTGTGGAAAATGCCTTCGCCGCCGAAGAACATGTTTTTCACGCCGGGTACGGTAACGACTTCCATAGAACAGGTTGCGTCCATTGCGGCAAGATAACCGGTGTCCACGATCATGGACTGTCCTGCCTCCAAATGATATTCGCAGGCATGACCGTCAATTTCAATAAACGCTGTTCCCAAGCCCGAAAGCTTTTGCATGATAAAGCCTTCGCCACCGAAAAATCCCGCACCCAACTTCTTTTGAAAATGCACCGAGAGGTTAACGCCCGGCTCACTTGCCAAAAAACCGCTTTTCTGAACAATAAGCTCGTTTCCGGGTGCAATATTAAATACCTTTATCGAACCCGGAAAGCTTGCAGCAAATGCAATTTGTCCGGCACCATTTACAGCGGTGAAGCGGTTTTGAAAAATGGCTTCTCCGGCAAACATTCTGCCCAGAGCCTTTCCGATGCCGCCGTTGCTGGTGGTTTCCATTTTCATGTTTATGCTCATCCAGCTCATGCTGCCGCGCTCTGTAATCATGCTTTCGCCCTGCTCAAGATCGCAAATAACAACAGATAAGGGCTCTCCTGTGATATTGTACTTCATAAAATACACTCCTTTTTTATTATAATATCTAAAAAATTATTCTTGCCACCTTCTGTGGCCGAGTTTTTTGTCTACCCAGCCTTGAATAATGCGCTGTTCTTTTTCACGACTGATATAAAGGCTGTCATCAGGGACATCCGAAACTACCGTTGAACCCGCTGCAGTAAAAGCGTTTGTGCCGATTTTAACAGGGGCGATAAGATTGGAGTTGCAGCCAATAAAGGCATAGTCCCCGATGGTGGTGCGGTATTTGTTCTTTCCGTCATAATTAACAGTAACAGTGCCGCACCCGAAATTTACTTTTCTGCCGACATCGCTGTCACCGATATAAGTTAAGTGGGCAACCGAGGTTTTGTCTCCTACTGTGGAATTTTTTATTTCAACAAAGTCCCCGATTTTAACATTCCTGCCAATGTGGCTGTCGGGGCGAAGCTGTGTAAAAGGCCCAATGGTAGTTTTTTCATCAACGGTGGAACGGGTGATGTGACTTGCATGAATAACGCAGTTGTCGGCAATCGTGCTGCTGTCGATAAGCGAATTGGGTCCAATGGTACAACCTTTACCAATGTGTGAGCCGCCTCTTATTATGCTGCCGGGCAGGATGAGTGTGCCTTCATCTATTTGGGAGTCGGGCGAAATGATTATGCCGCTGTCACACATAATAACAGCACCGTTTTGCACTGCGCGGTTTATCATGGCGATGCGCGCTGCCTCGTTTGCAAGATACAGGTCGCGTGTCGAGTGAACAGAGAAAAGCTCCATTCCTTCCCCTGCTGAATAGGTGCCGCTCTTGTACCCGCGGGCATTTAACTCTTTAAGCACAGCTTCAATATGGGAAGGTTTAAAATTTTGGGGTCTCATAATATCAGTGCAAATCCAAGCCGCGCATATCTCCTTTCGGTTGGAACTGCGAAGTACAGTAATCGGAAATGATGAGGTGATGTGAAAAAGATAACTTTGCTCGATAATTTCTTTTGTGATAAGCGGGCAGTGTGCAGATACAGCAAAAACCTGCTCAGCTTTTAAAATTTCGCAAAGCGCCTCGTTATTCTCGTAAGATGTAATGTTTTCAATTCCCGCATTGAGTGCGGCAGAGTACACCCAATGGGATAAAGATTGAAAAAGCAAAACATCTCCCTCAAGCGCTTTTTGATCAACGGAAAAGATAACACAAGAAACATTTTTCATGAGGTTTTCTCCTTTTTGCGGTTAAAACCCGCATATATTATTGCATAATTCCCAGTCCTTGTAAATAGAATGCCGTTTTTTTGAAAAAAATTAACAAAAAATCGAAAAAATTCAAAAAATCTATGGAAATCCTTGTAAGTATTTGCTATAATAATTAGACGGCAAATTATAAGTTAGGGAAGCGGCAGAAAAATGCCGCAAAAAAAATCAGGAGGTAGATTATCCTTGAGTAAAAAGTATGTTTATTTGTTCAGCGAGGGCAACGCTACCATGCGTGAGCTCCTCGGCGGTAAGGGCGCAAACCTTGCTGAGATGACCGGTCTCGGTCTCCCTGTTCCTCAGGGCTTCACCATTTCCACCGAAGCCTGCACCCAGTATTATGAGGACGGCAGAAAGATCAATGCTGATATTCAGGCAGAGATCATGGAGTATATTGACAAAATGGAAGGTATCACCGGCATGAAATTCGGTGATAAAGAGAACCCCCTTCTTGTTTCGGTTCGTTCCGGTGCAAGAGCTTCCATGCCCGGCATGATGGACACCATTCTGAACCTCGGTCTTAATGAAGAGGTTGTCGAGGTCATGGCAGAGAAGTCCGGTAACCCCCGTTGGGCATATGACTGCTACAGAAGATTTATCCAGATGTATTCCGACGTTGTTATGGAAGTCGGTAAGAAATATTTTGAGCAGCTCATCGATGAAATGAAAGAAGCTAAAGGCGTCACTCAGGACATCGAGCTCACTGCTGAAGATCTCAAAACTCTTGCAGGTCAGTTCAAAGCTGAGTATAAAGCAAAGATCGGCAAAGATTTCCCCTCCGATCCCAAAGAGCAGCTTATGGGCGCTGTTGAGGCTGTTTTCCGTTCTTGGGATAATCCCCGTGCAAACGTTTATCGCCGTGACAACGATATTCCTTATTCTTGGGGTACCGCTGTTAATGTTCAGATGATGGCATTCGGTAATATGGGTGACGATTGCGGTACCGGCGTTGCCTTTACCCGTGACCCCGCAACCGGTGAGCCCGGTCTTATGGGTGAGTTTCTTGTAAACGCTCAGGGTGAGGACGTTGTTGCCGGCGTTCGTACTCCTATGCCCATTGCACAGATGGCTGAGAAATTCCCCGAGGCATTTGCAGAATTCAATAAGGTTTGTGCAATCCTCGAAAATCACTATAACGATATGCAGGATATGGAGTTCACTATTCAGGGTGGCAAACTCTATATGCTTCAGACCAGAAATGGTAAGAGAACTGCGAAAGCTGCCCTCAAGATCGCATGTGACCTTGTTGACGAAGGCAGAATTACCGAGCAGCAGGCTGTTGCTATGATCGATCCCAGAAACTTAGATACTCTGCTCCACCCTCAGTTTGACCAGAAGGCTCTTAAGGCTGCAACTCCTGCAGGTAAGGGTCTGGGTGCATCCCCGGGTGCTGCTTGCGGTAAAGTTGTATTTACTGCTGAAGATGCAGAGGCTTGGAATGCAAGAGGTGAGAAGGTTGTTCTCGTTCGTCTTGAAACCTCCCCCGAAGACATCACCGGTATGAAAGCCTCTCAGGGTATTCTTACCGTTCGCGGCGGTATGACCTCGCACGCTGCCGTTGTTGCTCGCGGAATGGGAACCTGCTGTGTTTCCGGCTGCGGTGAAATCATCATGGACGAGGAAAACAAGCAGTTTACTCTCGCTGGTAAGACCTACAATGAGGGTGACTACATTTCAATCGAGGGTTCTACCGGTAAC
>JAZQMT010000077.1:0-5884 GCA_045543635.1 Oscillospiraceae bacterium | reverse complement strand
GTTTGCAGTGATATTTTTACCTTGTGGTAAAAGTGATATAAAAGCCTTTGGCTTTTGTGATATTATATTCGCCCCAAACTGTCCGCAGGACAATATCACGATGCATAGCATCATATCACTGCGTAGCAATATCACTCGCCGCCAGGCGAATATAACTGAGGCACACTTCCTTACGGAGGGTGCCTCAAGGCGAGCCTTTTTCAATTTTAGAATTTCTCTTTAAGCTTGTTTGCGGCGGTGTTTGCGCCGAATATTAAAACCGTTTCTATGGGGCAGACTATGGCGCATTTTATAAAGCGCTCTACCCAAAATGCCCATACAAGCGGTGTACCGTAAAGAATGTGCAGCCAAAACGGCGTTAAAACAAGGTCTACTGCTATCATTATGGCAAGCCTTGACAGAATAATCCGCCAAAGCCTTACGCTCTTTTTGTAGAAAAATATGCCGTAAATTAAGCCGGTCAGCATGGCGTTTACTGTAAATCCCGGGAAATACGGACCTGTCGGCCTAATTAGGCAGCCCAAAAGGTCTGCAATGCCACCCACTGCAATAGCAGGTACCGGTCCTAAAAGCAGCGCCGCAACCGAAATAGGGAGAAAGAACAGTGTTACATTAACATTAGTGGTAATGCCGATTTTAAAGAAAGAAAGCACACAGCTGATTGCAATCAGCATTGCCGATAGGGAAATACCCTTAACTGTTTTTAGTGTCAGGAAAGATTCCTTCCAGATATTTTGTTTTGACATAAAAAAGAACACTCCTTATGTAGTCTGTTGCTACATAAAGAATGAACTTTTCATTTTTTTATGCAGCAGCGGGATGCGACACTGAAACCGCAGGCTGTAACCTTCAGCCTTTCGTCCGCTGACAACTCCCCGTTCAGGCGGCACTACAGATTTCTCTACGCTTCAGTGTCTACTCTGTGATAAAAGCAAGATTATTTATTTGTTAAGCTTATTTTCGGCGGCCTTGAGGGTGTTTTGCATTAAAACCGCAATGGTCATAGGTCCGACACCGCCGGGAACAGGTGTAATATACGAGCACTTGGGAGCGACGGCATCGAAATCAACATCGCCGCAAAGCTTGCCGTCATCCATTCTGTTTATTCCGACATC
The DNA here is from genome assembly GCA_045543635.1 of Oscillospiraceae bacterium. Classification (GTDB taxonomy): domain Bacteria; phylum Bacillota; class Clostridia; order Oscillospirales; family Ruminococcaceae; genus SIG578. Next base: position 4,769 of record JAZQMT010000077.1, on the reverse strand, counting down.
GATTACAACTGCACCCTCTTTAACCATATCTGCAGTAACAAATTTTGGTTTTCCAACCGCTGCAACAACAACATCGGCATTAGCTACAACATCGGAAAGCTTTTTTGTTCTTGAGTGGCAGATCGTAACAGTTGCATTTTTGTGAAGCAGCAGCATAGACATTGGCTTGCCAACGATGTTGCTTCTTCCGATAACAACACAGTTTTTGCCTTCAAGCGATATGCCGCTTCTCTCAATAAGTTCAATAATTCCTGCAGGGGTGCAGGGGGCAAAGGTGTAGTCCCCAATCATAATTTTGCCGACATTCACAGCGTGAAAAGCATCAACATCCTTATCGGGAGAAATAGCTGCAATAACCTGCTTTTCATCTAAATGGCGGGGGAGGGGAAGCTGAACTAAAATACCGTCAACACGCTCATCTTTATTTAGTTTTTCAACGAGAGTTAAAAGCTCCTCCTGCGATGCAGTTTCGGGCATTAGATACTCGTAGGAATTTATTCCGAGTGCCTCGCAAGCCTTTTTCTTGTTGTTAACATAAACCTTGGACGCAGGGTCCTCACCTACTAAAACAACCGCAAGCCCTACCGAAATTCCCTTTTCTTTAAGGGCTGAAACCTTTTGTTTAACCTCTTCCTTAACCTCGCAGGAGATTTTTTTTCCGTCAATAATCTGATACATATTATTTACCTCGTTATTTATTTTCGTCAGGAGAGGGAGATTGTGTTTCGCCGGTCACATCCGAGTTTGAAACAATTTCTTGTTCCGTCTCCTCTGTATTTTGTTCTTCTTGGTTAGAATTTTCTTCTTGATAAGGGTCAAGGAAGCGATTTTTTACAGCAGTAAGAAATTCATAACACTCACTGATGTATTCTTTGGTGGATTTAATTTGTTCACAAGCTATCTCAATGCGCTCGGAAAGTTCGGGTTCATCCGATTCTAAATTGTCAGTCTGCTCTTGGTATTCGAGCGTTTCCTCGCTTGTGTTATCGTCAGATTGCTGTAGCTCATCATAACGATCGAGAAGAGATGTTGCCATGCTGATTTTTGTCAGCGAAAGATTAATCAGCTTGTCTATAAGCTCAAGAACAGCATCAGGATCGGAAAGCTCGCTTGCAAGGTCTTCCAAAGTTTCGGTGTTATCTAAAACCTTGTCTTGGTCGGGAAGGAGGCGGTTTAGATTTTTTTCTGCAGTGTTTATCGATTCACTCGCCTCGTTTAAAAGCCCTTCCGCTTTAGCAAGAATGGTTTTGTCGTCATCCATAAACTGTGCGCGTGACTCGGCAGTGTCAACATAAAGCTTGAGGTAGTCAGGATCGGTATTTCGCTTTTTGCTGATGCGGATTCTGAGGGTAACAATGGTTATGACAGCAGATACTGCAATCGCAATGCTCAAAAGCTGCGAAACTCGAAAATCACCGATCATTAAGCTGTCGGTGCGCAGGGCTTCAATAAATGCTCTGCCGCTTCCGTACCATGCAGCGTAGAATAAAAAGAGCTCTCCGTCAAATTTGCGGTGTTTTCGGTATAAAAGGACAAGCAAAAATCCAATTATGCACCAAAGTGATTCATAAAGGAAACAGGGGTGAACAGGTTTGGCAGGGTCCACATCAATGCCTTGCTTAAACAGCTCCCACGAAACACTTTGGAGATATTCCTGTGTTTTTTCACTGTACATTCCGAAAATCCAGTCAGTATTAACACCGAATGCTTCCTGATTTACAAAATTACCCCATCTGCCGATTGCCTGACCGATGAAGAAACCGCCTGCAGCAATATCTAAAGCGGGCAGAAAACGCATTTTGCTTATGCGTGATGCAATAAATGCCGATAAAATGCCAAATATCAGAGCGCCGTAGATGGCAAGCCCACCGTCCCTGATATTAAAAACATCAGCTATACTTGTGTAGTTTTGGATATTAAATACTACATAATAAAGCCGTGCTCCGATAATGCCGAAAATGAGTCCGACAATAACAATATCAAGAAGCTTATCGGGATTAATGCCGTATTTCCTTGCTTGCGTCATGCCATAAATTACGGCAAGAATGGCTCCTACCGCGATTAAAACTGCATACCAATAAATTTCAAAATCGCCAATGACAAAAGCCTCGCGCGAAATCGAAAAGTTTAAGCCCAACTTGGGGAATTGTACCGCTACTGTATCCATATTGTGTATCATCCTTTCTTGCTGTCATGTATCTTGTTATATCGGAGAAACTACCGAGATGGAGCTTCGTGCCTCACTAAGCTGCATATTAAGCCTTTTCTCAAGATCCTCAAATTTCAGGTCTGCAATAATTTCAAGCGCGTCGAAAGCATCACATCCCGCAAAATGGTTTGCCAACATCGCGGTGGCAACATGCTCCACTGTGTTAAACCGCGATACCCGACCGCCGTAAAATGATTTCTTTATTTCATCAAATAACTCGCGGGAAAGCCCTTGTGTTTTAATTCGCTGTATCTCAGCAAGTATCTCATCGTAAACACGCTGTGGCTGGGGTGCCTCGCCGCCTAAAATGTTTATAAGATAGCCTTCGCCTGCCATGACCTCAAATCCAAAGGTTGAATTGATAACGCCCTCGTTATAAAGTCTCTGATAAAATTCGGTCGATTCACCGAACATCATTTCAAGCAGCATTTCATTCATGATTTGACCGCGAAGAGTGTTGCCCGTGTCCGGATGTTCTTTAAATCCGATTTCAAACAGCGGCATTGCCACTTCCAGCTTCTTTTCTGTCTTCTTTAAAAAGACATCATCCGGCTCTTTTGGAAAAATGTTTTCGATGGTAATATCCTCACAGAGCGGAAGGTGCTTGTCAACAAGCTCCAAAACCTTGTCGGGATCAAAGTTTCCTGCAATGGAAAGCACCATGTTGGAGGGATTGTAAAATGTGTGATAGGTGCGGTATAAAAGCTCAGGAGTGATTTCGGCAATGGATTCTACCGAGCCGGCAATATCTATTCTGATTGGATTTTCCCAATATAATGCCTTTAAAAGCCCTAAAAAGACACACCAAGAAGGGTCATCCTCGTACATTTTTATCTCCTGACCGATGATACCCAACTCTTTTTTTACGGTTTCTTCGGTAAAGTAGGGATGTGTTACAAAATTCAAAAGAATTTCAAGCGATTCATAAATTTTCTCGGTTGCAGAAAACAAATAACAGGTGCGATCAAATGAGGTGTATGCATTGGCATTGGCTCCGGTGCGCGAATAACTGACAAAAGCATCCTCGGTTTCGCCCTCAAAAAGCTTGTGCTCAAGGAAATGTGCAATCCCGTCCGGAACAGTGCATATATCATTCTCCTTGCTTGTCTTGAAGGAGCGGTTAACCGAGCCGAATTTTGTTCCGAACAGAGCATAAACGCTGTTGTAATCAGGCATTGGATGTAAAAGCACAGTGAGTCCGCTCTTGTGCTTTATTTTGAGATAGCTTTCATTAAGAGCGGCGGAGGAGATAACAGTTTTTGTAGTTTCTTTCATATTTATTTTTCCTCCTTCGGTGCCATAAAGTAAACGGTATCGAGTGAAACTTTGCGCGCAGCATTGATAATGTCATCAGCAGTAACCGAGAGAAGCTGCTCTAATTCCTCATCGGGTGTGATTTCGGTGCCGGAAATGAGGCGATTGAGGAAAAATCCTTCGCTGCGAGAAATGCTGTCCGCAATACCTGTGTAAACATTGGTGAAAAGCTTGCGGGCATTTGCAATTTCCTCTTCTGAAAGCTCGCCGTTTTGAAGTGCTTCAAGTTGAGCTAAAATTTCTGTTTGTGCCTTTTCGCGGTTTTCCGCCTCAATGCCGCTGTTTATAAAGATGGTTCCTTTAAAATGATCGTAGGAGGCAGAGCAGTAATAGCAAAGACTCAGTTTCTCTCGAACATTTAAAAACAGCTTGGAAAAGGGTGCACCGCCTAAAATTACGGTCATAACATTCATGGCAGCCTCATAGCTGTCACCAATGGCGGTAGAACAAGTGAACCCCATTGAAAGCTTGCTCTGCGTGATATTGTACGCTTCTGTGTGCTGTTTTATCTCTTTACCGGGTGCTTTTATACATGAGCTAATATCAAATGGTTCCTCGCGTTCGGCACAAGAGTGAAAGGAAGAGGTGAATATTTCGCGTGCCGCATCGGCATCTCCGCTTCCGGTAAAAATGATTTCGATTCGAGCCTTTTTGAGCAGAGTGTTGTAAGCATCAAAAACCTCTCGACACGTTAAAGCCTGCGCGCACTCAAGAGTTCCGTATCTGCTGATGGCAGAAGGATGCCCTTGGCACATGAGCTGCTGGCAGCGTGCCTTTGCTAAAGCTACCTTGTCATTCAGCTCTGCTTTAATAGAATCAATAAGAGCCTGCTTCTCGGTTTGAAAGGTTTTTTCTCGAAAAGCACCATTTTCGATAACGGGATCAAGCAAAAGGGAACAGAGGATTTTTGAAATTTCAGCTGTGATGGTTTCACCGTTTAAAGTAAATCTATCGTCAATAGCGGAAATGGAAAGGGAAAGCAGCTGTGTGTCACCCGCTTTACGAACGTCAAAATCACAATTTGCTCCGTAAAGAGAAGTTAAAAGACGGTTAAACTGTGCGGCGTCGGGGCAGGAGCGAAAGCCCTTTCTTAAAATAAAGGGTAGAACAGCATAGCTTGAAGCAGTTTCCTCACAGAGAGGCGCCGCAAGCGTTACAGAAATGCGGTTATTCTTAAATTTTTTGTTTCGGATTTCAGTAAAATAAATTCCATTGGAAATGATACTGCGCCTAAAATCAAGATCCA
>JAZQMT010000076.1:0-26551 GCA_045543635.1 Oscillospiraceae bacterium | reverse complement strand
GGCTGATTAAATCAGCCGCCGAAAGATTTTTTAGTTTAAGCTGTCAGCAGCTTTTTTTGCCTGAATATCTAAAAGTGCATCCTTGCGGGAAAGATTAATTCTTCCCTGCGAGTCGATCTCGGTTACTTTAACGAGAACAGTGTCACCAACATTAACGACATCCTCCACCTTTTCCACGCGCGTGGTATCGAGCTTGGAAATGTGGACAAGCCCCTCTTTTCCGGGAGCGATCTCAACAAACGCGCCGAAAGCCATGAGGCGAGTGACTTTTCCGTTGTAGATGGCACCGATTTCGGGATCAAAAACAATGGTAGAAATGATGTCTTTTGCGCGGTTGCAGTTCTCGCGGTTAACACCCGAGATAAAGACCTTACCGTCATCTTCAATATCAATCTTAACATCACAGTCGGCACAGATTTTTTGGATGACCTTTCCGCCTTGTCCGATAACCTCACGAATTTTGTCAACATGAATTTGCATGTTGATCATCTTGGGCGCATACTCATTGACGTCAGCACGAGGTTCAGCAATCGCCTTAAGTATGATTTCGTCAAGGATATAAAGGCGAGCTTTGCGGGTCTTCTCAAAAGCTTCGCGAATGATCTCGGGGGTAAGTCCGTCAATTTTAATATCCATCTGAATAGCGGTAATACCGGTGTGTGTTCCGGCAACCTTGAAGTCCATGTCGCCGTGGAAGTCTTCAAGACCTTGAATGTCAACCATGGTCATGAAACGGTCACCCTCGGTGATCAGTCCGCAAGAGATGCCCGCAACAGGAGCCTTAATGGGAACACCGGCATCCATAAGAGCCAAGGTTGAACCGCAGATAGAACCCTGCGAGGTCGAACCATTGGAGGAAAGAACCTCCGAAACAAGACGCAGCGCGTAAGGGAACTCTTCAACAGAGGGGATAACGGGGAGAAGCGCACGCTCGGCAAGAGCACCGTGACCGATCTCGCGGCGTCCGGGGCCTCTGGAAGGCTTAGTTTCGCCAACGGAGTAGGAGGGGAAGTTGTAGTGATGCATATAGCGCTTGGTTTCTTCTTCGTCAATGCCGTCAAGAAGCTGTGCATCGCTGACAGGGCCGAGGGTCGCAATGGTCATAACCTGAGTTTGCCCTCTGGTAAACAAGCCGCTACCGTGAACTCTGGGAATCATGCCGACCTCTGCTGCAAGGGGACGAATATCATCAATGCCGCGGGAGTCAACACGCTTGCCTTCGTCTAAAAGCCAGTGACGAACGATATATTTTTGAAGCTTGTACATACATTCGTCAATTTTAGCTTCTTGTTCGGGATATTTTTCATCAAACTCTGCATGGACTTGGTCAATAACAGGCTGAAGTCTCGCATCGCGAACAGTTTTGTCATCGGTGTCGAGAGCGTATTTGACCTTATCGATTGCAAAGTCTTTAATAGCTTCGAACATCTCCTCGGAAGGAGCAGTGGACTCATATTCAAACTTAGGTTTACCGATTTCGGCTACGATGGAGTTAATGAAGGCAACAATTTTTTTAATCTCATCGTGGGCCTTCATAATAGCATCAAACATAGTGTCTTCAGGAATCTGATCAGCACCTGCTTCAATCATGTTAACTTTGGTTGCGGTACCTGCAACCGTAACATTCATTCGGGATTTCTCTCGCTGCTCGGCAGTGGGATTGATGATGATTTCATCGTCAACTAAACCAACGCTGACACCTGCAATCGGTCCGTTCCAGGGGATGTCCGAAATGGACAGGGCAATGGAAGCACCAATCATGCCGGCAATCTCGGGAGAATTGTCGTGATCGACCGAAAGAACAGTCATGACCACCGAAACATCGTTGCGCATATCCTTGGGGAACAGCGGGCGAATCGGGCGGTCAACTACACGAGAGGTAAGAACAGCCTTTTCGGTGGGCTTGCCTTCTCTCTTTAAAAAAGAGCCGGGGATTTTGCCGACAGAATACAGGCGCTCCTCAAAATCAACAGAAAGGGGCAGGAAATCAATTCCGTCACGCGGTTTTGCGCTTGCGGTCGCGTTGCACATAACGGTGGTTTCACCGTATCTTACCAGACAGGAACCGCTGGAAAGCGCACACATTTTGCCGGTTTCAACAATAAAGGGTCTGCCGGCAATCTCGGTTTCAAACACTTTGAATTTTTCAAACATTTTTTACTTTCCTCCTGATTTTTTAATTTTTATTTTGTATCAGGCGGAAAAGGCATGTTTAGCAATAAGTCCGCAGCTCGAAAGCTTTCGAGCTGTCGATTTAATGCTAAGCACAGACCCTAAAACAAGAAGTCTTCTGCTTTTCCGCCGGATAAACGGGGACATAATAAAGGGTGTAAATAGCGTCAAAAGGCAGACAAATAGAAATTTGCCTGCCTTTTAAAAAACATTTACTTACGGATGCCGAGCTTTGCGATAATGGCACGATAACGCTCAATGTCCTTCTTAATAAGGTAGTTGAGAAGGTTTCTTCTCTTACCAACCATCTTGAGCAGACCTCTTCTGGAGTGATGGTCGTTCTTGTGGACCTTCAGGTGCTCGGTCAGGTCATTGATTCTCTTGGTGAGAATTGCGATCTGAACTTCGGGAGATCCGGTGTCCTTTTCGCTTAATCTGTTGTTTTCGATGATGCTGTTCTTTTCTTCTTTCAGCAGCATTTCTTTCACCTCGTTTAAAAATATTAGCAATAATCAAAGCATGGGGAAGGTGAATTCCCAAAGGGCTTACTCCCCAAGCCGCGGTTAAAGCCTTATTAGTATACCACTATTTTTTATTAATGTAAAGCCTTTTTTAAATTTTTTTCAAAATGATAAAATAGGCTTTGCACTAATGTAGAACTTTAAGATATTAAAGCCTGCTTAACTTATCAATAGCGCTGCCGACAGTAATGCGCCACTCGTCAACCAGCTCTTGAGAGGCTGCTTTAACAATCTCGGGAAGCCTTACTGTGATTAGATCAAGATATTGCTGATATTCTTCGCTCTCGAGTTTGCCTTCAAGGCGTTTTAACTGGTTATTAAGCTCAAACATATAAGCAACGTCCTCAAGCCCTTTTGAAACTGCCTCAAGGCGCTTGGTGGGAATGGGCTGACGGTTGCTGTCAAGCATAGTAACTCCCTCATCATATCCGTCACGATGGTCAAGACCATCCTCGCCCTGTGAGGAAAGATTTATCCAAATTGCGACACCGTCAAGCTTTTTTTGATATCCAAACCATGGGAAGAAACGGTAGTATTCAAGAATCGGTTTGGTGTGCATGGTGGTTGCACACTCATAAGCCCATATACGACAGCCGCGATCTCTAAAGAAATCTATAACTTCTTTTGATTGCTCTTCAGAGCGAGTTAAAAGTCCTGAAATAAGTGTCCAGTTTTTGTGAGAATCGGTAAGCTTTGCATCATCAATATCCTGCAGTGTTGCGCCTGAGGGCGGCGGGCTTGAAAGATATACTGCTTGCAGAGTCCAACCGGGATTTTCATCTACAATTCGTTTACGAATATCTGCCATATCGGGAATTTGAGCTTTTTTGAATTCATCACGAAGATGTGATTTAAAGATAAAGTCATCATGAGTGAAGCCCATGCTCTTAAGACGCTCATCCATAAGATAGTGCCACTCCATGCTGTTGCAGGTGCCCCATCCAAAGACAAAGCGCATACCTAACTCTTTGGCGGTAGCGAAAAATTCCTGATTAGCAGTTTTTACCAGATCAGGATTAAAAAGCTTACTTTCGTCAGGAAGGTCAGCGCCTCTTCTCATTCCCGCAAATCCTCTAATATAGCGGACGCTTTCTGTCCAACCCCAGTTAACGTGGCGTGAGTGCATAAGCCTAAGCATAGCTGCTTCATCATTGTCGAGACGGTTGGGTCCCCAGAAGAAGCAGTCCATAGGCCAATCTCTTGTTTCGGGAAGAGTAAAGTTCCAAACTTCCATATCAACGGGAACATCACGGTTGGGTATTCTGTAATCATACAAGGGTTTGAGCACGATTTTAGTATGATATTTACCCGGCTTAACATCACGGGAATTGAATACTATATGAACTCTGACTGCAGTTCCGGGAGTAAGGGTAATGATATCTCCGGGCACGCGTATAAGCGGCTGGGTGTTTAGTTGTCCGTTGTGGTCAACAAAAGGTTCCATGTAGATTTCAAAGCGATCGTGTGGAACATATGTATTGCCGCTGTCAATGGCATAAGGCACAAGACGCAGGTCAAGGCGGCGGTCCAAAAGCAGACCGGAGAATACCAGCGCTATTCGTTCGCGCTCATTTGAAGCCTGCTGAAAACTCAAACTAAGTTCGGGTGAGTAGTCGGCACCGGGCAGTGCGTCTGGGGAACCGGTTTCCCAGGGTGATGTCTGCCATACAAGATAGCTGTAACGGTTCTTAAAATCCTTAAATCCATTTTGTAATGCGGCAAAATCCTCACTTACCGATTTTTTAACTATCCTTTCAGAGTCGAGAGCATTCTTTATTTCTGAAGTATAATCTTTGATGGCATTTCTCATTTTTTTGATTGCCTTTGCGGCTCCGCGGTGAACGGGATGACAAATGCTCAGTATGTCCTCACAGCCGCCCTCTAAAAGTCTGAGCTCTTTGTCAAGCTTTTCAAATCCGGGTGCAACATACGGGAATGCGCGCTCAAGCACAAAACTGTTAATAGACTCACCGTTTTCGTTCAAAAGGCTGAAAACAGCACGCATAGCGTTATCTGTTTCTATGGGAAGCTTAAAATCTATCCTTGCAGGAGCGGTAACCTTCTTAGTTATTTCGTTTAAAATATCACTGTCCGAATTATATACGCGGGCGCGTAGCTGAAACGGGGCAGTCTCTTTGGCTTCAATCTCAACAGGGATGCTGTTCATGCCCATATCAAATGTTGTAATAGGGCAGTTTAATGCAACATCGCTGTTGGCGGCAGGGTCAAAAACCAGCTTGCCGAGATATTGACGAGCGGCGAGCGCGCCGCCTTTTATCATAGGAATGGCAACAGCTTCTTGGTTGTTGTGGTGGCGTTCACGAGCAAAGCGGACTCCCCAAAATTCGCCCGGTTCAGGCGCGGTAGCATTATCAAATGCGGCATAGGGAAGCTTTAATTCAACGATCCACTTGTCAGCGTGGCGTGAGCTTTTTGCAAGAAATCCTTCACCGTTCCAGTTTGTCTTGCCGTCCCTGGCATCATAAATTGAGCACAGAGCATTAACTGCAATGTGATAAAAGAGGTGCGGGCGTCCTGTCGGGTCAATTAACAGCTCTAAACAGTCGTCATTAAAAATTCCCAAATCGTTCTGGTCAAACTGAGCTACCAGATTTTCCATATCAGGCTCGTGCATAATTGCACCAACATAAAGAGCAGTGGGTGAGTAAAGAATACGAATCTCTGTTTTGGGACCGACAGGTGCCTTTTTAAATCTGCTTAACAATTCGGGAATAATTATTGCATCCTGCCACGCACTGTCACCGAGATTTCCGTCCATTTCGACTTCGCGTTTCAGAGCTACGGCGTGAAATTCTACGGGCTCGAGACTGCTCTCAAAACCGGAAACTTCGTGCGGCGCTGAAATTGGCTCAAAGCTTATGTCTAATGATTCATCGGCAAGGTCAGGCATGACATTTGATAATTCCTTTTTCATATCTGCTACACTCCTTTTAGGTAATTAAAAAACAGACCATTTAATTACTGTCTAGTTATACCTTATATATAAAATAATATAATTTTATCTATAAATCAAGTTTTTTTAGGTTTTTTATGTAATTGACTTTGTAAACAAAAAATGTTATAATATGTTAGAATTAACTTTTTATAACACTTTTGTGCGATTCTGTTGTAAAGGAGGCGGTGAATTGAATACCATCAGGCGGGAACAGATGCTTGAATTTATTAAAGCAAAAAAAACGGTCAGCCTGAAGGAACTGGTGCAGATGTTTACCGGCGTCAGCACCATGACGATACATCGCGACCTTGACTATTTGCAGCAAAAGGGCGTGATTAAGAGGGTGCGCGGCGGCGCGCGGTATTTGCAGCCGGAGGCAGAGCATCGCGAGCCTGCATTTACCGAGCGTGAGATTGCAAACCGTGAGCAGAAGCAGATTATTGCAAGGAAAGCGGTTTCTCTTATCCGCAGCGGCAGCTCGGTCTATATTGATTCGGGAACCACGACTATGGCAATGGCGCGGCTTATCGAGGATATTCCGCTCAGCGTTGTTACCAATAGTCCGAATATTGCAGTTTCTCTTGCGGACCGAAATTTTGTTAATTTAACCCTCTGTGGCGGAACGCTTGAAAAGCGAAACCTCTCGCTTTACGGAAGTACTGCAATTCAAACTATTGAAAAAATAAATATTGATCTTGCGTTCGTTGTCCCTTCGGGTTATTCCGAGGGATGCGGATTTACATGCGGAAATGATGGTGAGGCGGTAGTTAAAAGCCTTATCTGTAAAAAAGCGCGCAGTGTTGCCTTGCTTATTGATTCCAGTAAAATGGATAAAGTAATGCCCTTTACCTTTGCAACAGCTGCCGATATTGATTATCTTATCTGTGATAAACCGCTTTCTGAGCCGATCGCAGAAAAGCTGAGGCAGAGCGGTGTCAGTATATTATAGGAGGAAAACATGAAAAACTTATTGCTTGCTCAATCAGGCGGCCCTACCGCCGCCATTAACGCAACCGTTGCCGGAGCGGTAGCAGAGGCACTGCGTAGCAGCAGGATCGACAAGGTCTACGCAGGATGTAATGGAATTAAAGGTGTTATTGAAGGAAGGCTTGTTGAAATCGGGCAAAGACTTAAAGATGACAAACAAATGCACCTGCTTGAGACCACGCCTGCCTCGGCTTTGGGTTCATGCCGACTGCGTCTTAAAGATTGCGAAACCGATAAGGAAAGTTATGAGAAAATTCTTTCGGTGCTGCGTGAGTATAACATCGAATATTTTGTCTATACCGGCGGAAATGACTCGATGGATACCGTTTTAAAGCTGTCACAGTATTTTGCAAAAGAGGGCATTGAGGATATTAAGGTTATGGGTGCTCCCAAAACCATTGATAATGATTTGCCTGAAACCGATCACACACCCGGCTTTGGAAGTGCCGCGAAATATATTGCCACCACCTTTGCTGAAATTGGGCGGGACTGCAATGTTTATGACATCCCTGCCGTAACGGTGGTTGAGGTTATGGGAAGAAATGCAGGTTGGCTCACTGCTTCGGCAGCGCTCGCACGCAAAAACGGATGCGGTGCCCCTGCACTTATCTACCTGCCTGAAGCGCCCTTTGATATGGATGCGTTTGTTGAGGATGTAAAGGGCAAGCTTTCCGAGCAGTCGGCAGTTGTTGTTGCCGTCAGCGAGGGAATTCGCGATAAGGATGGTAAGTATGCCGCTGAAAGCTATATGAGCGGTGCGGTTGATGCGTTCGGGCATAAATATCTGGCAGGAACAGCCAAGTTTTTAACCGATATTATTAAGGAACGCATCGGCTGTAAGGTGCGCGCTATTGAGCTTAACTTAATGCAGCGTTGCGCCGCACATATCGCTTCCAAAACCGATATTGAGGAGTCTAAAGCATTGGGAGCTGCTGCTGTAAGGCTTGCTCTTGAAGGAAGGACCGGTGAAATGACCGTTATTCGAAGAAAAGAGGGCGAGGGTTACAACACCGAAATTTCTTCTGTTGATATAGCTCTTGTTGCAAACGGTGAGAAAACCGTTCCGAGAGAATGGATCAACGAAAGAGGTAACGATGTTTTGCCCGAGTGTGTAGCGTATATCGAGCCGCTTATTATTGGGGAAACCGAGCCGGTTTATGAAGCCGGAATTCCTGTTCACTTTGCTTTATAATTAAAAAATATAAAAAGAGGAGGAGATACCAAATGGCAGAAGGCATTTTAATGCCCAAACAGGGTATCACTGTTGAAAGCTGTATCATTACAAAATGGTACAAAAAGGTCGGCGATCAGGTCAAAGTGGGAGACGCACTTTTCGGCTATGAGACCGACAAATCCACCTTTGACTGCGAGTCTACCGCAGAGGGTGAAATTCTTGAAATCTTTTATGGCGATGGGGATGATGTTCCCGTTCTCGTAAATGTTTGTGCGGTAGGCAAGGCGGGCGAGGATGTTTCGGCTCTGCGCCCTGCCGGCGAGGCAGAAGCTCCCGCCGAGGAGAAAAAGCAAGAGGCTCCTGCGGCTGCCGCAGCTTCACAAAAAGAAGAAACTCCCGCAGAGGAAATCCGTGTAAACAACGGTGAAATTAAAATTTCCCCCAGAGCCAAGGCACTTGCCGAGAAAGAGCACATTGATGTTCGCTTGGCAGCAGGTTCGGGCCCTTATGGAAGGGTTGTTGAAAAGGATATTCGTGAGCTTATGGAAAAAGGTGTCGGCGCAACATCGGCAGCTTTCAGTGAGGCTAACGGTGCCGCAACCGGAACCGCTTTTGGCGGCAGAGTCGGCGTTGCAGATCTTTCTGCTGCTCCCGCAGCTGCTGCAGTAGCTGCTTCAAACGAGCCTGAATATGAGGATACTAAGTTCAGCGGTATCCGCAAGACTATCGCAAAGTCCATGACCGCTTCGCTCACCTCTATGGCACAGCTTACCCTCAATAGTGCATTTGATGCAACCGATGTTATGGAGTACAGAGCTCAGCTTAAGAAAAATGCCGAGGCACTGAATCTTCCCAATATCACCCTTAATGATATTGTTTTGTTTGCCGTTTCGAGAACCCTGCTTTCGCATAAAGACCTCAACGCGCACCTTTTAGAGGGCGATACCATGCGCCGCTTTAATCATGTTCACCTCGGTGTCGCTGTTGACACCCCGAGAGGGCTTATGGTCCCCACCATTCGCTATGCTGATATGAAATCTCTTGCGCAGATTTCCGCGGAGGCAAAGGCACTTGCGAAAAAGGCACAGGAGGGCAATATCAGCCCTGATGAGCTTTCGGGAGCAACCTTTACTGTCAGCAATTTGGGAGCTATGGGTATCGAGAGCTTCACTCCCGTTATCAATCCTCCCCAGACAGGTATTCTCGGCGTCGGCACACTGATGACAAGAGTACGCGAGAATGGCGGAGAGCTTAAGGCATATCAGGCAATGGGCATGTCGCTCACCTTTGACCACAGAGCTACCGACGGTGCTCCTGCGGCAAGATTCCTTAAAGACCTTTGCAAGAATTTGGAAGCTTTCCGCGTTCTGCTTGCAATGTAATCGAGATTAAAGAGAGGTAGAAAATACTATGGATAAATTTGATCTCATTGTGCTCGGCGGCGGCCCTGCAGGCTATCTTGCTGCCGAGAGAGCGGGCCATGCAGGGCTTAAAACTGCGGTTGTTGAAAAAAGAGCATTGGGCGGCGTTTGCTTAAATGAGGGCTGCGTCCCTTCCAAAACCTTTTTGAACTCTGCTAAAATTTATGAGCACGCAGTAGATGGCAAGGCATTCGGCGTTACCGCTGAAAATGTTAAAATTGATCAAAATGTTGTTGTTGACCGTAAAAACAAGGTTGTTGCACAGCTTGTCGGCGGTGTCGGCATGCAGATGAAGGCAAACCATGTCACCGTTTTAAACGGAAACGGTAAAATTAACGGCAAAACCGAGGAAGGCTTTATCATTGAAGTAGACGGCAAGTCTTACGCAGCGGATAAGCTTATCATTTCCACCGGCTCAACCGCTTTTGTTCCTCCCATCAAAGGTGCAAAAGAAAGCTTAGAGAGCGGCTTTGCTATGACCAACCGCGAAATTTTAGACCTTCGCGAAATTCCCGAAAAATTAGTTGTAATCGGCGGCGGCGTTATCGGTCTTGAAATGGCTTCTTATTTTAATTCGGTCGGCTCCAAGGTCACTGTTATCGAAATGCTCGATAAAATCGCAGGACCTACTGATGGAGAGATTTCCAACATTCTGCTTAAAAACTATCAGAAAAAGGGTATTGAGTTTAAACTCGGCTGTGCTGTTACTGCTGTTGAAAACGGCAAAGTTACCTACACAGAAAAGGGCGAAACAAAATCAGTCGATGCTGATAAGGTTCTCATTGCTATCGGAAGAAGAGCCTTTACACAAGGTATCGGACTTGAGACCATCGGTGTTTACACCGAGCGCGGTAATATCGTAACCGATGAGAATATGAGAACCAATGTTGCGGGCGTTTACGCAACCGGCGATGTGAACGGTAAAATTATGCTGGCTCACACCGCTTACAGAGAGTCCGAGGTTGCGGTAAACCACATTCTCGGTATTAAAGACAAAATGCGTTACCACGCTATCCCTTCGGTTATCTACACCACTCCCGAGGTCGGCGCAGTGGGTGAAACCGAGGAGAGCGCAAAAGCAAAGGGGCTTGACTTCAGAGTTTCCACCGTTTCCATGCGTTTCAGCGGAAGATATGTTGCTGAAACCGAGGGTGGCGATGGAATTTGCAAGCTTATTGTTGACAATAAGTATGACCGCCTCTTGGGTGTTCATCTTATCGGTAGCTATGCATCAGAGATTATTTACGGTGCGGCAATGATGATTGAAAGCGAATACAGGGTTAAGGATCTCAAGGAATTTGTTTTCCCGCATCCCACTGTTTGCGAGGTCATTCGTGAAGCACTGTTTCAGCTGTAAAATATAAAAAGGAGCGAAAAATTATGCCGAAATCACAACTTGTCGATCCCGCGTTTTTAAGAAAATCGGGAAAAATCACCTTTAATGACATTGATGTCAATGTCTACAACAAAACCATCAAGGAAGAGCGCAAAAACTATTCCGATGATGACTTAAAGAGAATTTATCGTGACATCACCATTCTCCGCGAGTTTGAAACCATGATCAACCTCATTAAAGTTCAGGGCGCCTATAATGGTGTTGAGCACACCTATCCCGGTCCTGCACACCTTTCCATCGGTCAGGAGGCTTCGGCTGTCGGTCAGGCTTATATCCTTGATAAGGATGACTTTATCTTCGGCTCTCACAGAAGCCACAGCGAAATTCTTGCCAAGGCTCTTTCCTGCATCGAAAAGCTTTCGGATGATGAGCTTATGGACATCATGAAAAACTTCCTCGGCGGTAAGATTTTGAAAGCTGTTGAGGGTAAGGGACAGAACAGCGTAAAAGAGCTTGCTGTTGATTTCATTCTCTATGGTGCACTTGCTGAGATCTTTGCAAGAGAGAGCGGCTTCCATATGGGCCTTGGCGGCTCGATGCACGCCTTCTTCCAGCCTTTTGGAATTTATCCCAACAATGCAATCGTCGGCGGCTCGGGAACGATTGCAACCGGTGCTGCACTTTATAAGAAAGTCAATAATAAAAAAGGTATCGTTGTTGCCAATATTGGTGACGGTGCGCTTGCCCGCGGTCCTATGTGGGAGGCGATGACCTTTGCATCTATGGACCAGTATCGCGAACTTTGGGAAGAAAGCAAGAGAGGCGGCATGCCGATCCTCTTTAACTGCTTTAATAATGACTACGGTATGGGCGGACAGACCCGCGGTGAGACCATGGGTTACGATATGCTTGCCCGTATCGGCGCAGGCGTTTCTCCCACACAGCTTCACGCCGAGCGTGTTGACGGTTATAATCCCCTTGCAGTTATTGACGCTATGAAACGCAAGAAGGAGATCCTCTTAAACGGAGATGGTCCTTGCTTCCTCGATGTTGTTACCTATCGTGTTGCAGGCCACTCCCCCTCAGACTCCAGCTCCTACAGAACCAAAGAGGAAATTGACGCTTGGAAAGAAATTGACCCTGTTATCAAGTTCCGTGAGGATCTTGTTAAGGCAGGCGTCGGTACCGACGATGAGTATCAGGCTATCCTCGATAACACCGTTTCTATCATGACCAGAATGTGCAAAATGGCATCTGATGTTGAACAGTCGCCTTACATTGATTTTGATAAAGACCCCGCTGTTGTTGAGCGCCTGATGTTCTCTAATGAAAAGGTTGCCAAAATGGAGGATAGAGAGCCCGAGGTTCTTGCCCCCAAGGAGGAGTGCCCCAGAGTTGTGCAGATTGCAGGTAAAGAGAGATTTGCATTTAAGGATGGCAAGCCTGTTTCCAAGCTTAAGGTATTTAACTATCGTGATGCTCTGTTTGAGGCTATCTGCGATAAATTCTATGAGGATCCCACCCTTATCACCTATGGTGAGGATGTTCGTGACTGGGGCGGCGCATTTGCCGTTTACCGCGGACTTACCGAGGTTCTCCCTTATTCACGCCTCTTTAACTCCCCCATTGCAGAGTCTGCAATCGTTGGTTCTGCAGTAGGCTATGCAATGAGCGGCGGCCGCGTTATCGTTGAGCTCATGTATGCTGACTTTATCGGTTGCGCAGGCGATGAAATCTTTAACCAGCTCGCAAAATGGCAGTCCATGAGCGCAGGTATCCTCAAAATGCCGGTTGTTCTGCGTGTTTCGGTTGGTTCTAAATATGGTGCACAGCACTCTCAGGATTGGACCTCGCTTACCGCTCATATTCCCGGCCTTAAGGTTGTATTCCCTGCAACTCCTTGGGAGGCAAAGGGACTTATGGCAAGTGCTCTTAACGGAACTGATCCTGTTGTGTTCTTTGAAAGCCAGAGACTTTATGACATCGGCGAACAGTTTAAAGAGGGCGGCGTTCCCAAAGAGAGCTATGAGATCGAGATTGGTGACACCAACCTTGTAAAACAGGGCAGTGACATTACTATTCTCACCATCGGAGCTACCCTTTACAGAGCTATGGACGCTGCAAAAGAGCTTGAGGAGAAATATGGTGTTTCTGCTGAGGTTATCAATCTGCACAGCATCTGCCCCTTAAATTACGATAAGATTTTGGAGTCTGTTAAGAAAACAGGCAAGGTTGTTCTCGCTTCTGATGCTTGTGTCCGCGGCAGCTTCTTAAATGACGTTGCAAGAAACATCACCGAGCTTGCATTTGATTATCTGGATGCTCCTCCGGTTGTTGTCGGCGCACAGAATTGGATCACACCTCCCTTTGAGTTTGATAAATACTTCTTCCCGCAGGCTTCTTGGATTTTAGATGCCATCAACGAGAAGATCATGCCTCTTAAAGGTCATACCCCCACTACCAACTGCACTCCCGTAGAGCAGCTGAGAAAATCTAAAATGGGCGTCTAATTCAAAAATAAAAAGGGCTGAGCTTTTTCAAAGCTCGGCTCTTTTTTGCACATAGCATAGAAAAACAGGCTTGCGTTTGGCAAGCCTGTTTTTTGTTTTACCAAGTGGAAAAATAAAAGTAAATTACAGAATAATATACCCTTGCTTTATCTTTAAAAGTATAGTAAAATGCAATTAATTGAAAAATGATTACAAAGGAGTGTATAATATGGAAATGTTACAGCTTCGTTATTTTTATGAAAGTGCAAAAACCGAAAGCATTACGCAAACTGCGAAAAAATACATGGTACCCACATCTTCGGTTTCGTCATCTATAAGCAGGCTGGAGGAGGAGCTGGGAGTAAAACTTTTTAACAGAACAAGTAACAGAATTACATTAAACGAGAAGGGAAGGCAGTTTTTTAAATCCATTAGCCATATTTTTTCCGAATTGGATAATGCTGTCGGTAATTTGACGGTTGAAGAGGGCGATAATCGAAAAATTCATATATTGGTGCGAGCAAACAGAGATACTCTTGTAAGGCGTATTGTAGATTATAATGCAAGGCACCCGAAGTCTGCTTTTAAACTAAACTTTGATTTTGCAGAAACAGATTATGATAAATATGAAATAATTATAGAAGAAAAAAATGATAAACACCCCGATTATGAAGGGTTTGAATTATTTCAACATCAATATCGCATCAGAATAAATGCTTCAACAGATAACCCGCTTTGTCAAAGAAAACTTAACTTAAAACAGCTTTATAATCAGCCTTTTATCTCAACAGGAGAACAGAATGATATATATAAAATTGTGGTGAGAGCATGTAATCGGGTCGGTTTTACCCCTGAGCTTATTATGGAATGTAATGATTACCAGTGTTATGATCGGTGTGTAAGGGGAGGAATGGGGCTTGGCATTACTTTAGAAGGGCAGAGCGGAAATCCTCCTGCCGGAACAGAATTTCTTGATATTTCAGATTTTGATGAAAGATATATCGTTTATGTTTACTATAAAAAACAAGAGTATTATGGAAATATAAAGGAATTTATTGATTATCTTAAAACTCGTACAGAGTAAAAAAAACGGATCTTGCAAGCATTTTTGCAGGATCCGCTTTTTGTTATTTGTTTTCAGTAATAAGATCGGCAATGGTTTTCCTTCCGTAAACCGACTCCCAGTCAGCATTAAAATCATCAATAGCATACTGCGTCATGGGGTGATAGGTGAGGGTTGAAAACAGCTCCGGATTGATAGTGACCGAATGGCAGCCGGACATCGCAATCTTGTGTATCTGCTCAACAGTTTTAAAGCTTGCAGCCAAAACCTTTGTCTTAATATCGTGCTGTTTAAACATCTCAACGATTTCGCTGACAACCTGCACACCATCACTGACGATATTGTCAAGGCGGTTGACATAGGGGGCAACAAAATCTGCACCTGCTAAAGCTGCAATAAGCGCTTGCTGTTGGGTAAAGATAGCAGTTTCGGTGACTTTAAAGCCCATTTTATGCAGCTCTGAGGTGGCTTTTAATCCCTCGCGTGAAATAGGAATTTTAACATAAAAATCTCCGCCCACAGCGTTTCGCAGAAGCGAGGCTTCTTTAATGATGCCCTCGGCAGTATCTGCAGTTACCTGAATATGGAACATTTTATCAGGGCCGATAATTTCACGAATATTGCAAATAAGCTTTATAAAATCGGTGTGCTCCTTGGAAATGATGGTAGGATTGGTGGTAACACCTGCAACGGGATAATATTCAATGCATTTGCGGATTTCTTCTAAATTTGCGGTGTCAATAATGTATAACATAGTAGCATACTTCCTTTTCGGGTATTTATTCGGAATAGGTTACGTTGGTGTCCCTCGAAATAATGCCGACATAGGATTTCCCTGTTGAAACGGTAAGCTCCTTACCATCGGTCGTGTAGTATTTCATTTGGTTATTGATGCCGCCTTTTTTCCAGCTGATAGGAATGATTTTTCCGTTACAGGCGTAATACCCGTCTCCCGAGGAGAGGTCAACATCAATGTAATTGGCAGAGGAATTAGCATTCATAAGGCTTATTGAGGTTTTCAGAATAAAAACATTGGTAAATTCAAGAGCCTTGCCGGTAGCTTCGTCAATATGTGCGGCATTAAACTGCCCCTTTTCGTATTTTCCGGTAGCGGCATTGTATGTAAAGGTTGCCTTGGTGTAGGAAGAGAAGGGAACGGTAATGCTGTTTGCGGTGTTGCCGATAGCCATGGTAGCGGTGTTATCACCAAACTTGTAGGCGTTACTAATATTGCCTCCGGTAGAGATGCCTTTGTTTGAAATAGCAGTTTTCAAGCGGCTGCCCGAGGTAAAAGCGGTGTGCTCAATGGGGATTTTGCCTACGCGGTTCTGATCACGGTAAGAGCCGGAGGAGCTTAAGAAATTGATGGTCTTAACGCCGTTATTGCGGATGTAATTGAGAACATAACTGCTTCCGCCGAAGTGAACAAAAATTGCATCATGCGCGTTAGCAAGCGAGAGATAGTAGTGCCGCGCCGAGCGGACAGAGCCGACATCAGGAATTTTATTTAAGTCGGGGAAAACTGCCAAAAGCCTTGTTATTCCGCCCTCTGCAAGCGCTTCGTATATAATGCTTGCCTCAGAAATTCCGCGTTGCGGCAGAGAAATCTTGATATTGTTTATCATGATTGCAACAGGACGCTTATTTGCTGCCGAAAGCGCGAGCGTGTGTTCCCCAGTCAGAGGATCTATGGCAAGCGTTTCTTCTTTCTCCGCCTTAATAGAGCTACTGCTTTCTGACTCAGCAAGAATAGAAGAAGCACCCTGCTCATTTTCTCCGCAGGATACAAAAACCATTAAACAAACAACAAATAAAATAAATGCAGTGATTTTTTTCATTTTTATTCACCTTTTTCCACCCAGAAAGGGCGGTTTTTTCTTATTTTATATTATAGCGCAAAGTGTGCACGTTTTCAAGAGGAAAGAAATTGTTTTTCGCCGTGATTTGACAAAATATTGTGCCTGCTCACCATTCTAAATAAAGGTGTTTTTGCATAGTGTTAATATGACGGAGAAAAAAAGGAAAGACGGGGATAAGATGACACAAATCGAACTTTTACAGCATATGTTTTGGGAGCTCTCCCAAAGTTTAGAAACAAACGGCAGCCAAAGTGTACTGCAGACAAATTATGAGCATCAGCTTGCTTGCTACGAAAAACTTTTTGATGCACCTGCCGCTTGCGAGCGGGATAGAGAACGAGGGCTTGTTTGCGGTAGGTGTCTTATTGCGCTGTCAAGAAGTCTGCTTAGCAGTGGGCACACCGATGAGAGCCTTGGTAGGGCAAAACGGGAGCTTTGTCATTTAAAACCTTTGTTTGCAAAGGATAAACAGCCTGAAAAAACAAAACTCAAGCGACTGGTCGAGCAAAGGATCAGCAGCCTTTCTCCGCAGCGTTCGGATGAAATATCAGATGCGATGCTGTTTTTGTATCTTTCGCTTGTGCCTACAGTAAAAGGAAAAGAGGAAGAACTGTGAGAGACTGTTTTTATCGGACACCTCCGTTTTATACAAATTATTTAAAAAAACTTTTTACCCTTAAAAAGCGTTACCCTTTTTTAAAGCTCGGTTCGGTGGGAAGATCGGTACAGGGCAGAAAGTTATATGCCCTTTTTCTGGGAAATATGAACTGCCCGGTAGTGTATGCGGCGGCTTTTCACGCACAGGAATGGCTCACACAAAGTCTGTTAGTCCGCTTTTCAGAGGAACTGTGCCGAACACTTTCGGAAAGCAGTGAACTTAAAAGCGCGCTTGAGCGGCGCGGCGTTGTTATTGTTCCCTGTACTAATCCCGATGGAGTGGAGCTTGCACTTACTCACGGGGCTTCAGCGGGTAAATTTACCCAGCTTGTTGAAAGAATAAGCGGCGGGGATTATAAGCTTTGGAACGCAAACATCCGAGGGGTTGATTTAAACCATAATTTTAACGCGGGACACGCCGCACTTCGCCGGATGGAGCAGGCGGCCGGTATAACAGGGCCTGCAGTACGGCGGTTTGGCGGATTTAAACCGCACAGTGAGCCCGAAACACGGGCAATGGTCGGGCTGTGCCGCAGTTTTTCGGCAAGCCGTGTGTATGCCTTTCACTCGCAGGGTGAGGAGATATTTTATCGTTACGGTGATAAAATTCCTGCAGGGGCAGAAAGCATGGCACAAATGCTCGCCAAGTCAAGCGGGTATAGTCTCGAAACACAAGGCGGGCTTGCAAGTCATGGCGGGTTTAAGGATTGGTTTATCAGTGAATTTAACTGTCCCGGATTTACAATAGAAATCGGCAGAGGAAAAAATCCTCTGCCGATAAGCGAGCTTTCGCCCATTTTTGCAAGACTTTATGAAATGATGCTTTTAGGACTGGTTATCTAAAATCTGCGTTTTTTTATAATACTGCGGTAGCGCTGGGCATTTATCTCCTGTCTTATGATAAGAAGAACATAAATCAGAGCAAACAGAATAAGCAGCACAACCGCAAGCTTTATCCAAATAGAAGTGAAAATGGTTTTGAACAAATGCCCCACATAGAGAAACTCATTACGCTCTATTTCATCGCCTGCAATAAGGTCTGCCGTTCCCATAACCTCGTCAGCAAGCTTTACCTCAACATATCCCAACACATCACCCTTCTTAACGGGCGCCTGCGCGTAGGTATTGGTGTGAGGAATAACCTGAACACTGGAGGGATCTATTTCGTCGGGAATAAGCGCCACAATCTTTTCGGCAGGATAAAGCAAGAGAGAATCACGCTCGGAGCAGAGGCGCAGCGGTATTTGTGCACAGCTTTGGTCTGAGGGAAGCAGTGTTTTAAGTGAGAATTTTTCAAATGCCCAGTCCAGAAGCTTTGCTGTTTCCGCAAAGGCATAGTTTTCGCTGTAAATTTCACCGTTCTCGTCCTTATATGCGGCCCCTATCATAACCGAGAGATAATGGTAACCGTTTTTTTCGGCATAAGCGGTAAAACAGCGGCCGGCAGGTGTGGTGGTTCCGGTTTTCAGGCCTTTGATGTAGGAACGATAGTAGGAAGAGCCGCGCTGCATCATTTTGTTGGTGCTGACAAGCCATTCCGGCGGTCTTTTGTTTGTCTCACGCAGCTGATAGCTGTAGGTCGAAGCAATTTCGATAATCTCATCGTGCTTTAAAGCCTCGCGCGCAATCAAATAAATATCATATGCTGTGGTGTAGTGATCGTCATCATGCAGTCCGTGCGGATTTACAAAGTGGGTGTTCACTGCACCGAGCTGTTTTGCGCGGGCATTCATCATATCAACAAAGTTATTGATGCTTTGATCTCCTAAATAATCGGCAACGATTGCGGCGGCTTCGTTGCCCGATTGCAGCAGCATACAGTATAAAAGCTCGCGCGCTGTCAGCTGTTCTCCGGCAAGAATTCCCGCAAGGGACACATTCATGGTTGAAAAACTTCCCAAAATTGCGGCTTTGGCTGTAATAACGGTATTGTCAAGGTCAGGAACCATCTCAACCAAGAGCAGCGAGGTCATAATTTTAGTGAGGGAAGCAGGATAAAGCTTTTCATCCTTATTTTTCTCATAAAGGACAGTGTCGGTGTCAAGGTTAACAAGGTAGACACCTTTGGCTGTAACATCAAAACCGGGAGAATATGCTGCTGCGGAGGGGATAGAGAATAAACAAATTGATAAAGTAACAACTAAAATAAGACATGAAATGATTTTTTTCATGGACAAATCCCTCCCTTGCGTGTATAATAATCATAAAGTATTTATGCTATGATACCTATTGTAGCATAATCTGTTTGCAAAATAAAGAGAAAAAAGCAAAAAGTAGTAAAGAGTGCAAATTTTTTTGAAAGGGTCTGGTTTTTGTGATTTATGTAACCGGCGATATGCACGGTGATATTGAGCGATTTTCCGAGCGTGCGCTCAAAAAACTGCGCGCAGAGGACACACTTATCGTTCTGGGGGATTTTGGATTTATTTGGCAGGGCGGTGAGCAAGAAGAGAAAAACCTCGAATTTATCAGAAATCGCAGGTTTCAGGTTCTGTTTTTAGACGGAACGCATGAAAATCATGATCTGCTTGCAAACTATCCCACTGCCGAATATTGCGGCGGCATCGTGCGAGACCTCGGCGGAAATTTAAAACAGCTTATGCGCGGAGAAATTTATGAGATAGAGGGCAAGAGCATTTTCGCCCTCGGCGGCGGTCAAAGCGAGGATATAGAATTTCGAAAAGAGGGGGTCAGCTGGTGGCCTTCTGAGCTTCCCTCAACAGAGCAAATAGAAGCGGCGCGCAACAAGATAAAGGCGCGTAAGGCGGTTGATTTTATTGTCACTCATGACGCTCCGCATAAACTCAGAACAGCTATCATAGGCGAGGACAAGGAGGCAAACCGCTTAGGAAAACTTCTTGACGAAATTATGCTGACGGTGAAATACCAAAACTGGTATTTCGGCTGCTATCATTTGGACAGAAAGCTCACCCGCACTCACTATGCAGTCTATCAAAGGGTGATTGAAATAACCGATCCCGAAAAAAGAAATTTTTGGCAGCGTCTTTTTAAAAGGAAAAAGAGATAGAAAAATTCCTTGCTTTATGTGTTGGGATTAGAGAGGGTATTTTTGCAATAACCGTAAAGGAAAGGGAGACTTGCTTTAGCAAGTCTGCCTAAACTAATCTTATGGATAACTACTCATATTTGGAGATTTTGTTGTTATTCGCTTTGCCCTTCTTTTAAAAGACAGCAGTTTTTGTACTTCTTGCCGCTGCCGCAGGGGCAGGGATCGTTTCGTCCTATTTTTTGCACCTTGCGAACGGGGCGTTTTTTAACCGTTCCGTCGCTTTCCCCGTGGATAGCAGAGGTGGGTTTTGCAACCTGCTTGCGTTCAATGGTCTCATTCTGTTTTATCTGAATGGTCAAAACAAGGCGCGAGGTGTCCTCGCGAATGGATGAAACCATCTCATCAAACATGTCAAAGCCCTCTTTGCGATATTCCACAACAGGGTCATGCTGTCCATATGAACGCAGATGGATCCCGCGCTTTAATTCCTCCATAGCGTCGATATGGTCCATCCATTTGGAATCAACGGTTCGAAGTAAAATAACACGCTCAAGCTCGCGCATAAGCTCGCTTCCTAAAAGCTTTTCGCGCTCGTCATAAATAGCCATGGCACGCTCATAAAGCTTGTCGAAAATTTCCTCTTTAGAGGTGTTACCAAGCTCCTCTGCAGTGAAAACCAAATCATTGTCATCGGTGAGAAATCCTCTGTAATAGTCGCGCAGTCCGTCCAAATTCCAGTTGTCATGGATGTCCGTGTTTCCGAGAAACACATCAACATTACCGGCAATAGACTCACGGATCATGTTCACGATACTGTCATGCAGGTTCTCTCCGTTTAACACCTTGGCGCGTTGACCGTAAATAATTTCGCGCTGGCGGTTCATAACATCATCAAAATTCAGAACGCTTTTGCGGATAGAGAAGTTTCTGCTCTCGACCTTTCGCTGGGAGCTTTCAATAACATTGGAAAGCAGGCGGGTCTCGATAGGAATTGTTTCATCTATCTTAAGGGTGGTCATGAGCGAGTCGATACGCGCACCGCCGAAGAGACGCATCAAATCGTCCTCCAACGAAAGGTAAAAACGAGTAGCACCCGGATCGCCCTGACGGCCCGCGCGCCCGCGCAGCTGATTGTCAATACGGCGAGATTCATGACGCTCTGTTCCGAGAATAAACAAACCTCCCGCCTCGCGAACACGGTCTGCCTCCTCACGGATAGTGTGTTTATACTTTTCTTCCAATGTGCGGAATGTTTCGCGTGCATCAAGAATATTTTTATCATCGGTTTCGTTAAAGCCTGTCGCCTCTGCGATAAGGATCTCGGGAATACCCATTCGGCGCATCTCAGCCTTGGCTAGATACTCGGCGTTACCACCCAGCATAATGTCGGTTCCGCGACCTGCCATGTTGGTAGCAATGGTAACAGCACCGAGCTTACCTGCCTGAGCAACGATTTCAGCTTCCTTGTCATGATACTTTGCGTTGAGCACTTCATGTTTAATGCCGCGGCGGCGAAGCAGAGTGGAAAGATACTCAGATTTTTCGATGGATATGGTACCTACCAGAACAGGCTGACCCTTTTGATGACATTCGACGATCTGGTCAATAACAGCAGCAAATTTTGCGGCTTCTGTTTTGTAAACAACATCAGGGTGGTCATTTCTGATAAGCGGCTTGTTGGTTGGTATCTCAACAACATCAAGATTATATATCTCGCGAAATTCGGATTCTTCGGTAAGTGCAGTACCGGTCATTCCTGCAAGCTTTTTGTAAAGACGGAAATAATTCTGGAAGGTAATGTTTGCAAGCGTTTTGGATTCACGCTCGACCTTAACACCCTCTTTTGCCTCAATGGCCTGATGCAAGCCTTCATTGTAGCGGCGGCCGAGCATTAAGCGCCCGGTAAATTCATCAACGATGATGACCTCGCCGTCCTTCACGACATAGTCTACCTCGTTTTTCATAATACCGTTGGCGCGAATAGCTTGATTTATGTGGTGTAAGAGCGTAAGATTTTCGGCGTCCATGAGGTTTTCGACCTTGAAAAACGCTTCCGCCTTGGCAATACCCGAAGGGGTAAGGGTGGCAGTTTTTGCCTTTTCATCTACAATATAGTCACCCTCAATATCCTCATGTGTTTCGGAATCGGAAAGCTCTTTTACTTTGGTTCGAATAAGGCGTTTGGCAAAAATATCGGCGGTCTGATAAAGGTCGGTAGATTTATCGCCCTGACCTGAAATGATAAGCGGGGTTCTTGCTTCGTCGATCAAAATAGAGTCCACTTCGTCAACAATAGCGTAATAGAACGGACGCTGTACCTTGTGGTCTTTATAAATCACCATATTGTCACGCAGGTAGTCAAAACCAAATTCATTGTTGGTTCCATAGGTGATGTCAGCATTATATGCAGCACGCCGTTCGTCATTGTTAAGCCCGTGTACGATAAGACCGACCGAAAGCCCGAGGAAACGGAAAACCTTTCCCATCCACTGCGAGTCACGCTCTGCAAGATAATCGTTAACGGTAACGATGTGCACACCCTCACCTGTCAGCGCGTTGAGATATGCGGGCAGGGTAGCAACCAGAGTTTTACCCTCACCGGTCTTCATTTCGCTGATTCTGCCCTGATGCAGAACAATTCCACCGATGATTTGAACGGGATAATGTTTCATTCCCAGCACGCGCCAGGCAGCCTCTCGGCAAACCGCAAAGGCATCGGGCAGAATATCATCCGTAGTCTCACCGGCAGCAAGGCGGCCTTTGAGCTGAGCGGTCATGCCGATAAGCTCACTGTCAGACATGGCAGTATATTTTTCGTCAAGCGAACAAACCTTTTCCATAATAGGTTTAATGCGCTTTAGTTCTCTTTGGCTGTATGAGCCGAACAGGGCATTTAAAAGTCCCATAAGAAAATCTCCTTCTCGGATAATGCTTACATATTTATAGTAATATTTTGGGGTTTAAAGCGTTTAACAGCAGATTTGTTTTCAGTAAATTTAATTTCCTTAATTGCTTTTTCAACAATTTCGGTAAAGTCTTCCTGTTTCATGTTGGAAAGAACGCCCTCTGCACGCTCGGTATAATCTTCGGTTTCTGCATCGGTCTTATAGCGGACAAAAACATAATAACCGTAGGTGGAGTTTTCTTTCATTGTGGGAGTAGCGGTTTTTGCTGCAAAAACTGCGGCGTTAAAAGCATCGGGCTCGTCAGCAGTGTCCTTTGTAAGGAAGGTGTAGGCAACTTCTTGCTCTTCTTCATGCTCGTGGTCATGGTCATGGTCTTCTTCGGTCTCGGTTTTCTCAGCCGAGAAAGCCTCTTCTTCGGCGATGAGCTTGTCGATGTTTTCCCCATCCTTTAAGCGGGAAACATATTTCTCAGCGAGAGCCTTAAGCTCATTTTTCTGCTTGTCGGTTGCATCGGCAGAGGAGGAAACACCATCAAAATGCGCAGAATATTGGATATTAATATATTTGATTTTAGCATAGTTTTCGGTGAAATACTCCTTGCGGTCTTCTTCCGAAACCGGCTCCTTACCTTTTTCGCTGTAATAGTAATTAAAAATTTTGTTGTATTTCTCATCCATTAACAGCATTTTGCTGAAAGACTGTTTGCCGCATCCGTTTTCCTCGTAAAGGGAACCGATGCTGCCCCAATAGCTGTCAACAAGATCGTTAAATTCCTTGGTTTCGTCTTCGGTGAAGGAAAGCTCGTATTTTTCAAACAAACGCTCAACAGTAATGTACTTCTTGCTGTTTTCCATTGCAATATTTTTGATATAATCTGCAGCATCAACCCCTTCGATCTTCTGAGAAAAGAGATCGGTATTGCTACTGGAAGCTGAGTTTGCTGCAGAATAATATGCGTCTAATAAAAATCCGAGGTATACGCCGGCAGGCAGAGTATCGTCTCCTGCTTTTACTGCCCATGTAGTGTCCTTGCAGGAAGTGCAGCAAAAAATGGTTGCTGCAGCGAGAGCTGCTGCTAAAATTTTAGTCAACAATTTAAATTTTTTCATGTTATCTGCTCCGTTCTTTTTTATATAGTGACTAGGCTGTCACAGCATGTTCGTATAGGATATTATACCAAAAGTATGCCCCTTTGTAAAGGAAAAATAAGGATATTTTACATATGAGAAACAATTTACAAATAATGTTTTTTAATATAAACCGTCCTAAACTGTGCCAATTCACAATTTAGGACGGTTTATGTTTAAGCGAGGTTTTTGACTTATGATAGGTTTCCGTTTTTGTCACAGCTTAAAATCACGCTGCAATTTCGTGTATCTGTAGTAATAAACAACAATTTTTTTATAAATGTTGCCTTTCCTGTTGCCTGGTTTCCGGATTTAGATGCGGATGCAGAATCATTCTGCCAAGCATCTTCGGTAATTTTTATAGTATATGTAGATTTCGCGCAGGTAGCACTAACACCTGAATTTACTGAAAATGTACCATTAACAGTGAAACGCCAAAGTTCATCTCCATCCTTATTTCTCATAACATAATGCTTGCTTCCTGTTTTTGTATAAGTTGTTGCTCGAGGCGTAGCTGAAACATGTTCAGTAACAATGATTGTAATGTAGCTCCCGTCTTCAAAATACTCCATTGTTTGGCAGACGACATTTGTGGCATCAAGCTCAATTGGATTTGCAGCCTGAGTATGTAACAAGGTTGAGGATAATATCATGATCAAAATAATTATTGTTGTAAAACAAGTTAAAATCTTTTTCATAATTGGCACCCTACTCTGTTATTTCATAATGGTAATAATATGCTGCTGTATGAGAATTATCGATAATGATAAATGCTGCTGTTACAGCTATTATTAAGACTACAACTGTTACTCCTATTATAACAACTCTTTTAATAAATTTAGATGTTCTCAGAATTTTGCATTTTTCTGCATCATCCATTGCCATAATATATTCTGATGCAAATTTTTCGGGAGCGCCGAATTGTGCATTGACATCACTCATACTACAATTAGGATTTTCTTCTAAATAATCCAGAACATTTCCTTTTATAACAGGCATCATTTTGGTTCGATATTCGCGCGGGCAATTTTGCTTTACTTGGCTGAAATACTTATTGAGTTCTTTTTGAGTAACCATGCTTATCCCCCCAGCTCATCAATGCTGTCAATGTTTAAGATATGAAAAACACCTCGGCATAACGATAGATATTCTTTTCTGATATTAGAAAGATACTCTCTACCCGACTCCTCCA
Source organism: Oscillospiraceae bacterium (assembly GCA_045543635.1). Classification (GTDB taxonomy): domain Bacteria; phylum Bacillota; class Clostridia; order Oscillospirales; family Ruminococcaceae; genus SIG578. The sequence continues at coordinate 1,681 of JAZQMT010000076.1, read as the reverse complement.
GATGATAGTAGACCCTTATTCTCCTTTTTCCAACCTTTTCTTGCCTGTCCGTTATGAGATTCTTCTCTACCAAACGATATAGGGTTGGATACATAGAACTTTCCTGCAGAGTATATAATCCCCTGCTTTGCTTAGCAAGCTCCTGAGATAACTGATAGCCATACATATCGCCTTTACTAAGCAGGGTTAATATCAGCAGTTCAACTGTTCCCCGCTTAATTCCTTCAGACAGAGCCATTCGTTCGCCACTCATTTCTTCAGAAATTTTTATGTTTTTTATATTATATCTATAATATATACTTGTGTCAATACTATACACTAAAATATATTGTTGACAAATGCAAATGGATGTGATACTATGAGATCATAGAAAATACACATAAAAGAGGGTGAGTCCAATGTTTATTATTTTTGCTTAGTAGAATTTTATATAGGAGATGATTTAATTGAAACTTAAAAGAATAGCGGTATTATTGCCTATTTTACTGTCTTTATCACTTATCTTTTCTTCATGTAATTCTATCAAAACTACAAATGAATCTTCTGTGCTTACTGTGGAAACATCTTCGACCGCATCAATTAAGGGAACAGAGGAAAGTAGCCTACCAAACGGTAGTGTTATCTCCAAGATAGAAACAGAGCCGGAAATATCGAGTACGCCGTCATCAAAAGTTTCTGAAACCAATGAGCAGACACCTTCGATTTCTATTGAGCACCTCGAGGATTTGACTTCGGAGGGAATGGAAAGAGCTGACAGGCTGATGAATAAAGTAAAAAATACCGATACAGATATAATTCGCTTTTATGATGCTAAGGGGACAGGTTTGAGGGGAGTGGGATTTCAAAGATTCGATGAGGTTGCTGTAAAATTACAGCCAGATAAAACTATAAATGATTCTAATGAAATTAAAAAGTTTATAGCTGAGCTTAGGCTTGAAAAATGGACCCCAAAGAGATTTAACCTTAGATCATTGGCCGAGGCGGTAATTTATATATCGCAAGATTTACATATAAATTTAGAGGCTCAGCATCAAGGAATATCTTGGATGTCTATAAATTCAGCAGAAAGTACGAATGTATATTTTGTTGTTCCTAACGATGTTTATCAAAATTTGTTAGAATATTGTAAATAAGGAAGTGTATTTATAAAAAAATCAAGAATTACAAAGAAAATATTATCAACGATTGTTATAATATGCTTACTATTGTCGTGCGTTTGTAACTTTTCTGTGTCTGCCGCAGGAAATATGGCTTTTTCAGTGGGGTGCAATTATGGCGAAGGAGACATTGATACTTCAAGAGATGCGTTGAAAGCATGTGATTATTATGCATTGGCGGGATAGTTATCTCGTTACACATGCAATCCAAACGTTTCTAAAATGACGGCATCATATAACGGTACCAAACTTTTATCAAGTGATATAGTGTTTTTGTCGGGACATGGTACTGATGATGGAATGTATTTTAACTCGCTTCAACAGCAAGGTAGTTATAAATTTGTGGTATCAGATAATTCAAATTTGCACAATTATATTAATCCCGCAAATTATGTTGGTGGAGGAAAAGTAAAGCTAATGATTTTCTCGGGCTGCGATACTGCAAAGGGTACCAGTAATATTGCCAAGCGAACTAAAGATTACGGCGCGGTTGCGACTATTGGATGGACGGTAAAGCTGGGGCT
>JAZQMT010000075.1:0-9478 GCA_045543635.1 Oscillospiraceae bacterium | reverse complement strand
CCTTCGGGTAACTCTTTTATGGTATACACATGGGTTATGGCATCGGTAGTGCTGCCTACAAAGAAATACTGCGCAAAGGTTTCGTAAATCTCGGTAAAGAATTGAACGATCGGTTCGCGAATGACTTTCACACTGCAGGCTGTTGTAAGCATGGTGAGCACAATAATACATGCAACAGCGACGCGCTTTGCCACGCTGTTAACAAGCTTCCAAGAAACTCTCTTTTGCGATTTTATCAGCTTTTCCATTCTCTTATTAAATTTTTCGGAAAAGGTGTAATCAATGCTGTTTTCATCGGTAGGAATATGAGCGAACTCCAAAGACACAGCCTCTCTGAATGCTTTATCGAATTCAAGTTTAGTCATTGCCATTCTTATCAACTCCTTTATTGCACAGCTTTAAGAGTTCCTTTTTACCGACAACCAACTGCTTTTTGGTTGTCGCCATTGAGCGGTCGAGTATCTTTGCTGTTTTGGCAACGGTTAAATCCAGTACAAAATGATAATACAACACGTCGCGATATTTTTCGGGCAACGATACGATTGCTTTGACTAAATCATTATACTCAATTTTAGTATAAATGGTTTCAAGAAAAGTGTTATCCGATAATTCTCTATAATCATCAATATTATATTCGGTTACGGTATCGAGAGAAAACTGTTCATGCTCTTTCTTTTTGAACATGTTCAGCATGGTGTTTTTCGCGGCTCTCATCAGATAGTTACGCATATCGGTTTTACATCTTAATTTTCTGACAACATCCATATGCTTTGATGCCATACAAAGGAAAACATCATGAACAATATCCTCAGCATCTTCCCTATTATTATGCATAGACATAACATAAGCAATCAACTGTTTTCTAAAGGATAAAACAACCTCTTCAAACAGCTTTTTATCTTCTTCCTCATCAATAAAGGTTAAATACAACGAAAGCATTTTCAGTCCACACCCTATCGAGCATTTTTTATACAGCAGAAGCTATATTTCGATTATATTCTACCATATTTTTCCTTTATTTACAAGGTTTATTTCAATTATTTATCTAAAAACAACTTCTTTTTTTGTCTAAAAATTACTAACACAAACAAATATGCGGCCGTTATCATAAGGCTTATGTTATAGCCTGTTTTTACAAGTACAATACTTCCCAAAACAAAAAGAGCGGCGGCAGAAAGGAGCGATATAATATCGCAAATTTGCTCTGCCCTATTACCTGGACAGCGCAGGGAAAGCAGCTCTAACAAAATTCTGCCGCCATCGAGCGTGCCGGCGGGCAGGAGATTAAAAAGGGCGGTTATCAGGTGAACGAGCGCTGTATTTGTAGGTTTTCTATTCAAAGCAAGCAGCAGAAAAAAGCAGACAAAATTTACAGCACAGCCGGCAGAAAGCACAAGCAGTTTTCTTTTTGTATCAAGAAGCGAAAGCGGTTTTTTCAGCCGCATTTTGATACCAAACGGTTGAAAGCTCAGTTCTTTTATTTGGCAGGCACTGAGCGCTGCTGCCGCCACATGCCCACATTCATGCAAAAGTGCTGCCGTGATAGCGCAAAAAGCTATGCCTGTTTTATCATAGAAAGAAAACAGAGCCAGCATAGCTATCAGCAGAAAGCTTACTTCTATTCTGACTCCGAAAAATTTAAAACTCAATATTCTCTATCCCTTTTAAAACATAGGCGGGGTCAACGCGTTTACCGCCGATGCGTATTTCAAAATGCAGGTGGGGACCTGTGGAGTAGCCTGTGGTTCCCATATAGGCTATCACCTCGCCGCTGCGAATGTGCATTCCCTCACTTGCCTTTAAGCTATCACAGTGTCCATAGAAGGTGTAAAGTCCCTCCGAATGGCGCATTATGATATAGTTTCCGTAAGCTTCATTTTTTCCGCACTCGGCTATTGTGCCGCTAAAAGCGGCGGTTATGGGAGTGCCCAGCGGTGCGGCAATATCAATCCCTGTATGAAAGCCTTGTTTCCCTGTAATCGGGTGGATACGCCAGCCAAACTGCGAGGTAACGCTCCCGCAAGCGGGCGCTGAAATCGAAGTTGTAAGGACATAGGCGTTTTGGGTGACAGACTCAGGGAGCTGTTTTATTTGCTCATCCTCGCCGCCTGCTCCGCCCCTTTCCTTTTGTGCAATAGAGGAGCTTACCGTTTCATTCTCGGTTTGTGCAGGAGTGCTGTTTTCGTCATAAGCTATATCAGACGAGGTTTGTCCGTTTTCCTCTTTTGGCTGAGAAAAAAGAAAAGCTCCGATTTTTCCAAACAAAACCTTTATATCCGAAAAGGTAACATCCGCTTGTGTTGTGGCGGCGGTGTATCCTGCTTTTAATCGGTCATATGATTTTGGCGCAAGCAGATGCAATGCGAGCGCCGAAACCACAAGCATAACACAGACAACGGTTTGTATAAAAACCAAACGCAGGCATCCTTCTGAGCGGCTGGTTTTTTCTTCGTTTTCAAGTGCATCCTGCTGCAGGGATTGCTCTTCCAAAAATTCTTCCTTAAAAACATATCCGGTATTATCCATTTTTTAGAAAATCCTCCTTTTTTTCTTTGGGCGGCGCTGACTTGTGCCGCACGCTTTTTTCACCAGTATGGTGTCCTCTCCAATCAGCTCAATATCCTCCCATTTAATAATAATATCGTCCTCTCTGCCAAGCAACCCAAAGCAACGAAGTCTGCCAAATATAACAAGCGCACACACTCTCTGGTCGCAAATCTCTATTTCGGCATCGCAAACTCTGCCGAGGCTTTGGCCATCCTCAAGGCTGATAACATCCTTTTCCATTAGCTCGGTTATTCTACTCACGCCCCGCTCCCCTTTCTTTTCATTTGTATTCAAAATGCTTTTGCCATATGATAATAACTCTTGAAATCTTATAAATGATATGTTATACTATCTTCGACACAATCGAATAAAACGCGACTCGGTTCATTTTAAATGAGCAACTCGGCGCTTTGTTTTTTCTTTTTCAATGCGTTGGGGGATAAGGGAAGTGCGGTTAGACTCCGCCACAACAGCCATTGCCGTATCTCGGGTGATTTGTTTTCACGCCGTCAAGTCGGAATGCTTATCGTTTCGTGCACTGTAAACCACTCCCGGGCAATGGGGATGTGTGTGTTTGAAATAGGCTTTTGTCTTTTTTATCCTACACTTCTCTCGGGCTACTCGGCTTGTGGGGAGTGTTTTATTTTTTATCCGAACGGTCTAAAAAAAGAAAGGAGAAGTTTTAAAAATGAAACTTCAAACAACCAAAAAGCTCTTTTCAATCGCAATTGCCATTCTTGCTGTTTTCTCGGTTTTTGCCATGACAGCATGCGCCCAAAAGGAGGCTCCTCTCACCTCCTCCATCGTTGCCTCTGACAAGGCAAAGGACGAGGGACTTTGGCAAAACGCAACCTACACCGAGGACAAAAGTTTTGGCGAGGGAGCAAAAACCGTTCAGGTAGAGGTAAAAGCAGGTGACAAGTCTATTACCTTTACAATCAAAACCAACAAGGAGAACCTTGCCGAAGCGCTGCTTGAGCACAAGCTGGTTGAAGGAAGCAATGACCAGTACGGGCTTTACATCAAGAAAGTAAACGGAATTTTAGCTGATTACGATGTTAATCAGTCCTACTGGAGCCTTTCCAAGGGCGGCGAAGCACTTATGACAGGAGCCAGCAGCACACCTATTGCTGACGGAGAGAAATACGAACTAACTTATGCAAAATAAGACACGAATATCGGTTTTTGAGCTTGCACTTTTCAGCATATATGGTGCCATGATGGTTGCATCAAAATATCTTGCAGAAATTTTGCCGAATGTACATCCGCTTGCTATGTTCACCGTTTTATTTACGGTGGTATATCGGGCAAAAGCCCTTATTCCCATATATGTTTTTGTTTTTTTATCGGGATTATGGGCGGGGTTTAGCATTTGGTGGGTGCCTTATCTTTATTTATGGACTATTCTATGGGCAGTGGCGATGCTTATCCCCAAAAACATTCCGAAATGGCTGGGATACATTGTTTATCCGATTATCTGTGCTTTACACGGATTTTTATACGGAATACTCTACGCCCCGTTTCAAGCCATTATATTTCATTATAGCTTGGAGCAGACCATTACATGGCTCATTGCAGGAATTCCCTATGATGTGCTTCACGGAATTTCTAATTTTGCGATGGGGTTTTTGGTCTGGCCGCTTGCGCAGGTTATAAGAAAAGCACATAAATACGTTAACCGATAGAAAAACACCGCGTATCCATAGATACGCGGTGTTTCCTATTTCTTTATTTCGCTCCAATATTTTTTAGCTGCCTGTTCGTTTTTATTATCCCCGAACTGATAATATTTTTTATCCTTGAGCCGATCAGGGAGATACTGTTGGCGGATATAGTGATTTTCAAATTCATGGGGATATTTATAACCGATACCATGTTCAAGCTTTTGTGCGCCGGCATAATGCGAATCTCGCAAGTGGGAAGGAATATCAACAGCATTTCCAGACGAAACATCTGCCATAGCGGCATCTATCGCACAGACAACGGAGTTAGATTTAGGGGCAGTAGCAAGCAGAATTGCAGCCTGTGCCAAGGGCAGGCGTGCTTCAGGCAGCCCTAACTGCAGAGCGCTATCGACGCAGCTTTTAACGATGGAAACTGCCTGCGGATAGGCAAGCCCGACATCCTCGCTTGCAATAGCCAAAAGGCGGCGGCAAGGAGAGAGCATGTCCCCTGCCGTAAGCAGCCTTGCAAGGTAATGCAGGGCGGCATTTTCATCCGAGCCTCTGATAGACTTATGGAAAGCGGAGAGGATGTCAAAATGCTCGTCCCCATCCCTATCGTATTTCATACTGCTGCGCTGGCAAAGTTCTTTCACCGATTCAAGCGAAATTAAAATTTCGCCCTCTTTGGAAACAGGAGCCGCAAGGGTGGAAAGTTCGACACAGTTTATAGCTTTACGAACATCTCCGCCGCATTTGCGTGCGACAAACGGCACAACACCATCCTCAGGTTTAACCGACACCGCAAGCCTTTCTCCCACCATTTTAAACGCACGCTGCACTGCCTCTTCTACATCTTGGGGAGTAACCGGTTTAAATTCAAAAACAGTGCTACGGCTCAAAACCGCATTATAAACATAAAAATAGGGGTTTTCGGTAGTGGAAGCGATAAGAGTTATCTTTCCGTTCTCAATATATTCTAAAAGGGATTGCTGCTGTTTTTTATTGAGATACTGAATTTCATCGAGGTAGAGAAGAACACCTTCTTGCGAGTCAAACCCATCAAGACCGGAAACAATATCCTTAATATCGCTGACGGATGCATTGGTACCGTTTAATTTATACAGCCTTTTATTGGTCTGCCTTGCTATAATGGAAGCGACTGTTGTTTTTCCGACACCGCTCGGCCCGTAAAAAATCATATTGGGAATTTTTCCCGACTCTATGATATTGCGAAGCACTCTACCCTCAGAGAGCAAGTGTTTTTGTCCGACCACTTGGTCCAATGTTTGAGGTCTTATAAAATCGGCGAGAGGCACGTTGGACAACGGTTTCACTTCCCTTCCTTAAAATCGTTAAAGCTTATTCGTAGAGCGGATATTTTGCACAGAGAGCGTTGACTTTTGCGCGAATATTATCAGCTTCATTTTCAAAATCGACGCAAGCCTTATAAATGCAATCGGCAATAACCTCCATATCCTCAGGCTGCATTCCGCGGCTGGTGACAGCGGGAGTACCGATACGGATACCGCTTGTAACAAAGGGGCTCTGAGGGTCATTGGGGATAGCATTTTTATTAACGGTGATATAAACCTCATCAAGGCGTTTTTCAAGCTCTTTACCGGTAACATTCATTTTGCGGAGGTCAACCAGCATGAGGTGGTTATCGGTGCCGCCTGAGACAAGGTCGAAGCCTTTTTCAAGCAGTGCCTTTGCGAGAGCTGCAGCATTTTCAACAATCTTTTTCTGATACTCTTTAAATTCCGGTTTCAAAGCCTCTCCAAAGCACACTGCCTTTGCGGCAATGATATGCTCAAGCGGACCTCCCTGCATTCCGGGGAACACGGCTTTATTCATTTTCTGGGCAAGTTCCTCTTTACAGAGAATCATACCGCCGCGAGGTCCGCGCAAAGTCTTATGCGTGGTAGTGGTGACAACATCTGCAAAAGGAACGGGATTGGGGTGCAGCCCTGCTGCAACAAGACCTGCGATATGAGCCATATCGACCATAAAGTAAGCCCCTACCTCTTTTGCAATCTGAGAAATTCTCTCAAAATCAATAATGCGAGGATATGCACTTGCGCCTGCAACAATGAGCTTAGGTTTGCACTCGCGAGCAAGCTCATGGAGCTTATCATAATCAATGGTATGCGTATCGTCATTTAAACTATAAGAAACAAAATTATAATATTTTCCCGAAAGGTTAACAGGAGATCCATGGGTAAGATGGCCACCGTCTGCAAGACTCATGCCAAGAACAGTATCGCCCGGCTCGAGCAGAGCAAAATAAACGGCGAGGTTTGCCTGTGCACCCGAATGGGGCTGAACATTAGCTGCATCTGCTCCAAAGAGCTTTTTCGCACGCTCAATAGCGAGTGTTTCAACAACATCAACACATTCACAGCCGCCATAGTAACGCTTGCCGCTATACCCCTCTGCATATTTATTGGTGAGCACGCTGCCCATTGCTGCCATAACCTCGGGAGAGACAATATTTTCGGAAGCAATAAGCTCGATATTTCTTCTCTGTCTGTCAAGCTCTGCCTGCATTGCATCAGACAGCTCAGGATCGTTTTTCTTAAGAAAACCAATGGTATCCATTATAGTTTCATACATTTGAGAAACCTCCTATATAAATATGTTTTCATTATACACTTTTTCCCTTTCTTTCGCAAGGGTTTCGTAAAAACTATTTGATATTTTTGGAGTTTATGATAAAATAGAATTAACAAATCCAAAAGAGGTTTTTTATATGACCAAAAAAGAACTTGCGCGCCTTTCGGTTGCGGCGTTAAAAGATTTATTTCCCCAAGCAAAATGCTCGCTTATTGCCAACAAGCCTTATGAGCTTTTGATGGCAACACGGCTTTCAGCACAATGCACCGATGCGAGAGTTAATATTGTTACCGAGGTTTTATTTAAAAAATTCCCTACATTAGACTCTATTGCCAATGCTGATATAGAGGAAATCGAAAACTGTATCAAATCCTGCGGTCTTTACAAAACAAAGGCACGCGATCTGAAAAACATGGCGATTGAGCTAATTAAGCGATATAACGGCGTTGTTCCTGACAGCATTGATGAGCTAATTACTCTACCCGGCGTCGGGAGAAAGACTGCCAATCTTATCGTTGGCGATGTTTACGGAAAGCCCTCGGTTGTGGTGGACACGCACTGCATAAGAATTGCTAACCGAATTGGTTTAGTTTCGGAAACCGACCCCAAAAAGATAGAATTTGCGCTGAAAAAGATCCTACCGCCCGAGGAATCGGGAGATTTTTGTCATCGCATCGTTTTACACGGGCGTAATCTCTGCCCTGCCCGCTCCCCAAAATGCAGCATTTGTCCGCTCAATACTTTCTGTAAGTATGGGCAAAAAAACACAAGAAAATAACAACAAAAATCCTCTCCGACAAGTATGTCGGAGAGGATTTTTTATTGGATTACTTTCGTAACAGTGATTTCAATCAACAATTACTTAAGCATTAACAGATTTAGTAGTGACATATCTGTTGATACCATTACTATCCTGTGTTCTTGCAATGATGTAGAATTTGTTAGCGCCATCAATGCTCTTAACGTTAATGGAGGTATTGGTTGTAGCAGCAATCTGGGTTACATTTCCTTCTGCATCAACGCGTTTTACCCAATACATATCTGCAGTACCCTCGACAGCTTCCCAAGCAAGTGCGATGCCGTTCTCACCGGGAGTTGCAGTGATGTCGATTACTGCATAGGGTTTGGTGGAAGCAACAGTAGTTTTTTCATAACCGGTGTATTTTCCAACGCCGAGTTTTGCATTGATAGAAACAGTGTACTCGGTGTCAACCGCAAGACAGGTAATATTAATGCTGGTTGCGGCGGTGTGCTTGTGAATGGTTGTGCCATTGCCGCTGATCTTTATAAAGTATTCTTCAGCGCCTTCAATAGCTTCCCAGTTAACAGTAAATCCGGTATTGGTGATATTGTCAATAACTGCAGCAGGAGCATCGGGCAGGAGAGATTTAACTTCAACTTTAACAGCATCTGCAGCATCTATCTTGAAGTATTTACCGTCAATTCCTGCAATAGCTTTTACGGTGTAAACACCGGGCTTGCCAACATACAATGTAACACCCTTTTCGGCGTCTGCAGAAGCATTGATAACCTTGTTGCCTTCGCTGTCATAGATGTAAACGATGTAGTTGGTTACACCCTCGAGAGCCTTAAAGGTTGTCTTAATATTGTAAGTTCCGGCAACCTGTGCTGCAGTAACATTTTCAAGCTTGCCGCTGGTAGGAGCGGTATAGCTGTCTTTCTTGGTTGTGCCGCAACCGAACTCGCAAGCATACTCGGTGTAACCGGTAGCAGTCTCGGTAGGCTCAACAACAGTTCCCTCTTCTGCATACTTGTGGTCAACAGGATTGGTGTAATTATCTACCTTGGTCTCACCGCATTTGCAGAAATAGGTGGTGTAGCCCTGCTCTTTACAGGTAGGCTCGGTTACTTTGGAATCATAGGTGAATTCGCAAACATGAGCTACTACTTTGTAGTAGTCGCCGTCTGCAACTACATCGTAACCCTCTGCTACCCAAGAAACAACGGGATTTTCAGTAAAGTTGCCATTAGGATCGTACTTGTAGAAAGTACCGCCCTTGACAATGATGGTGCCTGCGGTGTCATCGCGTTTGTTAAGAGTCCACTTGGGAGTTGCAGAAATGAACATACCGCTGTTGATCTCAATGGTTCCGCCATTCTTAACATAGATAAGGTCAAACTGGGTTTCTTCGGTTTCGAAATCATTGGTGTAGGTACCACCGTTGATAACAACTTTACCACCGTCAGCCCAAATTGCCATCTTGTATTCGCTGGAGGTTCCTGCTGCTGCAACGGTTCCCTCGCCATTTAAGGTGAGCTCGCCGCCTGCAATAACATGGAATACACCGTCACCGACAGTGTCTTTCTCGGTGATCTCAATGGTCTTGCCATTGAGGTCAAGAGTTACTTTGGAATCAATAACAATTGTAGCGTCTGTTTTGATATTGTACTCAAGAGCATATTCGCCTGTTGCGAGTTTCTCTTCAAGATCATAGAGAACAGTGCCGCATTCGTTTTCACAATAGTGCTTTGCGTTAACGGTTTCACCAAGCTTGCTGTGACCTAATGCGGAAATGGTTTCACCCGATGTAATGGGCTCTCCGCAATCGGAGCAAACAGTGTCACCGGTGTAACCCTCGCTCTCGCAGGTTGCATCGACTTTACCAACAACGGTAGTGTTAGTATGCTCACAT
>JAZQMT010000074.1:0-6335 GCA_045543635.1 Oscillospiraceae bacterium | reverse complement strand
CAAGCGGTTTTCAGAGGCGAACTCAAAAATAACCAATAGTATTTCGAGTCGAGCTCGTTATGACCACTTCGATAACTCTCCGTGTATTTTCTGAACTGTACTTTTCTCATTCAAAAAAATTTCGAGAGAGCTACAGCAGAGAACAGGAAAAAATATTCGATTTTAATGTTTCGAAATCCCCGATAAATCAAGGATTTCAAGGGGACGAAACCGCCTAAGTTTTAGGAAATTTCGAGTCAGCTCCGTTATGTCCTGTTGCGGTGCCCGAAATTTTTTAACACTGCCGTGTAAAAATTTCGACCGCTGCCACTCCTTATGCCTCGCTGTATCTGCCACCGGCAGTGCTCAGCAACATCCCCACTTCGATACGTCTCGGTACGTTGTAACCGAAAGTAAATTCGAAACTGTGGAAATTATTATATCAAAAAGAGAGCAAAAGGTCAACCTTTTTTAAGGATTTAATGGAAAAATCTTTTAATAAGTACAAGGCTGCAATAGTTTGCAGCCTTGCTCGTTACATAAAGAAAACCACGCTATAGTGGTGTGGTAAAAAGAGCTTAAGCGGTGAGGAAGACAAAAAACTCCTAATGTGTTAAGAGAAAAGCGTAAGCCTGCCGGCAACATAAAGATAACACATTAGGAGGACATTAAAAAGATGATAAAGAAGCGGGTGGATTTTTATTGAGGAGAAGAAAATTAAGAGTTTATGCTATTTTGGCAAAGGGTTTCGGAAACTTGTTTGCAGATAGCTTCTGCAGGGTTTTCGGGAAGTGATGTACGACACGAATAAATGCAATTTTGTGCTTCTTGGGGATTTTTCAAAATATCAGCAGCTAAATGAGCTGCTTCTTCAGGCGTATGTGAGGAGGAGGCAAACCCTTGTCCTACCATAAAATCAATATTTCTTGTTTCACAGCCGGGAACGGCGTCTATGTAGAGCAGCGGAACTTGTTTCATGATAGCTTCCGTGGTGCTCAATCCTCCTGCTTTGGAAAGATAGAGGTCAACAGCATCTAAATAAAGGTCCATCTGTTTTGTGTAGGGGAGCGGGAGAATATTGTTATGCTCTAAACGGGCAATGCGTTCGAGCAATCGTTCGTTGCTGCCGCAGGCAACGATGATAAGGGCGTTAGGCAGCCTGCGGGATAAGAGAGCTGCAAGCTTAACAATAGGCCCGCACCCCATGCTTCCTCCGCCGACCAGCACGATTTTTTTATCTTGGGGAAGCCCCAACTCCTCCCGTGCGGCATTTTTTGTTTTTTTCTTTAAAAACTTTTGAGCTACCGGGATTCCCAGAGGAAATATTTTTTCACTCGGAACACCTGCGTTTATAAACTCATCATTGAGTGCGGGGTGCGGCGTAAAATACATGTCGGAGTTTGCTTCAAAAGCGCCGGGACAGCAGGTGTAATCTGTCGAAATAAAGGCACAGGGGCAGCCGTACCCCGTTTTCTTTTTGTATTCGTTCACTAGAATAGAGCCAAAAACATGTGTACAGATAATAATATCAAAATAATTGTCTTTTAAATATTCGCCAAACTTTTTAATGCCCAAACGAAGTTGATTTTGCATAAACTTGGGTTCATGCCTCTCTTCATATCGGTAACCTACGCCAAATAGCTTGGGAAATCGCTTATAAACAAAAACATGTCCATCACAAATAATATCATCATGTACTTTTGAAATAAATAGCAGAGCATTTTCCAATTCACAGCTATGCCCGTTTTTCTCAAAAGCTTCTTTAACAGCGAGGGCGGCTGAATTGTGACCCTGCCCAGTATTACACGATAGAATTAACACACGCATTTCTTTTTTCCTCTCTTTCCAAAAGTCTGTCGGCAAGTGCGACTATTTTTGGACGATTATATCTCTGAATAATAATGAATGGGGTGTTTAGAGCAATTGATAAGGCGGTAAGAAAAATGCCGGTTTTGTTTCTCCAAAACAGGTAGATGCCCAAAAACAGCACATTTAATGCGTGATGTACTGCCTCAGCCACACAGGTTTCGCCTGCAAGCCTGTATAGCTCTGTGGAGGTGGGTTTAAAGGAAACGGTTTTGGGAACCATATCCTTCATGATTTTGCTCAAGTCAGGCACCTTGTCTTTCCATTTATGTACTTTTAAAATCTTATAAAGCTTCCCGTTTTTTTCAAATCGAAATTGCCTATAAGGAAACTTATGAAAAACAAACAAGCTGCGGGGCAAAGCTTCGCCGATGTAGTGAGCTAAAATTCCCAATGCTCCCACATAGATGATAGATAATAATAACGGCACAGTGGATAGCCTCCTAATGTCTCTTAATTAGCGTATCAACTCAACAATGTCCCCAATGTCGCAGCCTAAATATTTACATATCTCTATCAGAACAGTGAAAGAAACGATTTTGTTGTGATTGAGCTTGCTTACGGTTGCGGGGCTCAGCAGTTTTCGAAGATCGTTCTTTTTTAAATCACGGTCAATCAGCAGTTTCCACAATTTTTTGTAACTAACTTGCATTCTTCTTCGCCTTTCTTTAATACTACTCAAAATGATATTAAGAAGCTATAAGGAAAAATCTTAAAATTTTCTTAATACTCTGTATTCTATCATATTCCTTTATGGCTTGCAATATTTTTTTCTAAAAAAATGTTCACGAAAGCGAACAAAAATTATTTTTTCATGAACATTTTGTATGCGAAAAGAGCCGACACACTGTGTCGGCTCTAAAATTTAAAAATCGGTAATAACCTCTTGCGGTTTTTCTTCCATGAGCTCAGGCTTGTTTAACAGCCGCTGCATTTCATGAAAACACTTGGCATAATATCCTCCGGATGCAATTCGTTCATCACAGACAACACCGAGTGGCATGTTTTTTTGCAGTTTAATTTCTCCGTCTTTTATAACAGGGCGCATCTCACTGTTTCCGATGGTAATAAGCTGACCGACCGTTCCAAAATCATAGATGTGATGGAAAATATGATTGGTGCGGATGCTGGCAAGATTGGAAATGACCATCGAAGCGTGGAAAGGTGAGGCATCGATAACCGCGCGGGGCAAAAGTCCATGCTTGTCAAGCCATTTCAGTGCATTAACAGCAGGGCGCAGCAGAAAGCTGAATTTGGTAAGCTTATGCATGATCTCGTCGGTCTTGTTGCTGTCTTCCTGTCGGTTGTCATCAATAAACTTGTTGATTTTGTCATTGACATCAAAAACAGTGTCGGTAAGTGCAAAGCTTAATTTTCCCATGGTGCTTTGGGCATCAACTGAACGCTGGACCACCATTGCAACAATAAGCTCATTGCGGGAATAGATATTCTTGTTAACAACAAATCGATTGACAGCGGGGTGGGTTGCCACCGTGCGAACATAAGCGGCAATAACCAGCGCAAGATGACTCATACGAATTCCTTCGGCGCGTTTTTTGACTATGTATTCATGCATGGGATCATAGGGCATGTAAACAGTAACAGCATTGCAGGCATCGCTGCGCTTTGCCATAATGTGCGGAGCGATGGAATACATCATGTCGGGACTGTGGTATCTTTTTCCGTCTTTTCTCGGCATAATTTTTTCACCCTTCTTTGAATTTGAATAAAAACAATGTATGTAAAATATTATACATGGTTTTTCGACAAATTACAAGTTTATTTTATGCTTTTCAAAATTAGAAAAGTGTGCTAAAATAATAATATGCAAAAAATATGACGGAAAGAGGAAAATTCATGGATTACGCACAAAAGCTTTCGGAACAGTTCGGCGTTTTAGCTGACCATGTTCAAAATATCATTCATTTGCTTGACGAGGGAAACACCATTCCCTTTATTGCTCGTTACCGAAAAGAAATGCACGGCTCAATGGATGATCAACTCATTCGGGAAATTTCAGAGCGTCTTTCTTATTTGCGCGGCTTAGACGAGAGAAGGGAAGAGGTCAGAAATCTTATTGAAGCGCAGGAAAAGCTTACCGATGAGATTTCTGCGGCATTAGACGCTGCTAAAACCCTATCAGAAATCGAGGATATTTACAGACCTTTCCGTCCCAAGAGAAAAACGCGCGCTTCGGTTGCAAAGGAAAAGGGGCTGGAGCCGCTGGCACAACTTATATTCTCACAGGAGGATCAAAGCCTCATTCCCATTGTTGCTGCAGAGCAGTTTGTGGATGAGGAAAAAGGCGTGACAACTGCTGAGGAAGCTTTGGCGGGAGCTCTTGATATTATTGCTGAGGATATTTCGGATAATGCCGAAATTAGAAAACGCATAAGAAATCTCGCGATGCTTGGCGGTATTATTACGACTACGGCTGCAAAAGAGGATACCGACAGTGTGTATGCGATGTATTATGAGTTTTCCGAGGCAGTTTCCAAAATAGCCGGTCATAGAGTTTTGGCTATCGACCGAGGTGAAAAAGAGGGTTTCTTAAAGGTATCTGTTAATGTGGATGACGAAAAAATGCTCTCTGTTATAAAAAGGCTGGTCGTTAAGGGGAATAGTCCTTGTTCCGGTGCTGTTATGCAGGCAGGTGAGGACTCTTATTCGAGACTTATTTTCCCCTCTATTGAGCGCGAAGTGCGCAATGAGCTCACAGAAAAAGCGGCTGAACAGGCAATTCGTGTTTTTGGAACCAACCTGCATCAGCTTTTAATGCAACCTCCCGTTAAGGGAAAAATTGCAATCGGCCTTGATCCCGGTTACAGAACCGGCTGTAAACTTGCTGTTGTAGATGCAACAGGTAGAGTTCTCGACACTTCGGTTATTTATCCTACACATTCAGATGCACAGATAGAAAAGTCGAAAGCTATCTTAAAACAGATGATTAAAAAGCACAAGGTTGAAATTATTGCCATAGGAAACGGAACTGCCTCTAAAGAAACCGAAATGTTTACTGCACAGGTCATGAGTGAGATAGAGGAAAAAGTTTCTTATATGGTGGTAAGTGAGGCGGGCGCTTCGGTTTATTCCGCTTCCAAGCTTGCCGCAACCGAGCTTCCTGATTTCGATCTTACGCTTCGCAGTGCGGTTTCTATTGCCAGAAGGCTTCAGGATCCGTTGGCAGAGCTTGTTAAAATAGACCCCAAGGCAATCGGCGTCGGGCAGTATCAGCATGATATGCCGCCCAAAAAACTTGCTGAAACATTGGATGGCGTTGTAGAGGGGTGCGTGAACACTGTCGGTGCTGACCTTAATACTGCGTCTCCTGCACTTTTGTCCCGTATTTCCGGTCTTTCTGCAACAGTTTGCAAAAATATCGTTGCCTATCGCGAGGAAAACGGGGTCTTTAAATCCCGCAGTGAACCCAAAAAGGTTTCAAAGCTCGGTCCCAAAGCATTTGAGCAATGCGCGGGATTTTTACGTGTCCCTGAAAGTGCCGAGCCGCTGGATAATACTGCGGTTCACCCCGAATCCTATGCTGCGGCAAGAGAACTGCTTTCCCATTTCGGGTATAAAAAGGATGAAATTTTGGGCTGTGGTGAGCAGCTGAAAGCAAAAGCAGAAGCAGAGGGGCTTTCCTCTCTTGCAAAAGAGCTGGGTATCGGTGTTCCCACCCTTTCGGATATTTTGCGAGAGCTTGCCCGCCCCGGCAGAGATGTTCGCGATGAGCTTCCTGCTCCCATGCTTCGAACCGATGTTCTTGATATGAAGGACCTTAAAGAAGGGATGGTTTTAAAAGGGACTGTCCGTAATGTGATTGATTTCGGTGCCTTTGTTGACATCGGTGTGCACCAAGATGGGCTTGTCCATATCTCCCAGATTTGCGATAAATTTATAAAACATCCCTCCGAGGTTTTAAAGGTCGGCGATGTGGTCGATGTTAAAATATTATCGGTAGACCTTAATAAAATGCGCATTTCACTTACCATGAAGGGAATTTGAAATGCAAGTGCCGCAAGAAATTTGAAAAACTGATAAATTTCACTTGGAAATGATTGCTGTTGCTTGGCATTTGTTTTTAGTAGTTTAAAGCCAACCGGATAGGCGAATTTAGCGGCATATAGTAGGTGATTTTGTGAAAACTTGTCCAAACTGTAAAATGACTACTGATTCTCATAGCGAATGTCCCGTTTGTAAATATGATTTAACAAACGAGCCTTATTCTGAACGAAAAGGTGAAAAATATGTTTTTAACAGATATTTTTTGCCGTATCTGTTAAAAAATCATAAATTTGCCCTTATTTGTATGCTTGTTGTTTTAATAGGAATGATCATATCTATGCCGCGCTTAAATTTGCTGTGTCTAATTGCTTTTTTATTAAGCGTCATGTCATTGGATGAGTCACTTTTTAAAAATAGAAATATTCGCTGGCAGAGCTGGATGTACAATGAGGACTATCTGGAGGCAACATACAAAATAGGATTAT
>JAZQMT010000073.1:0-2100 GCA_045543635.1 Oscillospiraceae bacterium | reverse complement strand
AAACAAGCTTGCCGATCTCCGGGCGGCAAATGCGAACCCATATTCAAACGCTCTGCGTTTGAGTGTGTTCGATGTGGGTACGGGACAAAAATAAAAACCTAAACCGAAATAAATCGATTTAGGTTTCTATTGGTGACCCGTACGGGAATCGAACCCATGTTACAGCCGTGAAAGGGCCGTGTCTTAACCGCTTGACCAACGGGCCGCTTGTGGTAGCGGATGTCGGATTTGAACCAACGACCTGCCGGGTATGAACCGGACGCTCTAGCCAACTGAGCTAATCCGCCACAAACTTCGCTGGAATTCCAACGCTAGGATATTATATCATAGGAAAATGAAAATGTCAATAGGTTTTTTAAAATTTTTTCTCAAATTTTGCAGATTTTATTTTTATGGGGAGGGAAGCTCTGTCGCTTTGTATAAGACCTATACAAATTGCCTAGAATAAAGCGGCGGTGAAACTTCGGGGCAATTTGCAGGTAATAAAAAGCAAGACGCTACGAAAAGCGTTTTTTTGTGAAACTTCGACGTTTTCTCTTTCAAAACCATTAAAGAAAGGTTTTTGTCATTTTTACACTCGCGTGAAAAAACGGGCAAAAATAGATAAAATGAAAACAATTATTTGCAAAAACTACCATTTTGACGCTTTTACGCTTAAAAAACTAAAACGCGTTTTTCAAAAAATATCGCAAATTCGTTTTATTGTTTTGGGTTTAACTGCATAAAATATTTGCGAAAATTTAATAATATTTAATAAATACACGTGCCGCTTTCGTATTGACAAAAAACGACTTATAATGTATAATATAATTTACATCAGCTGTTTTGACTATAATTGACTTTACGGAGGCAGCCATATGCTAACTTTAGATCGCAGAATAGACAATTTCTTTTTAGGCTACGGTTACCCTATCTTCACCTTTGCACTTATACTTTTTGGTTATCTTTCCGGTTTCGAGGTTTACACCATTCTCATAAACTGTATAGTAACGGCATTTGCCATTTTGAAAACTGATAACGTAAAGCCGCTTTTGTTCTTTATGCTGACCTTTATGTATCAGCTGAACCCGCGGCACCTACCTATGAAGCCCCATAACTCCGACTATTATTACACAGGCTTTGTGCCTTATATTTTGATAGCGGCGGCAGTCATAATCGTGGTTTCCGTTGTTGTTTTTGTCTTCAAAAGCCACCTGCTTTCCTACGTATCATGGGGAAGTGTGCCGATGCTTATTCCGCTGGCAGCCTTCTCTCTTGCGATGCTGCTTAACGGCGCATTTGTGGAGGGTGACGAGCTTATGAACTTCATCTGGGGCTTTGGTCAGGTGCTTGTTTACTTCATAATTTACATCATCTGCTATCTTGGGCTCAGGCGAGAGAAAAGATACGAGCTGCTTGATTACTTACAGGTCATAGTTATTCTTATGAGCTGGATCTTGATTATTCAGGTGGTTCATTGCCTCGGAGTTGCTATGGCAGAGGGAACTCTCTTTACAAAAGATGGCGAAATTGAACGCAGAGCCGTATCGCTTGGCTTTGGAAGCTGCAATATTGTTGGAGTTCATACCGCGATGCTGATTCCCGCAAACCTTGTGGGACTTGTGAGCGGAAAGCGCCCCTATACCTCCCTCGTTACCGCTGTTTTGATCTATCTTTGTGCCCTTTCCACAACCTCCAGAAACGCTATGCTGTTCGGCAGCATATTCTTCGTGGCGTTTATTCTTGTTGCGCTGATAAACCGTCTTCGCGGCAGAGGATTCAAGATTGAAATTAACCGAAAATCGCTTATTATCGCAGGCTCAACTGCGACTGCCTTGCTCCTGGTATTTCTTATTTTCAGAGAGCAGATTTTCTCTGTTGTAGACGTCGTTAGCGCGTACTATGAAAAGATGGGTATGAGCGATAACGGCAGATACGACCTCTGGCGCAAGGCCTATGAATATTTCCTTGAAAGTCCCGTGTTCGGTAAGGGATTTTACACCTTGAATTTAAGCACGCCAAATTCCTTTGCAATCCTGCTTGAAAAGTTCAATATTGAGCTGGTTCCCGACTTTGCTCATAACACAGTTTTCGAGCTTCTGGGAGCGACGGGAATCGTTG
>JAZQMT010000072.1:0-2385 GCA_045543635.1 Oscillospiraceae bacterium | reverse complement strand
TTTCGGCGGCGGTGCAAAGAGTGAGCTTTGGAGCCAAATTATTGCCGATGCAACAGGCATGAAGATCATCGTTCCCAAAACTCCCGAGGCTGCAGGTGCGGGCGCTGCAATGCTTGCTGCAAAAGCATTGGGGGAGACCCTGAAACCCTTAGACGCACTTTATACCTATATGCCGTCTGATAGGGCAGAGGAGTATAATAAAAAATATGCAAAATTCAGAGCCGTTGAGAAAAGGCTCTGGGCATAAATTTTGCCGTATAAAAGGAGCTTGTCTTTTTTTCGACAGGCTCCTTTCTTTTTTTCTTGATTCTTTTTGTAAAATCCGATATAATAGAAAATAACAAAAATCGGAGGTTTTGTTGTGACATTTTATTTGCTGCTCGCAGCGGCGATCATCGTTGCTTGCGTTGTTTTCCATGGCGTTTCGGGTAAACTGGGTATTCCTATGCTGTTTGCCTTTATTTTGCTCGGCATGATTTTTGGGTCAGATGGGCTTTTAAAAATTCCCTTTGATGATTATGGCTTTGCTGAACAGATATGCACGATTGCTTTGATATTTATTATGTTTTACGGTGGGTTTGGTACTAACTGGACTCAGGCAAAACCCGTTGCTGTACATGCAGTTTTGCTTTCCTCTCTCGGAACAATAATTACAGCAGGTCTTGTTGGCGTTTTTTGCTATTTTGTTTTAAGGGTAGATATTCTGGAAAGCTTTCTTTTGGGGGCTGTAATTAGTTCAACCGATGCGGCATCGGTTTTCTCTATCCTTCGCTCACGCAGGCTTAACTTAAAGTATGGCACAGCCTCTCTTTTAGAGGTCGAAAGCGGCAGTAATGATCCATTTTCTTATATGCTCACCATCCTTATCCTTTCTCTTATGAATGGCGAGACCTCAGGCGGAGAATTTGTTTTGCTCGTTGTATCACAAATTCTGTTTGGTGTTTTGTTTGGCGTTGCAATAGCCTATGCTGCAGCTGCATTTGTAAAGCGTTTTTCCTTTTCAGATGGCTTTGATGGAATTTTTCTCATCGCAGTTGCTGTTCTGTCTTATGCACTTCCAAGCCTTGTCGGAGGGAATGGTTATCTTAGCGTTTATTTAACAGGTATCATTCTCGGTAATAAAAAAATCGGTAATAAACAGGCGCTTGTGCATTTCTTTGATGGGCTTACAGGTCTAATGCAAATGATTTTGTTCTTTTTGCTTGGTTTGCTTTCTTTCCCTTCGCAGCTACCGAGTGTTATGCTTCCGTCACTTGCAATTGCGCTGTTCTTAACCTTTATCGCTCGCCCTGTTGCGGTATTTCTGTTGTCGTTTCCGTTTGGTTGCAAATTGAGACAAATGGCAGTTGTTTCATGGGCGGGAATGCGTGGAGCTGCGTCTATCGTTTTTGCTATTTTAACGGTTTTAAGCCCTGCTTTTACCAGAAATGATATATTTCATATTGTATTTTTTATCGTATTATTTTCAATTTTAGTTCAGGGATCACTGATTCCGATTGTTTCAAAGAAGCTTAAAATGACCGATGATGATTCTGATGTTATGAAAACCTTTACCGATTATGTCGATGAATATCCTGTGCAGTATATCCAGTTTTCCATTCCTGAAAATCATTCGTGGGTTGGAAAAAAGGTAAAAGAGCTGGAGCTTCCGCCCGATTGCCTTCTGGTACTGGTCATTCGGGATGGGAAAAAACATGCTCCCCGCGGAAATACCGTTATAAATGCGAGTGATATTATGATTTTGAGCGGAAAAGCCAGCGAACATATCGAAGGTGTTCATCTTTATGAAAAAACCATTCTCTCCGGCGATGAATGGGAGAATAAAACTATCCATGAGATTCCTTCCGGTGATAATCTTATTGTAATGGTGCGTCGTGGTGACCATGCCATTATCCCGCGCGGTACAACTAAACTTTATCGAAACGATATTCTTGTAATTAACGAGCTTTCGGAGCTTGAACATACAATTTGAATTAAAAAGCCGCCTTGAGGCACACTCCGTAAGGAAGTGTGCCTCAGTTATATTCACCTTTCGGTGAGTTATATTGCTCCGCAGTTATATTTGGACTTCGTCCAAGTGATATTCGCTTCGCGAGTTTTAGGGTGAATATAATATAACTAAAACCAAAGGTTTTAATATCACTTTGCCGTAAGGCAAAATATCACTGTGAGACCTGTCTCACAATATCACTTTTTGTTTTTTGTCTTTGAGATAGGTGTAAATTTAAAGTATGTAACCCACTATGACACTTTCAAAATGAAAGTGTCAATTTTTATGTAAAAAGAAAATTGGGAGAAACTTCTTTACGAAGTGTCTCCCAAAAAGCAGTGCTTTTTTATTGATTTTCGCGAAGTTTTGTGAAAATTTCCTAATTTTTTCTTGCC
>JAZQMT010000071.1:0-7333 GCA_045543635.1 Oscillospiraceae bacterium | reverse complement strand
TCAATATCAATTTCTGTTCTGGTAGTATAGCAAAAATCTATCACTTTCATTGAAGGTGCAAGGCAAGGGGGTACGTTGTCTGCATATGCGGTAGGGACTATTTCCAATGTGAAAGTTACATCAAATTCTTCTCTGATTTTATTCAGAATCTCGACTTTATCAAGAAGAGGATCAATTGTGATATGCATTTGATTTTCAACGAGGACATCATATTTATCACAGCGCCCAAATTCCCATGATGCAAAATCGTACATTGTGCCATTACGGCGCATATCACCAATTTTCCAAGTTTTACTCGGTTGTAAGCCCAGCTTCTCTGTTACAACATCCGGATCAAAATTTCCGGTAATACAAAAATATGTATAACATCTGTTTTCTGTCACTTCATATTCTCCTTTACGGTGTTGCTGGAGGCAATTAAAATCCAGCAAGTAGTGTCATATTGGTAGATATTAGCGCTAATGGAGGTTACAGAACGCTCCAGTTGATTGATTAATGAGTGGTGCCCTTTGATCGTTTCGTAGAGCTTAATGATTTTAACAGCAAAATCCATAGATAATTCAACAAGTTTATTCTCTTTCAAAATCATCACCTCTACAAATATTATAACATATTATTTGAAAAAACCGCAACTTTTTAAGTTTTGCTTTTGGGACGTAGTGTTGAAATACATTTTCAAAGTTTAGGCTTCCGCTCTTTCAATACACCTGTCAGTTAAATTCAAAGTCTAATTTTGACATGCCGTTGGAAAACAAAAACAAAACATTATGCACTCCCTCAATGCTTGTTTCTGTGCTTATTTTTATATACTTATCATTGTGTGTGATAATGGTATTTGCTTGAAAATCATAATTATTTATTCGCCTATTAATAGTTTCATTTTTTTCATAGTTATATTTATCCATTATTACAGCAATAGAAATCATTTTTTCTGTTCTAATATCTTTCATAAACGCTTCACCTTATCTGCTCTGTGTTTTGAATTTGGGGTATGAAAAAACAGGTGGATTTTTATTTATCTGTCTGCTAAATAGATTATATTTTGTTTTCGAGGTTATACATCGATTGTAAAAAACTTTTTTGCGGAGGGATTTTAGCCCTCGTAATTGAATCACAGTAAATAGGAAAATAATTTTCTATAGCACACATAATATGCTTTCATGTGTATATACTTTTATAAATATATATCTAATTAAGTGAATTGTCAAGAAAATATACATTTATTAAAATGTATTTAAGAGGTGATTTTGTGATTAGAATTTGTTTAGATAAAGCACTTGATAAATATAATATCAGCCGATACGAACTTGCAAAGCGTACGGGCATTCAATACCAAATTATTGACAACTATTATAAAAACAAAGTCAGGCGATACGATGGTTTTGTTTTAGAACGAATTTGTATTGCTCTTAATTGTAATATAAATGAAATAATAGAGTTTGTAAAAAAATAGCACTCAATTCCGTTGTGGAAAAGGGTGCTGTTTTATATTTGTAGGTAAAGCTGGTACAGAAACTTCTTCATTATTCACTATTCTTAACATTTGCGAAGCAAATATTTCATAGCGGAGCTATTTCACTTGCCCGGAGGGCAAATTTCATTGAAAAAACCACTTGCAAAGCAAGTGGTTTTTTCTGGAAGGGTTGTACGAATTCGATGCCCTTTAAATTTTTGACCTATGTGTTCGAACCCCTACATGTTTTTCGGGTTTAACATTTCGTGTTCCTCGCGTGTCAATTTAATAATTTTCACAATATTATATATTTGATAAGGGATATAAGAAAGTATACCGACATATACACATATTCCAAATGTTAACGGCCATAAAACAGAAGCAATTATTTTAAAAACCAATCCTCGTTTTCTAAAAAAGCCAACTGATAGTATAATTGTTGAAACTATAGCACTAAACCCAAATCCACCTAAACACCCAAAAAGCAAAAAGGATTGCAACTTGTTTTCATTTATAAGTGGTTGTTGACTGGCAATAAGACCATATATAATAAATCCAGTAACCACAACACTTAAAGTGCAAACTAAATATTCTATTCTGTTTCTCTTTGTCATTTGTTATTCTCCTTTGCGGTGTTGATGGAGGCAATTAAAATTCTTTTTATTTCCAAACAATCATCAAGTAAAGAACTACTCATTTTGTCATCGATGTATTCAGACATATAAAGCAACTTAATCCAATATTCCGTTTCGGCGGTTTCTTTTAAAGCTATGTGCATTTTAGAAATAAAATCCGCTTTACTTTGACCATAGTTTGCTTCATTTATATTTGCACCGATGCTTGTGCCGCTTCGGACTATTTGTTTTGAGATTACAGTTTCTTTTTTGGCTTTAATTAAATGCTGCTGCAGTTTTACAATTCGTGCCGCAAAAGCAATAGATTTATCTATAAGCAAATTTTCTTTCATTTAAAGCACCGCCTTTTTATTAAGTATTATAGCAGAAACTGTAGATTAAATCAATTATTCATTATTCATCAGCGAAGCGACTTCATTATTCAATATTCATTTAAAATCCTGTCAAATGAATGATGAATATTGAATAATGAAAAATGAATAATACAAAACAAAAATCCTGTCGACAATAATCGACAGGATTTTTGTTTTGGCGGAGAGAGAGGGATTCGAACCCTCGAACGGGGTTAACCGTTACACGATTTCCAATCGTGCGCCTTAGGCCAGCTCAGCCACCTCTCCGTACAAGCTATTTAAAACGCTTGATTATTATACACAAATTTTCTCTTGATGTCAAGAGAAAAACGAAAATTTTCCACAAATACGCAAAAAAACGCGCAATCTCTATGAACGGGCCGGCAAAACTGCGGCACACAGCAAAATCCGCTTAATGCTGCTCGGTTCCCCGCCTGACATGGTTCACGGCATGCCGTCGCACAGGGCCAACCCGCTCATACAAACTGCGCGTTCTTATAACAGCTAATAGTATAACAAAAAAAAGCAAAAATAGCAAGAATTTTTTTATAAAATTGTGGTATTTTATAAGCATAGGTCGGGGAAGCTTTATTTTCGGGGAGGAATAGCATGCTTGCAATCTTTGCGGGACAAGAAGCAAGAGGAAACTTTCGAAAAACGGTTTTAAGAATATTACGAGAGCATCTTGATGTTTTAGAAATTTCAAAAGGAAGAGTTTTGAGTAAAAGCGCGGACAACGCAATACTCGTAGTTTTTGAACGCCAACCCCATCTTTTACATTCACCAAAAAGTGCTGTTTTTTTAAACCAATGCCGCAGTAATGCTAAAATATCCGCCGAGCGGTATCTAATATGTAACAGCGCCAATTATGATGATTTGGAGCTTGCCAGAAAAAGCGGCGGAGAGGTTATCACCTGCGGAATGTCACTTAGGGACAGCGTTACCTTTTCAAGCTTTACCGAAGATCGCTGTGTGATAAGTGTACAGCGCAGACTGACGCGATTTGACGGAAGCAAGGCAGAGCCCTTTGAGCTACCTGTTTGCTGCCTAAAGGACGATCACCGCTATGGCATCTTATGTGCAAATCTACTTTTAATATTATTGGGATATTTATAAAACCCCGCCCAAAGGCGGGGTTTCTGTTTTACTTATTTTGATTTATAAACTGCCTTACCTTGACCGCTAAATAAAGCGGCAAAAGAATTTTATGTTTTGCAAAAAAGAATAACACCGCTTTTGCAAAAGAGGCTTCAGAAAGCGCAGCGCCCTTTAGAGCATCGGCAAAAACGCCTTCTCTAAAAATTGAACGAGCGGCAGAAAACTGCTCTTTTACGCTCCCCTTTTCTTTTCGGAAAACATCATGCACCAAAACGATAAGCAGATGATCAAGAACATAAAGGAGAAAAGCAGACTTAATCTCATCAGGGGCTTTAGACAATCGACGGCTGGTTTTTAGCATGGCACCTGCATATTTATCACAAAGATTATTGCCCGCTTTATGAACGGCAGACTGATTATTTATTGTGTAATGATAAACCGCATGCCTGATTTTTGCAACAAAATCACAATGAAGCAGCACAGAAATAACAAAATCGCTATCCTCTGAATGAGAAAGCTGAGGATCAAAGAACAACTTATTTTTACGGATAAAGTCTGCCGAAAAAAGCTTTGCCCATGCAGAAAGTGTTTGAGTCGGACGCTTTAAGCAATCAATTAAAAAAGACTGCATGGAAGCTTTGGGGACAAGGCGCCAGTTTTCCTTTGTCGTTTCCTGAGTGTCGGCACAGGCGAAATAAACATCGCAATTAGGAAATAGTGCTATTCCGTCAGCAAAAACAGCATCGGCATTTGGGAGCAAAAGGTCATCCTGATCGACAAAACAAAGCCATTTACCTTTTGCATTTTCAATGCCGACATTTCGCGCATTAGAAACGCCTTTTTCACTTTGAAAAACGCGAATACGGTTATCCTGCAAGGCTAGCTTTTGTGCAAGCGCATAGGTTTTATCCTGTGACCCGTTTTCTACTATAATAATTTCAAAAGAAAGCTTTTTTTGGCATAAAATACTGCTGACGCAATCGGAAAGATAGCTTTCTCCATTATGGGAGGGAATAATATAAGAGATCTGGGGGTGCATATTATCTATCACCTACTCTTAAAAGCTTTTATCATAGCTCTTGCCGAGAAATTTTGCTTTCAAAAAACCTGTTACCTTTGCAACAAGGTTTATTTTTTCCATATAAATACAAGGAACTTCATTATAAGATACCTCATTTTTATTAAGCCACATATCCAACATAAGCTCACTGAGCCTTCCCATCATTCTCGCTTCAAAGGCTGACATTTTTGAAAAATCTATTCTCTTTTCCAGCTCGAAAAGAATATCAAACAACCAATTAAGATATGCGTCAAGCTTATCGCGTTTCATAATAAACATATTGAACATATGTGCCGAAGTTCGCTTTTTGAGCTTATCAAATTCAGGGAGAAATTCCGGTGATTTTTCAGCTAAAACTTGGCGCAACAAAACAAGATGCTCTTCTTTATGGGTGTGAGTATAGTGGTCATAAAGATTTTCAATATAATATTTTTGCTTTTTAGGCAAAACCACATCGGTTTCTCCAAGTAGTTTTTCAAGCTGATCCCCCGAAAGAACACAGGCAAATCGATCTTTTTTCGGTTTAAGGGAAAAATGGCGGCGATAATGAGCAAGCCCGATATAATCGGCCTCCAGGTTTTTCCAAGCCCAATAAATGCCCGTAAGCTCACAGAAGCGGGGATTTTCTGCGGAGATATTGTCACCGGTATCATCACCTATAATGCCAAAACCTTCCCGCCCGTTTTTACCGACATGTATTGGGAGATAGATCTCATCTTGCGGCATTTTATAAGGCTTATGCGCTGCAATAATAATCCTTGCTTTCAAATCAAAACTCCTTTTTCACAAGCTCAAGAGCAGCCTGTACCGTATCATCCATATCATAATACCGATAACCACCGAGGCGTCCTCCGAATATGACCTTTTGTTCCTTTTCCGAGAGGTCTGCATATTTTTGATACAGCGCCTGATTTTTTTCATCGTTAACGGGATAATAGGGCTCCATTCCCTCCGTAAACTCACAAGGATACTCACGGGTTATAATGGTTTTCGGAGATTTTTGGCGCTCAAAATGCTTATGCTCAATAATTCGGGTAAAGGCATGGTCGGCATCGGTATAATTGACAACCGCAACACCCTGATAATCCTCGGTATCAACAAGTTCATTCTCAAAGCGCAAAGTACGGTATTCCAGCTTACCGTAGCAGTAGTTATAATAAAGGTCAATACACCCCGTATAAACAACACGATCTGCCAGTGCATCAAGCTCATTTTTATTCTCAAAATAATCGGTTTTGAGCCTTATATCGCTGCCTTCCAGCATATTTTTTATCAGAGCGGTATAACCACCGATTGGAATTCCCTGATAACGGTCATTAAAATAGTTGTTATCAAAGGTAAAGCGGACCGGCAGGCGTTTTATAATAAAACTGGGAAGCTCGCTGCAAGCTCTTCCCCACTGTTTCTCGGTATAATCTTTTACAAGCTTCTCATAAATATCGGTACCGACAAGAGAAATAGCTTGTTCTTCCAAATTTTTAGGCTCTCCCTGAATAACTGAGCGTTGCTGCTTAATTTTGGCGGCAGCTTCAGCAGGAGTGGCGGTGCCCCACATCTGATAAAAGGTGTGCATATTAAAAGGGAGGTTATAAAGCTCTCCCTTATAGTTTGCGATAGGGGTGTTGATATAGTTATTAAACTCTGCAAAACGGTTTACATATTCCCAAATCTCTTTATCATCGGTGTGGAAAATGTGCGCACCGTACTTATGGACGTTAATACCATCTACACTCTGCGTGTAAATATTTCCGCCAACATGATCGCGCTTATCAATGACAAGGCATTTTTTCCCGCGAGCGGTTGCCTCATGTGCAAAAACACTGCCGAAAAGCCCCGCTCCGACTATTAGATAATCATAATGTTTCAAACAAAAACACCTCTATTTTTTACTGTGCCCCTCTTCCCGAAAAAACGGCAGGAACTGTTTTTAAGAGAATCTTAAAATCGGTCCATAAGCTGCGTTCCATGATATATTTCAGATCCAATCTAACCCATTCCTTAAATCTGATGTTATTTCTGCCGCTGCACTGCCAATAGCATGTAAGCCCCTGTTTTACAAGCAAACGATTTTTCTGATAGGGTTTATAATTTTCCACCTCGGAAACAAGGGGCGGGCGAGGACCGACAAAGGTCATATTCCCGATAAAGATATTAACAAGCTGCGGAAGTTCATCAATGCTTGTTTTGCGCAATATCTTTCCGATTTTGGTAATTCTGGGATCACCTTTTATTTTAAAGGCAGGTCCGTCCATTTCGTTCATTTCGCGAAGCTTTTCCAAAAACTCCTCAGAATCTGCGCCAACACACATACTTCGGAATTTATACATTTTAAATTCCTTGCCGTTTTTCCCAACGCGGGTTTGGACATAAATGGGCGGTCCCCCATCTATCATGACGAGCAGACAGACCAAAAGAAGCAACGGTGAAAGTGCTACAAGCATAGTAGCTGATACGATCAAATCAAACAATCTTTTGAAAAAATCATACCCTTTTTTTTCGATGAAAACAAAATTATTAACCGATCTTTTTTTCTGTTTCTCTTTTTTCATAACATCCTCACTAATGAAGGTTATTTTTTAGAAGACTCTGCTGATGCTATTGAGGAAGACGTGGTTTGAGGCGGCAGATAAATGAAATCGTGCAGTATTTGCGAAGCAAGCTCAAGGTCATAAACCATATAACTTGTGCCGTTAATCATCTGTCCCTTTGCGCCGCACTCTTTGCTGGGAAGCCC
>JAZQMT010000070.1:0-5711 GCA_045543635.1 Oscillospiraceae bacterium | reverse complement strand
GAGGAAGGGTTTCCAAACTGCTCTGACATAAGAAGAAGCGCTTTTTCACAGGCCTTTTGGCTTACTGCAGTAGTCGCGCTGTTATCAAGATAGATCATACCATTCCCCTCCTTTTTTATAATCAAATTATATTATACAATAAAATTGTTACTATTTCAAGCACAGAGCATTACTTTTCTGAAAACGCACCCGAATTTTTAAGAAGCTTTTCCCGTTCTTTAAAATCAGGCATATATTCTTCAATAAAAGCATAAAACTGTTTACCATGATTTTTATATTTGATATGTGCAAGCTCATGCAACACCACATAATCAATTGCCTCTAACGGATGCAACATTAAACGATAAGAAAAACAAATGCTGTTTTTTCCGCTGCAGCTGCCGAACCTTGTTTTGGCAGAGGTTATTTTAACGGCGGTGGGTGTAAGCCCAACTATTTCACTGTAAAAAGCAGTGCGCTGCGGCAGGATTTCCTTTGCTTTTTGTTTGAGTATCTTTATTTGTTCCTCACTGGGTTGGGGCGGGCGAGAGCGCTGTTTTACCTTTATTTTTTCTACCGCCTTTTCTATCCAATTTTCATGCAAAGCAACAAATTCTTCTATCTTTCCTTCTGATATAAAAAACGGTGCTCGAACGATCACTTCAAGCCTTTCAGTCACTTCTATTGCAAGACTTTTTCGCTTGGAACGGACAAGTTTATATTCTCTCATGCCTTCTCCCCCTCCAAAAGCGCAAGCTCATTTTCATTTAAAACGGTAATACCGTTTTTAGAAAGTAAAGCAGCAGTCACTGCCTGTCCCTGCTCATTAAGGGTGCGGGTAAAGCTGCCGTCGTATACCCCTTTGTTGCTGCAGGAGGGGCTTTTATGCTTTAAAACCGCATATTTACATCCATATTTTTGTGCAAGCTTGAGGGCAATTTCCGCGCCTTTTGTATATTCTTTTGTGCAGTCTTTGCCCTTATTCGAAATCACCCGCTCCCCTACGATTTCACAAGGGGCGCGCGGGACAGAAAGCCCGCCCGCAACCTCGGGGCACACAGGAATAAGACGGTGCTTTTGAGAAAGAGCAATTACCCTTTCATTCGGGCGGCCCTCTCCGTCATACCGGCAGGGATTTCCTAAAAGGCAAGCACTTACCAATATATTCATCTTATTTTCTCCCCATTGAGCACAGCTGAAATGAGTTTATCCTCGCGATAAGAAAGTTTAAGCGAGAAAAAGGGAGTATTTTTCTCAAGCAGGTCGAAAAAGATAAAGTCCCCTTCCCAGAGAGGAAGCTCACAAAGCCTTGATTTTTCCACCCACTCAAGATTTCCCTCATCGCAAGTGTGCAGTTTACCCGAAAACTCTGTCGCGGTGAAAAGATGCATATAATCCGTAGGATGCGGTGGGCAATCAAAGGTTACAATTCCCCGATAACACAAATCCTGTACAGTAAGCCCTGTTTCCTCAAATATCTCACGGCAGGCACATTCCTCGGGGCTTTCCCCTTCCTCAAATTTCCCGCCGATACCGATCCATTTTTCAAAATTTACATCGTTTTTCTTTTTTGTACGGTGCAGCATTAAATACTTACCGTCCCGTTCTAAGTAGCAAAGACTTGTATTTATCATTTGGTGCCTCCAAAACAAAAACCGCCGTTTTTATGCAAAAATCGGCGGCTTTGGTGATTACTTTTGCTGCGGCTTAAAGCTGTCCTTTAAGGTGACAGATCTGTTAAAGCAGCCCTCATTTTTAGAATCCTTGCAGAAATATCCCATTCTGACAAACTGGAAACGCTCGCCCGCCTGCGCATTTTCAAGCGCGCGCTCAAGCTTAGCATTTTGACAAATCTTAAGAGAGTCGGGATTTAAGAAATCGAGATAATTTGTACCCTCGGGAATATCAATAAGATTATCCACAGTAAACAAACGGTCATAAAGATTAAGCTTGGCATCAATACAATCA
The DNA here is from genome assembly GCA_045543635.1 of Oscillospiraceae bacterium. Classification (GTDB taxonomy): domain Bacteria; phylum Bacillota; class Clostridia; order Oscillospirales; family Ruminococcaceae; genus SIG578. The sequence goes on along the minus strand of JAZQMT010000070.1, from coordinate 3,764 downwards.
TCGGCAGAAACCCAATGAATCGTACCCTTAATTTTTCTGCCGTCAACGGGATTTCCGTTTTTGGTTTCAAGATCGCAGGAGCAGATTATTTCTTGAACTTCGCCTTTTTCATCCTTTATGATTTCGTCACAGCGGATAATATAAGCGCCCATAAGGCGAACTTCTCCACCGGGTTTTAAACGGAAAAATTTCGGTGGCGGAACCTCGGCAAAATCGCTGCGCTCAATATAAAGGTTTCTTGTAAATGCAACCTTTCGGGTTCCTGCATTTTCATCGTTGGGGTTATTGGGAAGTTCAAAATACTCTGTCTGCCCCTCAGGGAAGTTACTGATGGTAACCTTTAAAGGATCGCAAACTGCGATACGGCGCAGAGCGGTTGCATTTAGCTCCTCTCTAAGACAATGTTCAAGCAGTGCATAATCAACAACGCTGTATGCCTTAGAAACACCGGCACGGGCAACAAAATCCAAAACAGAGGCAGCGGTATAACCGCGGCGGCGAAGCCCGCAAAGGGTTGGCATGCGCGGATCGTCCCACCCATCCACTCGGGCGGTTTCAACAAGCTCACGCAGATAACGCTTGCTCATTACAACGCCGGTTACATTAAGCCTTGCAAACTCATACTGATGTGGCTTTTGCTCAAAGCCGATATTATCGACCACCCAATCATAAAGCGGACGATGGTTTTCAAATTCAAGCGAGCAGAGAGAATGTGTGATCCCCTCCAATGCGTCCTGAATGGGATGAGCAAAATCATAAAGCGGATAGATGCACCATTTATTGCCCTGTCTGTGATGGGGCTGACGGCTGATTCTGTAAATTGCAGGATCTCGCATATTCATATTCGGCGAAGCCATATCAATTTTTGCACGAAGGGTGCAGGCTCCATCCTCAAACTCACCGTTTTTCATTTTTTCAAACAGCGCGAGGTTTTCCTCGACACTCCTGTTACGATAAGGGCTTTCCTTACCCGGCTCGGTAAGCGTTCCGCGATACTCGCGCATCTGTTCGGCTGTAAGATCGCAAACATATGCTTTGCCATCTTTTATAAGCTTTACGGCATATTCATAGCACTTATCAAAATAATCCGAGCCATAAAAAATACCACCGTCGGGCTCGGCGCCCAGCCACCTTAAATCCTCCTCGATAGCGCGGACATACTCATCGTCCTCTCTTGCAGGATTGGTGTCGTCATAACGAAGATTAAACTTGCCGCCGTATTTTTTCGCTGTCCCGAAATTGATATAGATAGCCTTAGCGCTGCCAATATGCAGGTATCCATTGGGTTCGGGCGGAAAACGGGTGTGAATTTTTTCAATTTTACCTTCCGCAAGATCCTTATCAATAATCTCGTGAATGAAATTTGATGCCATTTCCAAAATAAACAATCCTTTTCTTTAATACTTTAGTTCTTTGCAGCCTCAAGGCGCTCAATAACTTTTTGTTTACCTAAAATCCTCATAATTTCAAATAGGTCAGGCGAGTTTCTTCTGCCTGTTATCGCAACGCGAAGCACCATACTAACATCACCGACATGCCCTTTGTAAAGCTCGGGATTTTTCTTATATAGTTTTGTTTTAGGGGCAAAGCCGAGATTTTCCGAAAGCTCGGTTACCTTTGAAAACCAAGTTTCCTGATCGTCACTATCGCTGTAAATTTGGGCATAGCGGGAAAGAATTTCGTTTTTATCCTCACAACTTACCGTCTCGGGAAATTCTCCGCTCTGTACAAAGAAATCATCATAGAAGAAAGAGACATAATCATGAATCTCATTCCATTTTGCAATGTCCTTTCTGGGCTTTTCGCCGCCTCTGCCGATAGAAAGGATGCTCTTTGCATATTCAGGATTTTCTGTGAATTTCTCATAAAGGGCAGTATCGTTGTCTCTTGCCCACTCGGTAACCTGCTGATACACTTCATCAGCAGTCATCGTACTGATAGTATTTCGGCCGACATCTAAAAGCTTGTCCATATCAAAAAGACAGCCTGAAACACTCATTTTCTCCGCTGAGAACGGAAACTCATTCAAGTCAGCAGTAGGATGAGCGAGCCGCCATTCCTCAAAATTAGAATTAAGCAACGTCATAATATATTCTGTAACGCTTTTAGCGGCAAAGCCCTGCTCATAATAATAGGCAAGCGAAGCCTCGGGGTCCTTACGCTTGGAAAGCTTGCGCTTGGTGCCGTTATCCAGCTTCATAAGCTGGGCAATATGCATATATTGCGGCAGATTAAATCCGAGTGCCTGAAAAAGCTGAACATGCAGCGGCAGAGTTGCGAGCCACTCCTCTCCTCTGACAACATGCGTAACGCCCATCATTTGTTCATCAACTGCATGAGCAAAATGATAGGTCGGAATACCATCGGATTTAAGCATAACATGATCAATATTATTTTCAGGAAACTCCAGCCTGCCTTTAATAAGGTCATCAATATGATCGGTCTTAGCGGGATCGCCCTGTGAGCGAAAACGCAACACAAATTTCTCCCCGTTTTTTACCTTTTGCTCAATTTCCTCAAAAGAGAGCTGACGGCAAGCGGCATATTTCCCGTAATACCCGAAATTCTCTTTAGAAGCTTCCTGCTCCTTGCGCATTTCCTCAAGCCGCTGTTCACTGCAGAAGCAAGGATATGCCTTACCCTCAGCAATCATGCGTTTGGCATAAGCTTTATAAATATCTGCACGCTGACGCTGATAATAAGGCCCGTAATCACCGCTTTCGCCTTGCTCGGTTGCCCCTTCATCAAAAAGAATATGATACCTTTTAAGCGAGCTTAAAAGCGTGTTAACAGCGCCCTCAACTTCGCGCTTTTGGTCGGTATCCTCAATACGAAGGATAAAAACACCCCCGCTTTGATGCGCCAGGCGTTCACTGGTCATGGCAGGAAAAAGATTGCCGAGGTGGACAAAACCTGTCGGACTGGGGGCAAGGCGTGTAACGCACGCACCCTCGGGGAGATTTCTTTTTCCATATTTTTGCTCGATCTCCCCAATGGTTAATTTACATTCGGGATAAAGCAGATCTGCAAGTTTCGCGTAATCTGTCATAACAATGCTCCGTTTCTGATTTGTGCCTAAAATACACACAATAATACAGAATATATTTTACCTCTACACCGGAGCATTGTCAAGAATTTTCCCAAATATACCGCCTGAAAAACTAATTCAGAATAACAAAACCGAGATTAAGATAGGCAGCAAACAAAAGCCAGATGAGATAAGGAATCTGTAAAAAAGCTGCAAGCGGGCTTACTTTATAAAACTGCACGATCATTACAATGACCAGCGTAATTAAAAGAAGGATCCAAATAAACGAAAGCGTTAAAAGTCCGAAAGAGAAAAATAGTATCGGCCAAATAAAATTCACTAAAAGTTGTATGTAATAAACACGTGATGCACTGCTTTGCCCATTGGATTTAGAAATAACAAGCGTAATCGAAACAGCCATAAGGATATAGAGAATACTCCAAACAATCCCAAATAACGCAGGCGGCGGGGAAAGCGGTGGTTTTGTAAGCGTTTCGTATTGCTCGTTTCCTCTTGTTACCAATCCGATAAGTGCGCCGCCTCCAAGGGCGAGAACCAAATTGAAAAGAAATGGTATCGGCCTTATCACGATGCTTTTTTTCATAAATGATGCCTCCATTTGCAAAAGTTAATATAATTTTATTCACAAATAAGGCAAAATACACCTAAAAATAAAACAAAATTCCTCCTATCGTTAGATGTCCTCTCTAAACACGGAATAACGGTCGGCTTTCGC
>JAZQMT010000069.1:0-2066 GCA_045543635.1 Oscillospiraceae bacterium | reverse complement strand
CCAATCTTTTGACTGGTAAACCAGCGGAGCGCACTTAGCTCTTCTTCCGCCGAAGATGATAGCTGAGATGGGAACGCCGGCACCCTTGTCAAACTCCTCAGAGATGCAGGGGCAGTTTACCGCGGGAGCAGTAAATCGGCTGTTGGGATGTGCGGCACAGGTGGATTTGTCTGCCTTGTCAAACTTGGAAGCATCCCAAGCATTACCTTTCCAGTCAATCGCATTTTCGGGCAGATTTTTGTTAAGGCCTTCCCACCAAACGGTGTTGTCATTAAGATCAAGCGCAACGTTTGTAAAAATGGTATTCTTCTTGGTAGAAGCCAAAGCATTAAAGTTGGATTTCTCGTTGGTGCCGGGGGCAACACCGAAGAAACCATTCTCGGGGTTGATCGCATAAAGTCTGCCATCTTCGCCAATTCTCATCCAAGCAATATCGTCGCCCACAGTCCAAACCTTGTAGCCCTTCTTTTTAAGGTACTCAGGAGGAATGAGCATCGCAAGGTTGGTTTTTCCGCAAGCCGAGGGGAAAGCTGCTGCAATGTAGCGAACCTCGCCTTTGGGATTTTCAAGGCCGAGGATAAGCATGTGTTCAGCCATCCAGCCCTCTTTCCAGCCCTGATAAGAAGCAATACGCAGAGCAAAGCACTTTTTGCCTAAAAGAACGTTTCCGCCGTAAGCTGAGTTGACCGAGATAATGGTGTTATCCTCGGGGAACTGGCAGATATATCTCTTTTCGGGATCAACATCGCATTTTGCGTGCAGACCGCGAACCCAGTCATTACTGTCACCAAGAACTTCGAGTACTTTAGAGCCGACTCTGGTCATAATAGCCATGTTGAGAACAACATAGATAGAATCGGTGATCTCGATGCCTATTTTAGCAAGAGGGGAGCCGATGGGACCCATCGAGAAGGGGATGATATACATAGTTTTTCCCTCATAGGTTCCTCTTGCGATATTGTAAAGCTTTTCATACATCTCTGCGGGAGCACACCAGTTGTTGGTAGGACCTGCGGTTTCCTTTTCTGCAGTGCAGATAAAGGTGCGGTCCTCAACGCGGGCAACATCGTTTTGCTTTGTACGATGCAGATAGCAGCCGGGCAACTTCTCCTCATTGAGCTTTAAAAGCTCGCCGGATGCAACGGCCTCTTTGCGCAGAGCTTCAAGCTGTTCTTCACTTCCGTCAATCCAAACGACATTTGTAGGCTTTAAGAGCTCTTTCATCTCTTGGAGCCATTTTAAAACGGTAGCATTTTGGGTCATTTTTTTCCTCTCCTTTTCCAAAAAAAATACAACTTCCACCAAATAACATTATAAACGAAATAATATAGAAAATCAACAGAAATATGAAAAAAATAAAAAAACCTGCGATTTCTCACAGGTTTTTTCCGCTTTAGGATAAAAGAGGCTTTGCAATTTCAATGATTTCGGCGGGGTTTTGGATAATATGGTCAGCTCCGGCACTTTCCAGCTCGGCTCTGTCACGAAATCCCCAAAGAACACCGATAGAGGTAAGACCTGCGTTTTTTGCGGTCTTAATATCGGTGGCGGTGTCGCCTATGTAAAGACATTCCTCTTTTGCAGCGCCGAACTCTTTAAGAATTTCAAAAACTCCTGCGGGATCGGGTTTTAGCGCAATGCCGTCGCGTGCCCCGTAGCACACATCAATAAGCCCTTCTTCAAAAAGCGCCTCGGAAACCTTTTTTGCAGTTACATCAGGTTTATTGGAAAGAATAGCAGTTTTAATTCCAAGCTTTTTGAGCTCCGAAAGCATCTCACAAACACCCGCGTAAGCCTCGGTGAGATAGAGGAAATCATTGTCATAGGTGGTGTTGTATTCGGGCAGCACCTTTTCAAACTGCTCCTCGCTGCCGCCGACGTTTTTTATCATTCTCTCGACTAAAACTCTCGCACCGTTCCCAACAAGGAGCTTGTATTTGTCGGTTTCAATGGAGGGAAGTCCGTACTTATTGAGTGCATTATTTGCAAAATAGGCAATGGACTGAATGGTATCAACCAAGGTTCCGTCCATATCAAAAACACATAATTTAAGCATAGGTTCATTC
>JAZQMT010000068.1:0-12873 GCA_045543635.1 Oscillospiraceae bacterium | reverse complement strand
GCCATAAAAGGTTTCCGCGGTACCACCCGCTTTTTTTGCCCTACTAAATGAAAGAGCAAACACTCTTTTTGCATGTAACGGTGCAAACCGGCACAGCCTAAAACTAAAAAAGCTTCAGCATAGCTGCTCGTGAGGGAACTTCACATAAATTGAATTTGAGCCTGCTTTCAGCCATGGCAGACCTCTCTTTGCAAATCAAAAATATGGTACTTTTCTCAGTCATTGCATTTTACAACAGAATAAATATATCAAATTTTTTTAATAATTACAAGTCTTTTTTTCAAAAAAATGCTTTTTTTGTTTTTTTGAATAATGCAGGTCATAAGCCTAAAAATAATTCGGGAGGAATCTAAAATGGAAAATGAACAGAAAAATCTTCATCGAAAACTTGCCGATATGCAGCTTTGGGCGGCAGATGAAATGAAACGGCTTGCAACTCTTTCACAGGATGCACAAATGAAAACAAAATACGAACAAATTGCCGGTATCAATCGCATGTTTTATGAAAGCCTTGCCACCGAAGATAATGATACCCGTAATAAAAGCAAAATAATAAAAGAAACCGATCTTATTATGCGTGCCTATTTTTGCCAGAGAGCACTGTATGATGCTTTTGCCTCTTGCAGCACAGAGAACATGCGTCCTGATAATATTGATGAGATAATAGACCGCATGACGCTCATCTGCAGAGAGCTCCTAACAGAAGCCGAACAACGCATAAAGATTATAGAATCAAAAGAATAAGGAAAGTTTGCAAAAAATGCATTAACCCCTTGATTATTTTGCGTAGTTATATTATAATACAATAGAACTATTGTGTTGTTTTGTATATATGATGAGTTTTTAACATAAAAAAACAGGGAGAGTGCTGTTTTGGAAAAATATTTAATTCGTGGAGGAATGCCTTTAAAGGGCGAGGTCACCGTTAGCGGTGCTAAGAATGCGGCTGTTGCGATCCTTTCGGCAACCGTTCTTTCGCAGGGCGTTTGTACTATTGAAAATGTCCCCGATATTCGTGATGTGTATACTACTTTGAAGATATTAACTGAGCTGGGAGCCACTGTCCGTTATCTTGATAAAACTACGGTTGAGATTGACACCACCCACCTTGCTACCACCATGATTCCCTATGAGCTTACCTGTAATATGCGTGCTTCTTATTATTTCTGGGGCTCGCTCTTGGGGAGATATGGTCATGCTAAGGTTTCTATGCCGGGCGGTTGCGATTTCGGTGTCCGCCCTATTGACCAGCATAAAAAAGGCTTTGAATCTTTAGGTGCCACCGTTGATATTGAGGATGGTATGCTCGATGTCCATGCTGAGCGTCTTATCGGAAATCAGGTCTATTTCGATAAGGTCTCGGTTGGTGCAACCATGAATGTTATGCTTGCCGCTGTTAGGGCTACCGGTGTTACCATTATGGAAAATGTCGCTAAGGAGCCCCATATTGTTGATCTTGCTAACTTCTTAAACTCTATGGGAGCCAATATCATGGGAGCGGGAACCGATGTTATTAAGATACACGGTGTCAGCGAAATGCATGGAACCGATTATGCCATTATTCCCGATCAAATTGAAGCGGGAACTTATATGGTTGCTGCAGCTGCAACAGGCGGTGATGTTTTAATTAAAAATGTCATTCCCAAGCATATGAAGCCCATCACAGCCAAGCTGGAAGCAATGGGCGCCATTGTTGAGGAATTTGATGAGGCAATTCGTATTGCTGCTCCTAATCGGCTCAGTAAAATAGATATTAAAACTCTGCCTTATCCCGGTTTTCCAACCGATATGCAGCCTCAGATGGCAGTTGTTGCCTGTCTTGCTGAGGGGACAAGCACAATAACCGAGGGCGTTTGGGATAATCGTTTTCGCTATGTTTATGAGCTTCAAAAAATGGGAGCAGATATAAAAGTGGATGGTAAAATGGCAGTAATTGAAGGCATTGAGTGTTTTAAAGCCGCTCCTGTCAAAGCCACTGATCTCAGGGCGGGTGCTGCAGTAGTTATTGCCGCTCTATGTTCTGATGGTGAGGCTGAAGTAGAGGATATTTTCCATATTGAACGAGGATATGAGGGATTTGAGATAAAACTATGCAGCCTTGGCGCTGATATAAGAAAAATTGATGTTCCCGATGCACAGGCTTCTGCTGCAGTTTAAGAATAGTTTTAAGTCAAATAGGCAAAGGAGGGATTTTCTTTCCCCTTTGCCCTTTACTTTATGAAAAGGTGGTAAAATGGCACGCGTTTTTACACTTTCGAGCGGTAGCAGTGGGAACTGCACCTTTGTCGGCGATGCCGAAAGCGGTGTTTTAATTGATATAGGTATCAGCTTTTTAAAAGCACGCACCATGTTTGAAGATGCGGGGATGCAGCTTTCCTGTGTGGAAGCACTGCTCATAACCCATGAACATTCCGATCATATAAAAGGTTTGGCAACTTTTTGTAAAAAAACAAATATCCCCGTTTTTGCTTCGCAAAAAACAGCAGATTTTCTTGTGGCGCATGTTCCGGAATGTCAGGAGAATTTACATATTATAACCCCTAATACCTTGCATAAAATAAAAAGAACAGTCTTTTTCGCGTTTCCTGTTTATCATGATGCGGCGGATGCAGTAGGCTATCGTATTACGACTGGTGACGGCAGAGAGGTTGTCTATTCTACTGATGTCGGTCATGTGGATGAAAAGCTTTTTTCCTATATCCAAAAAGCAGACCTTAATATTATAGAAGCTAACTATGATGAGGGAATGCTGATGTGTAATGCCTCCTATCCATTTTTGCTGAGAAAACGCATTTCGGGAGAATGCGGCCATCTTTCTAATGCCGAATGTGCGAAAACAGTCGTAAAACTGCTGCAAAGCGGCAGCCGGCGTTTTTTATTAGCACATTTGAGTGAACAGAATAATACGCCGGAGGTAGCATTCGAAGCCGTCAGTCTCGCACTTTCTCAAATGGGATTTGAGCAGGGAATAGATTTTGAGCTAGAGGTTGCCCCAAGATTAGATATGTCAAGGATGCTGGTTTTTTAATGTGTAAACAAAATGAATGGCAGGATATAGGCGGCTTTTTCGTTCTTATAAACGAACAGCACCGTTTCGGAACAGATGCTGTTTTGTTAGAGGATTTTGCATCAGCCTTAAAAAAGGAGCGCGTTTGTGATATTGGTACCGGATGCGGTATTATTCCTGTTTTAATGTGTAAAAACGCCCGTGCTAAGTATATCTATGCAGTTGAGCTTCAGCCCTCTGCTGCCGCTCTTGCGGAAAGTGCAATAGCCAAAAATAATCTGTCTAAAATGCAGGTCATTTGTGCCGATGCAAAGGATCATAAAAAACTTGATAAGCTTATCGGTAATAATACAGTTGACCTTGTTGTGTCTAATCCACCTTATTATAGGGAAAAAAGCGGCGGAGATTATCCTGAGAGGGAGCGAGCAGCCTGCCGCGAGGAACAAAGCCTTACCATTTATGATGTTGCTGATGCTGCTCGCAGGCTTTTAAACCACGGCGGCAGACTTTGCGTATGCTATAAGCCCCAACGACTATGCGACCTAATTGATGCGATGCGAAAAAATGGTATTGAACCCAAAAGAATGCGTTTTGTTCAAACCTCACCTGAGCAAGCTCCATGGCTTGTGCTTGTTGAGGGTAAAAAAGGTTCAAAACCTTTTTTAGAGGTGCTTCCGCCTCTTGTTATGAAAACAGAAGCTGGGGAGCGGGAACTTAATCGAATTTATGGTGATACAAAAAACAGGATGTGACAAAATGGTAGGAAAGCTATATGTAGTGGGAACGCCTATCGGTAATCTTTCTGATATGACTCCGCGTGCTTTGGAAACTCTTAAAACAGTGGATTTTATTGCTGCAGAGGATACACGCGTAACCCTTAAACTCTTAAACTATTTTAATATAAAAAATAACCTTGTAAGCTTTCATGAACACAATAGGGCAGAAAAAGGAAAACAAATTATCGAGCGTCTACTCACGGGGGAAAACTGTGCAGTAGTGTCCGATGCAGGTATGCCATGCATTTCTGATCCGGGAGAGGATCTTGTTTCTATCTGCCGGCAAGAGGGAATAATTGTTGAAGTAGTCCCCGGGCCGACAGCTGCCATGTCAGCTATTGCCGTTTCAGGGCTTACCTGCAGCCGTTTTTGCTTTGAAGGTTTTTTGTCAACAGCTAAAAAAAGTCGTTATGAGCATTTAGAGTCGCTGCGCGGTGAGACTCGAACTATGATTTTCTATGAAGCTCCGCATAAATTGAAAAATACCCTTTGCGATTTTAAAAAATATTTTGGCGGTGAACGTAGAATATCTCTATGCCGAGAGCTTACGAAACTTCATGAGCAGGTGCTTTTAATGACGCTTGATGATGCAATCGCATATTATGAGCAAAAAGATCCCAGAGGAGAGTTTGTTCTTGTTCTTGAAGGGGCAGAACCTCAAATACAAGAGCTTTCACAAGAGGATTGCATAGAGCTTATGCTTGAAATGGTGCGCTCAGGAAAAAGTAAAAATGATGCTGCGCGCCTTGCGGCAAAACAAAGCGGCTTTCGGAAAAATGAGCTTTATAAATTTTTGCTCGAACATCTTGAGGAGGAATAAAATGAAACAAAAAATAACAGTAACACTACTCATTTCCTTGCTTTTCTGTGCACTGTTTTCTTCCTGTCAATTCATTCAAGCGGATTCAGGCGCTAGTTCTGATATTATTCAGGTGGAGTCCCAAGAGTCTGGAAATGTAATAAGTGTAACCTCGGATATGTCTTCCGACGATAGTCAGTCAGTCACATCACAGCAATTTAATCAACCGCAAAATTCACAGAATGAAAGTGGCTCAGATAAAAAGCAAGAGACCTCTTCTTCAAAAGATAATTTTTCTAAAAATAACACTTCGTCTAAGAAATCACCTACAGTACAAACAAACTCACAAACCCTGTCTTCTCAATCAAAATCTGAGGTTCAAAAAGATGATTCGGTTGTAATTGCTCCCGTACCCGAGTCTCCCGTCATGAATGCTGCACTCGATCCAATAGATCCTGAGGAGTATTATGGGTGGAAACAGCTTCAAAAAAATGGGACTGAAGCGGAGCGCCGCGCCTATGTTCTCTTCGTTGAGAAAATCGGTTCATATGAAAAACAAATAAAATTTAATTTCAATATTACAGGTCAAGAGTTAGAAAATGCCTATAATCATTATAGAGACGATTATCCCCAACATTTTTGGCGAGGCACCGCCACTTACCGTTCTTATGACGGGAAATATATTGATAGCTTTACTCTTACAAATATCATGTTTGATGGCGATACTCAAAAAATAAAAAAACTTGACAGTCAGATGAAAGACAAGGCAAAAGCCATCCTTTCTAAGGTAAACGGCTCAATGTCGCCCATTGAGAGAGAAAGAGTAATTCATGATTTCCTTGTCAATAACACAAAATATGATACAAGCTTTAAAGCCGAAAATGCACATAATCTTTATGGGGCACTTGTAAATGGCGTCGCAGTTTGTGAGGGATATGCAAATGCTTTTCAGTATCTTATGCGCGAGGCAGGCGTTCAGTGTATTCTTGTGAAAGGCGATTTCAATGGAGATAGCCATGAATGGAATATGGTAGAATTGGAGGGACAGTTTTATCATGTTGATGTCACTTCTGATGATCCCATTTTAAACGGCGGAAAAGATCAAATTTTAAAATTTGATTATTTTAATCTCACGGAGGCTGCCATTAAAACAGATCATTTTATTAGAGATAATATCTATATCATTCCCAAGGCAACAAGTAATAAGTATGAATTTTTTCAATATTACGGGCTTAAGACCAATTCATTAAATATTGAATTTTTTGCAAAAGCTATGGCATTTGCGGCTAAAAACGGATATGAATATGCACATATGCGTTTTGAAAAAGTTTCTGTTTCTGCTGCAGCCGATTATTTATTTGATAATTATGCTGCTGTGATAAATCAAGCCAATAAGCTGCTTGATTCTAAAAAGCTTTCTGTAAGCGGAAGTATTAGTTATGCTGATAATGAGAAAAAAAATATTCTTAGTCTTAAACTCAATTTTCAATAGTACTTGCCCTTTTTGGAAAACTGTGGTAGAATAGATTTGTTGTTTAAAAATAAAAATCTTTATAAATGGAGTTGTCATTATGGCGAAAAAACGCGATATTCAGGAAATTGACATTATTTCCGGTGAGCTTGAAAAATTAAAAAAACAATCGGTGCAGTTTTCTGCTCAGGATGAAGCTAAAGCAAAGCAGAAAAAGATTATCATTCTTCTTTGCTCCGTGCTTGCTGTTTTGGTGCTTGGTGCATTCATCGGTGCTATTGTTTATGTAGAATCACAAAGCCCTGTCAGTTATGGTCCTAAAGCATCTGCGGAAGAAATGACCGAGGAAATAACCGCCGAACATGAACGCCGCCTAAAACAGATTGATGCAAACGGCGGTATTCGCGAGGGGGTTAATTTCGTTGGATACTACGCTCGTTTTGATGATGACGGCAACCTTATTGTCGATGGTTATATGCGAAACTTTACCGGTCATGAAATTTATGATATAACCGGTAATATCACTGTCGCAACTACAGGAGAAGATCATATCGGCAGTGCATATTTCGAATTTTTCGAAGAGGATTTCGGCTCTCTTAAAAACGGACATTCGCGTCCCTGGCGCCTTATTTTTGAAAATGACTATGTCAATATAGAAATTGTCGATTTATCTGAGTTTACCATTAAAACGGAGTTTGATTTTTATCAGAAATAAAAAGTACAAAGGGATGATTTCTTTTATGAAATCATCCCTTTGCAGGATTATCCCATCATTTTGGGGATAGAGCCCATAATGTTTTCAATGCCGCTTATGGCTTTGTCAGCATTTCTTTTCATAGTCTTTTTGGCATTTTTCATAAATTTGGAGTTTACCATATTCGGCATCTGCATTGCACCGATTGCACCGATCGCTGTTCCTACAGCCATCCCAATCGCCATACCGGTAGCCATTTTGTTGGATTTCTTTCTCATATTTCTTCTCCTTTCTGTTTATGTGGTATTATTTTGTCCCGAAAAATTAAGATAAATCAAAAGAAAAGGAATTTATATGTCGCAAATAAATATTGTGCTCGTAGAGCCTCAGATTCCTCAAAATACAGGTAATATTGCACGAACTTGTGCTGTTACGGGGGCAAGACTGCACCTTGTAAAACCCATGGGTTTTACTGTTGATGATAAAAAATTAAAACATGCAGGCCTCGATTACTGGCATATGCTGGATATTACTTATTATGAGTGTTTAGATGAGTTTTTAAATCAGCATAAGAGTGAAGCTGATAAGTTTTATTTTTTCAGCACAAAGTCAAAACAGGTTTACAGTGATGTCTCTTATCCCGATTGTTGTTATTTGTTTTTCGGCAGGGAAGATAAGGGACTTCCCGAACCACTTCTTTTGCAAAACCGTGAAAAATGTGTTCGTATGCCCATGATTTCCGAGGCGAGAAGCTTGAACCTTTCAAATTCGGTCGCAATCGGAGTTTATGAGGTGCTTCGGCAATGGAATTTTCCAAAGCTTCAGAATTTTGGAACACTTTTTAACTGAATTTTGTTCTTATCATAAAAAACAGCATAAAAACGGCAAATTGTTAAAAAATTATCTTGAAAAATTTGGCATAATGTTATAGAATAGTTTAGGTAATGAAATACTAACTTTGATTTTATTGAAAGGATGTATAATAAATGATTTCTGTTAACAAAAAAACGCTTGAAGACATTGCCGTTGCCGGAAAAAAGGTGCTTGTCCGTTGTGATTTTAATGTTCCTTTTAAGGATGGTAAGATTGCAGATGATAAGAGAATTCGCGGAGCTCTCAAAACAATTCAGTATCTTAAGGATAATGGTGCAAAGATTATCCTTTGTTCTCATATGGGCCGTCCCAAGGGTGAATTTAAAATGGAATACTCTCTTGCTCCCGTAGCTGCTCGTCTCTCTGAACTGCTCGGTTGCGAGGTTAAAATGGCAAAAGATGTTATCGGTGAAGATGCACAGGCTATCTGTGAGTCTCTAAAAGACGGTGAGATTGCACTTCTCGAAAATGTCCGTTTCCACAAGGAAGAAACTAAAAATGACCCCGAGTTTGCAAAGAAGCTTGCATCTTTTGCTGAAATTTTCGTAAACGATGCATTCGGAACCGCTCACAGAGCACATGCTTCTACAGAGGGTGTTTCTCACTATCTGCCCTCGGTTTGCGGCTATCTCATTCAGAAAGAAATCAGCATTATGGGTGCAGCTCTCGCAGATCCTAAGAGACCTTTTGTTGCAATTTTGGGCGGTGCAAAGGTTTCTGATAAGATTGGTGTTATCAATAACCTGCTTGATAAATGTGACAGCATTATTATCGGCGGTGGCATGGCTTACACCTTCTTTAAAGCTCTCGGTTATAATATTGGTACCTCTATTTGTGAGGATGATAAGCTCGACCTTGCAAAAGAAATTCTTGCAAAAGCAGAAGAGAAGAAGGTTAATTTCCTTCTGCCTGTTGATAATGTTATCGGAAAGGAATATGATGAGAACACCGAGTTTATGACTACTGAGTCAACCGATATTCCTGATGGTTGGATGGGGCTTGATATTGGTGAAAAAACCCAGAAACTTTATGCCGAAACCTTGAGCGCAGCAGGCACAGTTGTCTGGAATGGACCTATGGGTGTTTCCGAGTGGAAAAACTTTGCTAAGGGAACCTGCTCAGTAGCAAATGCTATTGCACAGTCAGGCGCTATCTCTATCATCGGTGGCGGAGACAGTGCCGCAGCTGTTGAAAAGCTTGGGTTTGCCGATAAGATGACGCATGTTTCTACCGGAGGCGGTGCATCCCTTGAATTCCTCGAGGGGCTTGAGCTTCCCGGAATTGCCTGCCTTGAAGATAAATAAGTAATTCTAAGTCACAGGCAGCTTTTGTAATAAAAGCTGCCTGTAAATTTATAATAAGTGAGGACAAAATAAATGAATAAGGCCATTAGAAAAGCGGTTATTGCAGGTAATTGGAAAATGAATAAAACTCCTGCAGAGGCAAAGGTGCTCATAGAGGAGCTCAAAGCCGAGGTAAAGAACGCAAATTGTGATGTTGTTATTTGCGTTCCTTTTGTGGATTTGGAAACCGCCTTGCGTGAAACAAAAGGAACAAATATTAAGGTTGGTGCTGAAAACTGCCATTTTGAAAAGTCGGGCGCATTTACAGGCGAAATTTCTGCTCCCATGCTCAAAGAAATGGGTGTAGAGTATGTAATTATCGGTCACTCTGAGCGCAGAACTTATTTTGGTGAAACTGATGTAACTGTTAACAAAAGAACTCTTGCGGCTTTAGAGGAGGGGCTTATTCCCATCGTTTGCGTTGGAGAATATCTTGAACAAAGAGAGCAGGGAATAACCGAGGAGCTCGTCGCTATGCAAACGAAAATTGCCCTTCAGGGCGTAAAGCGTGAGCAGATGGAAAAGGTTATTATTGCTTATGAGCCTGTCTGGGCAATCGGTACGGGTAAAACTGCCACGAGCGAGCAGGCAAACGAGGTTAATGCATGTATCCGTGCAACTATTGCCAAGCTTTATGATAAGGAAACAGCCGATAAAGTTACCATTCTGTACGGTGGCTCAATGAACGCTAAAAATGCCGAGGAACTGCTTGCTCAACCTGATGTAGACGGAGGTCTTATAGGCGGTGCATCCTTAAAAGCTGCCGATTTCGGCGTTATTGTAAAAGCTGCTAGTAAATAAGAAAAAGAGGAAACTTATAATGAGTAAAAAACCTTTGGTTTTAATGATTTTAGATGGTTTTGGTAACGCTTGCGAAAAGGATAATGCCATAAAAGCAGCCAGAACCCCAAATATTGATAAAATTTTTGCTTCCAATCCGCTCACCGAGATTGGTGCCTCCGGCGGTGATGTAGGCTTGCCTGATGGGCAGATGGGTAATAGTGAGGTTGGTCATACCAATATCGGAGCGGGTAGAATTGTTTATCAGGAGCTTACTCGTATCACTAAAAATATTAAAGAGGGCGAAATTCTTAAAAATGAAGCGCTCACAGCTGCCATGAAAAATGCTGTTGAGAATGATAGTGCTTTGCACTTTATGGGGCTTCTTTCCGATGGCGGTGTTCATAGCCACAACACTCACCTTTACGGAATGATAGAAATGGCAAAAAATCTTGGCGTAAAAGAGGTTTTTGTCCACTGTTTTCTCGATGGCAGAGATGTTCCCCCTTCGTCAGGTGCTGATTTTGTTGCTGACCTGCAAAATGAACTTGATAGGATAGGCATTGGCAAAATTGCAACTGTTATGGGTAGATTTTATGCTATGGACCGTGATAATCGCTGGGAGCGCGTCGAAAAGGCGTATGCTGCCATGGTTTACGGGGAGGGCAATAAAAACGCAAATGCTGTAGAGGCAGTAAAAGCTTCTTATGCCGAGGGCGTGACCGATGAGTTTGTCGTTCCCACTGTTTGTGCTGAAAATTCGGGTATCAAGAGTGAGGATTCTGTTGTTTTCTTTAACTTCCGCCCCGACCGTGCAAGAGAGATCACCAGAACTCTGGTCGATCCAGAATTTAACGGCTTTGAGAGACGCGGCGGTGCAGTCCTGCCTCATTTTGTCTGCATGACACAGTATGATGCGACTATGCCTAATGTCTCGGTTGCGTTTAAACCCCAGTCGCTTGTAAACACCTTTGGAGAGTACATATCCAAAAAAGGTCTTTCCCAGCTTCGCATTGCCGAAACAGAGAAGTATGCGCATGTTACCTTCTTCTTTAACGGCGGCGTTGAAAAGGTTTATGAGGGGGAGGAGCGTTGTCTTGTTAATTCTCCGAAAGTTGCAACCTATGACCTTAAGCCTGAAATGAGCGCCTATGAGGTTACTGAAAATGTTGTTGCGCGCATTGAAAGCGGTAAATATGATGTTATTATCTTAAACTTTGCAAACTGCGATATGGTTGGGCATACCGGTGTGTTCGAGGCTGCAGTTGCTGCCGTTGAAGCGGTTGATATCTGTGTCGGCAAGGTTGTAAAGGCGGCTGAAAAAATGAATGGTGTTGTTCTTATCACGGCTGACCATGGAAATGCCGATCATATGTGTGATGAGAGCGGAGAGCCCTTCACAGCCCACACGACAAATCCTGTTCCGTTCTGTGTTGTGGGGTATCCTTGCAACCTGCGAGAAGGCGGTGTTCTTGCCGATATTGCCCCCACTATGCTTAAAATTTTAAATCTTCCGAAACCCGAGGAAATGACGGGTAAAAGTATTATTTTATAATTAAAAAAGAGGCGCGAGTTCGCCTCTTTTTTGCTTTATATGCTTTTTATGCATTTTCTCTTGATTTTTTTGGTATTAACGGATATAATAAAATAAAGGAATGAATTGTTAGGAGGATGTTTCTTATGTTGAAAAAAGTTTTAGCTTTAATCGGCTTTCTTGCACTTGTTGCCGCAGCAGTAGGCGGAGTTCTTTATTATCTCAAGCGCCGTCGCGAGGAAGAGGAAGAGAACGAATTTAATTTTGATGATTTTGATTTCGATGATCTTGATTGTGATGATTGTGATTGCGGCTGTGGTTGCGATTGTCAAGAGGCTGCCGCTTCCACTGATGAAGAGCAGGGGACTGACGCACAGTAATTTAATATTTAATAAAAACAGGCACTGCTATATTGATATGCAGTGCCTGTTTTTTATGAGAAAAATTCTTTTATAATGCCCCGGGAGTACAGGGAAGCAGCATTAACAAATTTATCAAAAGAAAAATCAGCATTTTCGTCCGCTCCGTCTGAAATAACTCTGATAACAGCGCAGGGAATGTTTGCTTCAAAACAGGCTTGAGCTACCGCGGCTCCTTCCATTTCGCAGCAAAGAACTTCGTCAATATTTGCTTTAAGCCACGCTTTCTTTTCGGCTTTGTTTATAAATTGGTCGCCAGATGCGATAATTCCCAAGTAGACTCTTGGAGTGTCAATACCCATATCATCGTAAAAATCACAAATAGCTTTTTCATTTTTTGCAGTTTCAGAAAAATTTTTTGCGGCGTTTACACACTTTTCGGATAAAGCTTTGTCGCAGGGAATATTAGTGATATTTAAAAGAGGAATTCTGAAAAAGTCATCGTCGGAAATATACATATCATGCTGAATACAGGAGGAGCCGACAATTATATCTCCAACATTTACATTATCGCCAAGTCCTCCTGCGATGCCGCAGAAAAGCACTGCATCAACCGAAAAATGATCAATAAGCAGGGAAGTGGTAATAGCGGCTGCAACCTTTCCAATGCGCGAAACCACCGCAATAACTGACTTGCCGTTTATCTCGCCGCAAATAAAGTCTCGCCCGTAAAGATGGGTAACTTTCGCATTGTCAATAATCTCCCCTAAAACTCCAAATTCTTCCTGCATTGCACAAATGATTCCGTATGTCATAAAAGTGTCTCCTTTTGTTTTAAACACAAATGTCATTTTTTATTTTTTCGAATGTAGCATTTCCGATTCCGCTCACCTTTTTAATATCTGAAATACTTTTAAAGGGGCCGTTTGCCTCTCTGTAAGCCATGATAGCAAGTGCTTTGCTTTCTCCAATGCCTTTAAGTGTAGTCAATGCCTCTGCTTTCGCAGTGTTAATATTAACCTTTCCGTCCTTGTACTGTTTTGAAACACTGTCTAGATGGCTCTGTATGGAAGTTCCGCTCACAGAAGCGGCTGTGTCAATAGGCTTCATTGCATACATCGTATAATATATACAGCCTAAAATGCATAAAACGGCAACGATCACCAGAAAGAAAATGGTATAATCATGCTTTTTGGGCTCATCTTTAAAAATCGGCTGGTCATTCTTGTATTCATCG
>JAZQMT010000067.1:0-2441 GCA_045543635.1 Oscillospiraceae bacterium | reverse complement strand
TCACAGAACCTGTGTCGGTATTGATGTCGCCCGGTTTAAAATCGGACATACTCGGCGGAAATTACCTGCCATACCGGCAGCAACCTCCCGCTTCAACGCATATCTTGTGCAGTCTCGCCTAATTATTATAATAGATGTTTTCCAAAATTGCAAGCTTTTTTTTAGAAAATCGAGAGAATTTTTTTAGAAAAATTTGTATAGATTGCACAATAATCCTTTTTCTTCATTTTACAAACAGTCTTTTCATAAATAACAAGAGCACAGAATAATTCTGTGCTCTTGTTGATGTATGGCAAACTTATTTAAGTTCAACCTTTGCGCCAGCCTCTTCGAGCTTGGTTTTGATCTCTTCAGCCTCTGCCTTAGCAGCGCCCTCTTTGAGAGCCTTGGGAGCGGACTCAACCAGCTCCTTGGACTCTTTGAGTCCGAGACCGGTGATCTCTTTAACAGCTTTGATAACTGCCATTTTGTTATCGCCAACTTCAGCGAGAACAACATCGAAGGAATCCTTCTCAGCTGCAGCAGCCTCGCCGCCGGCAGCAGGAGCAGCAACAACAGCAGCTGCTGCGGAAACGCCGAACTCCTCTTCAAGTGCTTTAACGAGCTCATTAAGCTCAAGAACGGTAAGGGCTTTGACCTCTTCGATCATTGCCAGAATTTTCTCTGATGCCATGATAATTTTCCTCCATTATTTTTTATATTTCCCGTTATCACGGGTTTTGATTTTTGCCTACAGCTTTACGCGCAGGACTTTAGATGAAACAAACTGAAATTATGCAGATTGTTTCTGTGCAATCTGATCCAAGACCATTGCAAGACCCGCAATAGGGGAATTAAGGCTTCCGAGCATCTTGGCGATGAGAACCTCCTTGGGCGGAATATCAGCAATCTCCTTGACGGTTGCAGCATCGATAACCTTACCATCCATAAAGCCTGCTTTTACCGAGAAGACATCGCCCTCGATCTCTTTTGCATACTTGCAAACAATTCTTGCAGCAGCCATAGGATCCTCCTTGCTAATTGCAAGAGCGGTAGTTCCATTAAGCTGCTCATCCAATTCGGACATTTCCAGCGCGTTGAACGCAAAGCGGAGCATTGTATTTTTAACAACAGTATACTCAACGCCTGCCTCTCTCAATTCGCGGCGGAGTTTGGTATCATCCTCAACATTGATTCCGATATAGTTGACAAGAACACCGGCGGGAGCTGCCTTAATCTTTTCAGTAAGCTCAGCAACCAGCTGTTGTTTTGCCTGAAGCACTTTTTCACTGGGCATTTCATTCACCTCCTGAAACAAGAAATCAAAAAAGCTCTTCCCGCGGCACGGAAAGAGCTTTACATACATAAGCCAAAAGTGACTCAGATGTTTTCTCCTCCTCGGCCGGCGGGCTTTGCCCTTTAAGCACTAAAATCATGCACCTGCTGTCTTTGGAATCGACAACAATATTATTATACCGATTTTACCCGGTTTGTCAAGCCTTTTTTAGGTTATCTGTCACCATATTTAGCGGTGCTGATACGGATACCAGGTCCCATTGTGGTGGAAATAACACAAGACTTAACATACTGACCCTTCATAGCAGCAGGGCGAGCTTTGATAACTGCGCCGATGAGTGCCTCAAAGTTTTCAGTGAGCTTTTCAGCTCCGAAAGAAGCCTTGCCGATGGGGCAGTGAATGATATTGGTTTTGTCAAGGCGGTATTCAATCTTACCGGCTTTTGCTTCGGCAACTGCCTTAGCAACGTCCATGGTAACCGTACCGGCCTTGGGGTTCGGCATAAGTCCGCGAGGACCGAGGACCTTACCGAGGCGACCGACATGACCCATCATATCAGGGGTTGCGATCACAACATCAAAATCCATAAAGTTTTCGGACTGGATCTTCTGTACCAGTTCCTCTGCGCCGACGATCTCAGCGCCTGCCTCCTCAGCAGCCTTTGCATTGTCGCCTTTAGCGAAAACGCAAACGCGAACCTTTTTACCGGTTCCATTGGGCAGCACGATAGCGCCGCGAACCTGCTGATCGGCGTGACGGGAGTCAACACCGAGGCGGATATGAAGCTCAACCGTTTCATCAAATTTCGCTTTTGCAGTCTGTACACAAAGAGCAAAAGCCTCAGCAGTGTCATACTGCTTGGAACGGTCTAAAATTTTCTGACTATCTTGATAATTTTTACCGTGTTTCATCTTTCGTTCCTCCCTAATTGAGTGGTAATTAACGGAATTTTCCTCCCACCCGGGAGCATCAGTCTACAACCTCGATTCCCATGCTGCGTGCGGTTCCGGCTACCATGCTCATGGCAGACTCAACACTTGCCGCATTGAGATCGGGCATTTTCTGTTCAGCGATTTTTCTGACCTGCTCCTTGGTGATTTTAGCTACCTTAGTGGTGTTGGGTTTACCCGAACCACTTTCAATACCCCAAGCTTTCTTAATAAGA
>JAZQMT010000066.1:0-2952 GCA_045543635.1 Oscillospiraceae bacterium | reverse complement strand
TTATTTTGAAACATTCGGTATTTTATCGGCAATATTTTTATCTACGATGGTTTCAACCGTTTCGGAATATAGAAGCGAGAAGGCTTTTGAAAAGCTGGATACTAATGGTGGATGCGGCAGCCTGTCGGTAATGCGAGATGGAGAAATTAAAGCTATACCGATAGAAAATATCGTTGTGGGTGACATAGTTTATCTTTCGGCAGGAGAGATTGTGGCAGCGGATGGAACGGTTATCAGCGGAAGAGTGACGGTGGATCAATCGGCATTGAACGGCGAAAGTGTTGAGGTAGTAAAAGCTCCCGGCGAAGATTATGGATGGGATCTTGGATCGGGTAGTAAGGTTTTCAGAGGATCAGTAATTACAGA
Source organism: Oscillospiraceae bacterium (assembly GCA_045543635.1). Lineage (GTDB taxonomy): Bacteria > Bacillota > Clostridia > Oscillospirales > Ruminococcaceae > SIG578. The sequence goes on along the minus strand of JAZQMT010000066.1, from coordinate 2,586 downwards.
GGGAAGCGCAGTTATAAGGGTAGGAAGAGTTGGAGGCGCAACCTATTACGGTATGGTGGCAAAGGATGTCCAAACCGAAACCAGAGCAAGCCCGTTAAAGCACCGATTAGGGAAACTTGCAAAGCAAATCAGCAGAATAGGGTATGTAGTTGCTGCGTTAGTGGCAATAGCGTATATTTTTAATGCGGTTTTTATAGATAATCAGTTCGATTTTTATTTAATAAGAAGATTTATTTCTGATTATAAAAATATCGCTTCAACACTTTTGCATGCTTTGACCCTGATGATTACCGTGGTTGTTGTTGCTGCACCCGAGGGTTTGCCGATGATGATAACCGTTGTTTTATCGGCAAATATGAAAAAAATGCTGTCGGATCAAATTTTGGTTAAAAAAATGGTTGGTATAGAAACCGCAGGATCAATGAATATTCTTTTCACCGATAAGACAGGTACAATTACAACAGGCAGACACGAGTGTGACAGAATAATAACCTGCGAGGGCGCTTGCAAAAGCATTCGCCAGCTAAAAAAGTGTGGAAAAATTTTTGAGATATTAAACCTTAATGCGAAATATAACACCGACGTTTACTTGTCCGAGGGGCAGGCTATGGGCGGCAATTCTACCGACAGGGCGGTGTATGATTACTTCAAGTACGAGGATAGTCCGCAATATGAGGTGACTCATAAAACTCCATTTTCCAGCGAACGAAAGGAATCCAGCGTAAGCTTTAAAAATGGCAAAACGGTTATAAAAGGCGCGGCAGAAAAGATTTTAGGCAAATCAAGGTATATTTTATCCTCTGATGGACAGTCAGTGGTTATGGATCGGGAGAAGATAACCAGGGAGTACATGAGGGCTGTTAAAAACGGCGAAAGAGTTATTGCGGTTGCTGTTTCTGACGGAGAGGAAAATAATGAGCTTACACTTGTTGCATTGATCGTTTTAAAGGATAAAATCAGACCCGGAGTTATAAAGGCTGTAAAAACGGTGACTCGCGCAGGCATACAAATAGTGATGATAACAGGTGATAGCAAGGAAACTGCCGCCGCAATAGCGGAGGAGTGCGGCATTCTGAACAGGAATGCGGGACAGTTGGTTTTAAACGGTGATGAGCTGCGACGAATGGACGATGAAAGCTTAAAAATGCTATTGCCAAAGGTGCGCGTTATTTCCAGAGCACTTCCGCAGGACAAAACCAGGCTTGTCAGACTATCCCAGGAGCTTTCATTGGTTGTTGGTATGACGGGTGACGGAATTAACGATGCTCCATCATTAAAGCTTTCAGATGTTGGCTTTGCAATGGGGGGCGGAAACGATATAGCAAAAAGCGCGGCTGATATTGTAATTTTGGACAATAGCTTTGAAGCGATTTCCAAAACTGTATTATATGGCAGGACTATCTTTAAATCCATCAGGAAATTTATAACCTTTCAGCTTATTATGAATTTGGCTGCCTGCGGTGTTTCGTTGCTTGGGCAGTTTATCGGGGTAGATACTCCTATAACTATAATACAGATGCTTTGGATAAATATAATTATGGATACGCTTGGCGGTCTTGCCTTTGCAGGTGAGCCGGCTCTTGAATATTATATGCAGGAAAAGCCCAAGAGAAGAGACGAGCACATCCTGTCTAAAGAAATGCTGCATCAGATATTCATCACAGGCGGTTTCACGCTATTTGTATGTATACTGTTCCTTACCTCGCCCATTATCAGAGTAATGTATGGGTCATTTGCCCCGACTGCCCGATTTTATACTGCGTTTTATGCACTTTTTATATTCCTCGGAATATACAATTGCTTTCTAGCAAGATGCGAAAGACTGTGGCTGTTTTCCAATATCGGCAAGAACATACCGTTTATTTTAATAATGATTCTGATATGCGGCATACAAATTTGTATGATATATTTCGGCGGAGAGCTTTTCAGATGCACGCCGCTTAAGCTTCATGAAATAGGCTTTGCAATATCTATTGGAGCCAGTGTGATACCATTTGAGATGCTACGGCGTTTTGTGTATAAGCTGAAATAATTTTGGCTCGGCAGAAAAAAGACTCTGCCGAGCTTTATTTTTGTTGTTTCCTATTGACAAAAGTGCTTTAAAGTGGTAAAATAATTAGGCGATTGTATGCTGATATGGCTCAGTTGGTAGAGCAGTTGATTCGTAATCAACAGGTCGCGGGTTCAAGTCCCGCTATCAGCTCCACCCGAAACGAGAGGTATCACCTCTCGTTTTTGTTTTAAGGAGAATGTATGGATCTTTGTAATATCAATGTTATAAAATCCCTGATGGCTGATGCAGGCATCAGCTTTCATAAGGAATTCGGTCAGAATTTTCTTACCAACAGAATAATACCAGAGGATATTGCGGATAATTGCACCGACCGCGAGGATAGCTTAATTATTGAAATCGGTCCCGGTGTTGGCTGTCTTACCCAGGAGCTTGCAATGCGATACAGAAGGGTTGTTGCGGTTGAAATTGATCGCGGATTGATTCCTGTCTTGTCAAAAACTCTGGCTGAATATGATAATATCACAGTAATAAATGAGGATATAATGAAGGTTGACCTTGCGGCGCTGGTAGAG
>JAZQMT010000065.1:0-12523 GCA_045543635.1 Oscillospiraceae bacterium | reverse complement strand
GCTTTGTGCAGCTCTTCTGGGTATTCCGTCTGTCTTATCGCAGTAAAGGCGGTCTTTCAGCACATCTAAATAGAAGTTAGACATATCAATAACACAGAAATTTCGAATGGAATGATAAACCTGATGGAATTCAAATGCATCGTAAGCAGCAAGGACTTTTTCTTTCAGCTCTTCGAGTTTTAAAAGCGCCCATTTGTCAATATCTTGCATATCCTCAAATTTAACCATATCTTTTTTTGGATCAAAGTCAAAGATATTTCCAAGGATATATCTCGCAGTATTACGAATTTTACGATAACCTTCAGAAAGCTGCTTTAGAATATCCTTAGATATTCTAATATCCGCATGATAATCCGAAGATGCAACCCAAAGTCTTAAAATATCTGCACCATACTCATTGAGAATTTCTTCGGCAAGTATTCCGTTTCCAAGAGATTTGGACATCTTCCTGCCCTCTCCGTCAACAACCCATCCATGTGTGCAAACAGCTTTATAAGGCGCTTTTCCACACCACGCAACCGATGTGAGCAATGAAGACTGGAACCAACCACGATATTGATCCGCACCCTCTAAATAAAGATCGGCAGGCCAACTGACCTCATCTCTCTGCTGCAAAACAGCTGCATGAGAAACACCGGAATCAAACCAAACATCCATAATGTCAGTTTCTTTGGTAAATACATTATGCCCACACTCGCTGCATACAGTTCCCTTGGGCAAAATGTCAGCAGCATCGGTTGTATACCAAGCATCCGAACCATGTTTACGGAACAAATCAGCTACAGCTTTTATGCTTTCCTTATTAATATGCTCTTTTCCGCATTTTTCACAGTAGAAAATAGGAATAGGCACACCCCATGTGCGCTGGCGGGAAATACACCAGTCGCTTCTATCACGAACCATACCTTTAATACGTTCCTCGCCCCATTCAGGAATCCATTCCACCCCTTCAATGGCTTTGAGTGCAGCATCCTTAAATCCGTCAATAGAACAGAACCACTGTTTTGTAGCTCGGAACAGGACGGGATCCTTACAACGCCAGCAGTGCGGATACTGGTGAATAATTTTCTGAATAGCAAAAAGACTGCCACTATCTTCAAGATGCTGTGCAATTGCTTTATTTGCAGCATCAGTAGATAAACCCGCAAACTGACCTGCTTCCTCGGTCATATAACCTTTAGAGTCAACAGGAACAACAATTGGAATTTGAGGATAATTACGGCAAACCTCAAAGTCCTCAACGCCATGACCGGGAGCGGTATGAACACAGCCTGTTCCGCTTTCAAGTGTAACATGATTTCCCACGATAACAAGAGAAGTTCTATCAATAAAGGGATGTGCAGTTTCGATAAATTCAAGCTCACTTCCCTTTGCTCTTGCAACGATTTCATATTCCTCAATGCCGGCTGCCTTGACAGTCGGTTCAATTAACTCTTCTGCAATGACATAAATCTCATCATTTGCTTTAACAAAAGCATAAGTATACTCCGGACCGATACAGATTGCAACATTGGCAGGAAGAGTCCAGGTTGTGGTGGTCCATATAACAAACTTGGTTTTTGTAGGATCAACACCGAGCGATGAAAGTTTGCCCTTATCATCGGTTACTTGAAATTTCACATAAATCGAATAGCACGGATCTTCGGAATACTCGATTTCTGCTTCAGCAAGAGCTGTTTCACAAGTAGGACACCAGTAAACAGGCTTCAACCCTTTATAAATATATCCCTTTTCAGCCATATCGCCAAAAATCTCGATTTGTTTTGCCTCAAATTCAGGTTTCAAAGTCAAGTAAGGATTAGAATAATCGCCGATAGAACCAAGACGCTTAAACTGATTTCTCTGGTTATCCACAAAAGAGAGTGCATACTCTCTACAGTGTTTTCTCAAATCGACCGGAGAGAGAACTGCTCTATCTACTCCGATTTTTTTAATAGCTTTTAACTCAATAGGCAGACCGTGCGTATCCCAACCGGGGATATAGGGCGCACAAAATCCTGTCATATTTTTGTATTTCACAATAAAATCTTTCAAAACTTTATTCAATGCTGTTCCAAGATGGATGTCACCGTTTGCATACGGAGGACCATCATGCAGGATATATGTGGGTTTCCCCTCATTCTTTTTTAAGATCTTACCGTAAATATCCTGTTCATCCATTTTAGAGAACAATTCCGGCTCTCTCTGCGGAAGGCCTGCTCTCATAGCAAATTCGGTTTTAGGCAGGTTCAGCGTCTGGTTATAATCCTGTGACATTTTATTTTCTCTCCTCAAGTAAATATTTATTTTTTTGCATCGTCGTTCAGGTCATAACCGTCACCGAATTTCAGCGGACCGAACTTGGATTGTGTTTTATTTTCTTTTTCATCAAAACGGCTGAATTTAAATCCACCGCTAATTTTAAATGTATCCTCCTGCTCAGGCTCTTTTTGCGGTGCAGAAGCCTCTTCTTCTGATGCTGAATGAATTTCCTCTTGCACTTCGGGAGCGGGGGGTGTTACTTCCTCGATAACTACTTCTTCTTTTTTTGGCTCGCTAACCGCCTCTACCGCAGGCTCTGCTATCGCCTCTTCAGGTTCAGCAGTTACTTTTTCAGCTTCTGCACGTTCGATCTCAGGAAGACTCTTTATCATATCAATTTGAGAATGATACATTGTAAGCATTTTGCTCCTAAAAGAGTCAACCTCGCGTTTCATCTTATTAAGAATAACTTCTTCCCGTTTGACATCTTCTTTAACATTTTTCACAATGTTTTCAGACTTAATAGTTGCATCACGCATCATGATCTCAGCGCGGTTTTTTGCCTCTTTAAGAATACTGTCTCCCAACTTTTGAGCACCAAGCAGTGCTTGACGAAGACTATCCTCTTCATTACGGTATTCTTCAATTTTATTTGCTAAAACAACAAGTTTTTTCTCGGTTTCAACCTTTTCATTTTCCAAAGTGGATATGCAATCGATTATTTCATTTAAAAAGCTTTCAACATCCTCCACCTTATAACCAAAGGCAGATTTTTCAAATTTTTTGTTTTTGATTTCGGTGATTGTCAACACGAAAAGGCCTCCCTGTTAAATATATTTTTTGTAGAGAAGAACAAATCTCCCTTTTTTTGTTTTTGTTTCACAAAATCCAATGATAAATTTCCCGAAAGAACGAATAGATAATACATCATTTTCTGCTATGTTTTTGGAACATGATGTTATGATCTCGTGGTTTACCGAAACACGCTCAGAAGAGACAAGCTTTGCTGCATCTGCCCTGCTTTTACCCGTAACAGCAGCTACTACGCAATCAAGACGCATGGATGATACAATCACAGATTTTTCCTCAAAGCGTTTCTCAGAAGATGAAAGCTGTGCCGCCGTACAGGGTGTAATCCGAACACCGACATTGCCGATTTTTGTAATATTTTCAATTATATGCATACACAAACTCTTTTGAAGGATCAAAAAGCTCTTATCCTCCCCAACCATTATATCGCCGACCACCTCACGCTTTATTCCCAGAGACATTAAAGCTCCAAGAAAATCACGATGAGATAGTGGACGGCTATGCGCCACGCAAAGATAACCTATCGGAAATTCCGCTTGACGCTCTATTATATAATCGGGAAAAACGCCGAACATTTTTCGCTCAGCGCCATCATATCCTCCAAAGAACGAAAACGCAGCAGGAGATATTCCGGACGCAGTAAAATCTGCAATTTTTTGTTGCCTTAAATCAAGAAAACCCGTAAACCTAGGAACACTCTTTTTATCACAAAGAACACAACAATCCTCAACACGAGCAGCAAAAACAGCTTCTTCCTTGGTTAAATGCAACTGACATAATTTGTCATTCATAGAGTTTAGAAATATACTCCGCTGTTTTCCAGCTCGTCAAGCAGATCTCCTTCGATAGCAACATTATAAGGAGTAATAATAAAGGTGGAATTTGCTACACGCTTGATTTGACCGTGGTTTGCATATGCAACACCACTCAAAAAGTCAATAAGCCGCCTTGAAACATCTTTATTCGTTGACTCAAGGTTAAGAACAACGGTTCTTTTGGAATTGAGGTGATCAGCGATGGTGCGAGCATCCTCAAAACGCTCAGGCTTTACAAGAATAACCTGCAGTTGCGTAGTAGCATGGATATTCACAACTCGGTTACGATTGTTTTTCTCGCCACCGTAAGAAACAGTTGTATCATCATACTCCGCATCGTTATTACGGATTAGGTCTTCTCCGAGACCGTCTCTCTCATTCTCGTACTGCTCGTCCTCTGCATCTCCAAATAATTTACCGAAAATCCCCATATTTTAGACCTCTCTTTCTTTATTTGTAAATAAAACTAATTTATTGGTATTGCCTTTGTCCAAAAAGGGCGGAACCTATTCGAACAATATTTGCACCCATTTCAATGGCAGCCTCATAATCTTGTGACATTCCCATTGAAAGGAAATCCATATATACATTATCTATGTTTTTGGCACCGATGTCAACAAATATTTCTCTAAGTCTTGAAAAATAATGCAAACTTTCTTCTTTTTTCTCACATATCGGTGGAATTGACATAAGTCCGCGTATACGAATACCCTGCATCTTAGAAATTTCGTCTACAAGTTCAAGCACTTGCTGCGGACTCGTTCCCGACTTAGAGGATTCCTCACCTATATTTACTTCAACAAGAATATCCATCGTAAGATTTGTTTTAACTGCACATTTACTGATTTCTTCTGCAAGTTTTACACTATCTACCGATTGTATCATACTTACTTTATCAATAATATATTTTACCTTATTGGTTTGCAAATGACCGATAAATTGAACTTCACAATCCCCCGGATAGCTATCCTTTTTATCTAAATATTCCTGAACACGGTTTTCACCCAAAAGGTCTACCCCGTTTTTTATTGCAATATTGACAAGCTCTGGAGAGACAGTTTTAGTAACCGCCATAAGCCTTATATCTTTTTCACTTCTGCCGCTACGCTCTGCGGCAGCAGAAATATTATCGCGAATAACTTTTAGATTTTCAATGACAGTTATATTAGAGATTTTTTCCGTCATATAAATTAGTTCCTTTCACGATGACATCATCAAACGGTTTGAGTGTTCCGCTTCCGTTGGTAACAGAACAAATAAAATAGTCATCCTTCTCATATATCACATCAATCTTACGGAAGAACATTTGCTGTCCGATAACGACATAAACACCTTTATCTCCATTTTCAATACGAACGGCACTTTTACTAATCTTATAGCCACGCGCAGTAGAAAAAATAATTTCGGCTTTTTCTTTTCTCGCTGAGCAAAATTTGCCTGTCATATAATTAGACTTAACGATTACAGCCATTTTTGAGTTCGAAGTATCCAAAATAACTCTATCAACAACCACATTACAGGTTTTCTCTGACACATCGCCAAAACGCATTTTAAGGATATTGCCCTCTTTTATCTTTTCATGATACTCCCTATCATCAATCGGAAGTGTCATTGTATAATACCATGTGAAATCAGTAATTAATTTACCAATGGTGTTTTTTGAAACCTCTGTAGGCTGTGCAGTAGATATAAAGTTTTCAATTTCAGAAACCGACATTGCTGAAATATCGCCGTACTTTGCAATATTTTCAAACCCGTCTGCCGATATGACAAAATTGCCGTTTTTTTCAGCTTTCACTGTTTTAAGGGCATTTTTTATATTATTCTTACAAGTTGTAATCTCTCTTTTTATCTCTGAAATATAGGCACTGAAATCGGTCTCTTTTTCTGTTATAATATTTCGACGGTTAAGTAAAATCTGCAAATCATCTTTACAATCGGAAACAGCATCTGCATCGCACCGATAAATTGCCTTGGAAAGCTCCTCAATTTTATTGTTGATTTGGGTTGTTATCTGGTCTGCATTAGTAACAAGAGCGCTGGATTGGTCCTGAGATTCCTCAAGGATACTAAGGCGATGATTGAGTTCTTTTATCTTTTCATAATTAAATACATCATTTTCCGAGGCATAAAGCTCTGCAACTGTTCCACCTGCGCCAACCTTTTCTCCATCTGAATACAGATAATGAACGATATATCCTTTATGAGATGCCGAAACAACTTCTTCCGAACGCAAAAAAACGCCCTCGACATCAAGCTTGTTTTCATGTGTGAGTTGGGAGACGGTTTCTGTTTGATATGGTGAATAAACCGCACTATAAATCTGGTATCCAATAAAAATCAAAATAAAAACCGCGAGAGCAGCAATTAGCAATGTTTTTATAATTTTGGAAACACGATTCACACTTTTCCCCCTCTCATATTTCATACCGATATTTTACCATATAAAGGCGGGAAAATCAACTTTTTCCGCCATTTGAATAAAAGCTTTGACAAACAGAAGAGGCCTCACCAATAAGCTCTTGTTTTGAAAGCTCATCTGCATACAACCAATGGATTCGCTCATCTTTTCTAAACCACGTCAGCTGACGTTTTGCATAATTTCTTGTAGCACGTTTAAGGTTTTCCACAGCCTCATCCAGAGACATCTTTCCCTCAATAAAAGGAAAAAGTTCCTTATAACCGATTGCCTGAACGGCAGTTTTGCTGTTTTCAAATCTCCCAAAAAAATGTCGAGCTTCGGCTACGAGTCCGTTTTCAATCATTTGTTCGACACGCAGATCAATACGATCGTAAAGTTTTTGTCGGTCACGATATGCAATACCAATCATACAGACATTATATGGAGATTCTTTTTGTCTTGAAATACGTCTATGTTCCTGCATGGTGTGACCAAAAAGCTGATTGATCTCAATCCCTCGAATAATGCGGGTAATATCATTCCGGTGTAGTCTTTGTGCATATTCAGGGTCTACCTGCGAAAGCATTTTGAGCATATATGCGCCGCCAAAGCGTTTAGCTTCATCTAAGAGCTTAATTCGCAGCTCATTTTCTGCTTCTTGCTCAAACTGAACATTATCAACAAGACTGCTAATATAAAGCCCTGTTCCTCCCGCAACAATGATATTTTTACTGCGCGCAAAAATATCATGGATACATTCTCGGGCACAGCAAAGATACTGAGCAACCGAAAACTTTTGATCTATATCCACAAAGCCGATGAGATGATGCACTATTCCCTGCATTTCACTCTCGGTAGGTTTCGCGGTGGCAATATCCATTCCCTTGTATATCTGCATTGAGTCTGCCGAGATTATCTCGGCATCAATTTTTTGAGCTAATGCAATAGAAAGCGCCGTTTTTCCCGATGCTGTTGGTCCGACAATCGAAACAAAAGGTATCTTATCTTTTTTCAAACAGATGCCTCCTACTGTATTCTTCCAAAGCGTTTCTCAATTTCAGTTTTAGAAATTTTTGCAACAACCGGTCTGCCATGCGGACAATATTTTACATCGGTTTCCTGTCTTAAACAATCAATCAAGAAAGAAAGCTCATATTTACTGCTTTTATCGTGCGCTTTAATTGCAGAGCGGCAAGCAATCGTGTGATATATATCATCCAAAACCTGTGGCTTTACCTCTTTTTTACAATTTTGCAAATTACCCGCAACTTCTGTAATTACAGAAATTGTATCCTCCGCCGATACAAACGGCGGAACGCTGCGGATAATAATAGAACCGCTTCCAAAGTCCTCAATTTCAAAGCCGACACTTTCCACAGTTTCCTTATGCTCGATAAGCGCATCATACTCTTCGCGAGAAGGCTTAGTAATAACAGGCTCTAACAAATACTGACGCTGCGCCTCATTTGCTTCAGCTTTTAATTGATTATAGATAAGCCGCTCATGCGCGGCATGCTTGTCCACAAGATAAAGAGCATTATCACATTCCATAAGAATATAAGTTTCAAATAATTCGCCGATCACCCGAGCACCGGCAAAACGCTCATCCCGCTCAGCAGACATAACCGTCTGCTCTGTTTGGGAAGAAAATGGTTCGTCCTGAATTTGATCGGAAGGCATTTCTTCAATCATTGAAGGTTCAAGCTCTTTTTTATTGAAAAGACTTTCTGTCACAAGATTTACTTTTATTTTTCCTGTTTCTACTGCTTTAACAGAATCATCACGAAGCTCGACAATTGGCTCAATTTTCTTAGAAAAATCTATCTGAGAATTTGTTTTTAAATTGCTTTTTTCATCTTGTTTTATATTTTTTTCAAAAGCAGCCGTATTCTCAGGGTGGTTTTGAGGTGTTTCAAGCTTTATTTGTTCTCCAAAGCTTGTAATGTCTTTATACTTTACAGCATCTCGAAAGTTTTTTTGCACAGATTGCTGTTTTAAAACCAAATCTGCCTCAGCATTATCTCGGGAAAGCGCAGTTTTACAAGCAAAATAGACAGCATCGTAGATAATGCGTTCGTCTGAAAAACGAACCTCTGTTTTGGTCGGATGAACATTTACATCAACAACTGAAGGAGAAATATTTACCATAAGCACGCATGCAGGAAATTTGCCTACCATAATTGAGCCTTTATAAGCTTCTTCCAAAGCAACCGTCATGGTAATGTTTTTTACTGTTCTGCCGTTTAAGAAGAAATACTGCATTCCCCTTTTTGCCCTTGCATTGAGAGCCTTTGAGATAAATCCCTCAACCTTTACACCGTTTTTTTCAAAAGCAACAGGTAACAATGTATCCGAAAAAGATTTCCCGAATACACAATGAATTGCAGAAAACAGCTTTCCGTCCCCCACCGTTTGCAGATCAATTCGGCCGTCCCGAATAAACTTAAAGGCAATATGCGGATTGGAAATAGCTATTTTTTCAACAACTGCAGCAACTGCATTTGCCTCAGAAACATTTTTTTTTAGAAATTTCATTCTTGCAGGGGTATTATAAAACACATTTCTTACAATAATGGTTGTACCAACGGGACAACCGGCTTCTTCTTTTTGAAGAAGTTCCCCGCCGGCAATCTCAACATGGCATCCGATTTCGGCATCCAGCTGTCGTGTTATCATTGAGACTCGGGAAACAGCACAAACAGAGGCAAGAGCCTCACCGCGAAATCCGAGCGTAAATATCTCATTTAAGTCTGCTGCAGTTTTCACCTTGCTGGTAGCATGACGCAGAAAGGCAGTTTCGGTATCCTCAGGTGCAATTCCCTTACCGTCATCCGTGACACGAATTAATTCAATACCGCCGTTTTTTATTTCAACGGTGATATGGGTAGCTCCAGCATCAATAGAATTTTCCATAAGCTCCTTAACAATCGATGCGGGGCGCTCTATCACCTCGCCCGCGGCAATCAATTCCGCGGTATGTTTATCGAGCACTCTAATTTCACCCAAGGCATTTCCCTCCTTTATTCCTCATCTTCAGCCATTTTTTTAAGTTCAAATAAAATATTAATTGCCTCGCGCGGCGTTAGTACATCAACATCAATAGCACGTATCTTATCAAGAATGGGAAGATTATTTGAAGTATCAAAAGATAATTGATAGCTATCCTGTGAAGAAACCTGCTCCGGAGTTATATCGCCGCGAAATTCCACTTCTTTTCCCTGTTCGAGACTGCAAAGTATCTCTTTTGCTCGACGAATAATTTCGTTTGGAATACCGGAAAGGCGCGCCACATCAATACCGTAGCTATCATCGGTACCGCCGCGAACAATTCTGCGAAGGAAGATAATTTCCTCCCCGCGTTTTTTGACCATAATATTATAATTTTTTACATTAGAAAGCTTATCTTCAAGCACTGAAAGCTCATGATAATGGGTTGCAAAAAGAGTTTTAGCGCCAAGTTTTTTCTTATTTGCTATGTATTCAAGAACCGCTCTGGCAATGCTCATTCCGTCAAAGGTAGACGTTCCTCTGCCCACTTCGTCCAAAATAAGCAGGCTATTTTTTGTTGCATTTTTAAGAATGTAGGAAACCTCATTCATTTCCATCATAAAAGTTGATTGACCTGAAGCTAAGTCGTCAGAAGCACCTATCCTTGTAAAAACACTATCAACAATAGAAATATTCGCATCCTTCGCAGGAACAAAGCTTCCTATTTGCGCCATAATCGTAATAAGAGCGACCTGACGCATATAGGTGGATTTACCTGCCATATTGGGGCCCGTAATAATCGCAATCGCATTATCATTAATATCCAGCATTGTATCATTGGGGACAAAAGGTGTCATAGTAAGTTGCTCAACAACCGGATGTCTCCCCTCTTTAATAGAAATCTCACCCGTTACATTAAGCGCGGGACAAACATAGTTATTGGTTACCGCAACATGTGCAAAAGAGCACATAACATCAAGAACCGCAAGAGCTTCGGCTGTTCTCTGAATTCTGTCAAGCTGCGCCGAAACATTATTACGAAGCTCAGTAAATAGCTCATATTCCAAAGCAATGGAGCGTTCTCCCGCCGTTAAAACCTTTGTCTCTATTTCCTTTAGCTCCTGTGTGATATAACGTTCGCCGCCAGTTAAGGTTTGTTTTCTGATATATTCTTCGGGAACCTGATCAATAAATGATTTGGAAACCTCAATATAATATCCAAACACCTTGTTATAACCGACTTTAAGTGTTCTGATACCTGTTCGTTCTTTTTCAGACGCCTCTATCTTAGCGAGAAAAGCCTTGTTATTTTTAAGAATATCTCGCAACATATCCAAATCAGAATGATAGCCCTCACGGATATATCCACCGTCACGCAAAATAGCGGCAGGCTCATCACTGATAGCATTTACTATCATATCATGAATATCGGCAAGTGGATCGATGCTATTTACAAGATCGCGCAAGAGAGCGCCATTGGCTTGGCTAAGAGATTGAATAATTGGTGGAATTTGCTCGGCAGTATATGCGAGAGAATTTAACTCGCGCGGGCTGACATTACCAAAAACAACACGAGTCAAAATTCGTTTTAGATCGTAAATATTGCGCAGCTTTTCACGAATTTCTTCGCGCATCACACTATTATCAAAAAGTTCACGAACTGCGTTCTGCCGCCTTGTAATGTCGCTTAAACTCATAAGCGGCTGTTCTAAGTAATTACGGAGCAACCGATGTCCCATTGCAGTTTCAGTCTGGTCAAGAACCCACAAAAGCGTTCCGTATTTTTCGCCTTTATGCATACTGCGGGTAAGCTCTAAATTATGACGCGCCGAAATATCCAAATTCATATATTGTTCAACCTGATACAATTCAATTCGGTCAAGTCGGCTCAATCCACTGATCTGCGTTTCATGCAAATAATCAAATAAGCCTCCAAGAGCCTGAACAACAAGGGGCTTATTCTCTAAATTGAGCTTTGAAAGTGAATCTGCATTAAACTGCTCCAAAACAATTTGTTTTGCATTTTTCAGTTCAACAGCATGGTTAGACATAACAGTAAGCGCAGAAGAAAGGCGATTTTTCACAAACTGAGTGATGTTTCTGTCCTCCGCGCTGTTTTGGCAAAGAAGCACTTCGCTGGGAGAAAAACGGCTAAGCTCATTTACAATTTTTACAACTATATCACCGTTTGAAAAGGTGGTTGCCCTGATCTCTCCGGTTGAAACATCGGCAAACACAATACCTGCACTGTCAAAATCAAGCTTAACCGCACAAATATAATTATTTTTAGATTCATCAAGCATGCTGCCTTCCACAACAGTACCAGGTGTGACAACGCGAACAACATCACGCTTTACAATCCCCTTGGCTTTTACGGGATCCTCAACCTGCTCACAAATCGCAACCTTATATCCTTTTTCAATCAGTCTGGCAATATAAGACTCGCAACTATGATAAGGAACACCACACATTTTTGCGCGTTCGTCCATACCACAGTTTTTTCCGGTAAGTTGAAGCTCGAGTTCCCGGGATGCAACGATGGCATCATCAAAAAACATTTCATAAAAATCGCCTAAACGAAAAAACAAGATTTGATCTTTATGCTGTTCCTTGATTTCAAGGTACTGCCGCATCATCGGTGATAACTGTGCCACAAAATCTCTCCTTGTGTCAAATAAAATCAGTGACAGCCTGCGCAGCTGGAGCAGTTTCCGCTGCATCCGGTGCTTTCGGGAATAACAGCCGTTTCGGGATCCTCTCCGTTGAGCGCCGTTGCCAAAAGAAACTCAATTTTTTTCATAAGCTCGTCTACTTTGGTTTTAGCCTCTGAGTATGCTATCATATCCGCGTCTTCCATAACCGCTTGATATGCCTCTCGCATTTCGCGATCCAAACGGGAAATTTTATCACTATCGCGTGTTTCGCGGGTAACTTCTCTGTTTAGTGCAATTTTTTTAAGATTAAAATTACTGATTTTTTCTTGCAGCTCCATATTTTTATCATTGTGCTCGCGAGCCTCATTCATTTGAATATAAGCTTGGCTTTGCTGAATAGCTTTTCCGAGTTCTCTTGCTTTTTCAATAACATCCATTGTTTTTTCTCCTTTATATAATTTCTCCGATGCAAATATAGCCTTTGGAGGAAGTAATCTTAATATTCACAAACTCCCCCTCTTTAATCTCACCGTTGTTTTCAAATTCTACCATAATATTATTATCTGCTCTGCCGCAAAGCGAATTTTCCATTACTCTGCCCGCTCCTTCACACA
>JAZQMT010000064.1:0-14158 GCA_045543635.1 Oscillospiraceae bacterium | reverse complement strand
TTCAATCAAGACGAACCATGTCTGTTGCTCAGGAGCTTTATGAGGGCGTTACGGTTAAAGGACTTGGTGCCGTCGGTCTTATAACATATATGAGAACTGACTCACTGCGTATTTCGGATGAAGCCAGAAATGCGGGAAACGAATATATTGAATCAAACTTTGGGAAAGAATACATTCCCAACTTTAAGCGTGAATATAAAAGTAAACGAAGTGCACAGGATGCTCATGAGGCAATCCGACCCAGTATGCCACAGCTTTCACCGGATAAAGTAAAAGCGGATTTGACAAATGATCAGTATAAACTTTACAAATTAATATGGGAACGTTTTATCTCTTGTCTCATGACCGATGAAATTCTTGATACTGTTGCAGTTGATATTTCTGCAAACCAATATCAGTTTAAAGCAAGTGGTTTTTCCGTTAAATTTGATGGTTTTACAAAACTGTATCAGGAATCAAAGGATGAAGAAACGGAAAAGGCAAGCGTCCTACCTCCACTTTCATTAAATGATGAACTCACAAAAGTTTCGGTAACAGCAAGTCAGCATTTTACACAACCACCGGCTCGTTACACCGAAGCCACTCTTATTAAGGCTTTGGAAGAAAATGGTATTGGCAGACCGAGTACCTACGCCCCCACCATTACAACTGTTTTACAGCGTATCTATGTTGAGCGCGAAGCTAAATTTTTAAAGCCAACAGCTCTTGGCGAAATCACAACTGCATTAATGAAAGAGCATTTTAATAATATTGTTGATGTAGACTTTACCGCTAACATGGAGAAAGAACTGGATAATGTTGAGGATGGTAAAGCGAAGTGGAACAGCGTAATAGCAGATTTCTATAGTGGATTTGCCGAACAGCTTAGCAAAGCGGAAAAGGATATGGAAGGAGAACATATTAAGGTCCCCGATGAGGAGACGGATGTTGTTTGCGAGCTGTGCGGAAGAAATATGGTAATTAAAAACGGACGTTTTGGAAAATTTCTTGCTTGTCCGGGATACCCCGAATGTAAAAATACAAAAAAAATCGTTGATGAGACGCCGGGGAAATGTCCGAATTGCGGCTCTAAGCTTATTGGAAGAAGCGGAAAAAAAGGAAAGAAATTTTTCGGCTGTTCGGGTTATCCGAATTGCAAATTTATTTCTTGGGATGAGCCGGTTGCGGATGTATGTCCCGATTGTGGAAATACCATGTTTTTAAAAAAAGCCAAGCAACCACGCATATATTGTGCAAAAGAGGGGTGCGGTTATAGTAAAGCTGTAGAAAGTGATAAAAAACAAACATCTGAGGGTTAATGATGGAAGTAAAAGAAGTAAATGTTATTGGAGCTGGGCTTGCAGGTTGTGAGGCAGCTTGGTCACTTGCAAACCGCGGAATAAAAGTTTTTCTTTACGAAATGAAGCCCGAAAAGCGTAGCCCTGCCCACCATTCTGATATGCTTTGTGAGCTTGTTTGCTCAAACTCTCTAAAAGCCGCACGGATTGAGTCGGCTGCCGGACTTCTCAAGGAGGAAATGCGTCGGCTTGGTTCTATAACCATGGAGGCAGCTGCGTTGACATCCGTAAGTGCCGGAGGCGCACTTGCGGTTGACAGAGATGATTTTTCAGCATATGTTACAAAGAAAATTACAAATCATCCAAACATTACACTTTGCAACAAAGAAATTACACAGATAAGCTTTGACGAGACTACAATTATTGCTACAGGCCCACTTACTTCAGACCCTTTAGCAGAAGAAATTAAGCGAATTTGCGGGGATTGTTTAAGTTTTTATGATGCAGCAGCTCCGATAGTAACTCAGGAAAGCCTAGATATGTCTAAAATTTTTGCTGCCTCTCGTTACGGCAGAGGAGAAGACGATTATTTAAATTGTCCTTTTAATCAGCAGGAATATACTGCTTTTTATAATGAGCTCATTCATGCCGAAGCGGTACAGTTAAAAGAATTTGAAAAAAACGCACCGACTGTTTATGAGGGATGTATGCCTATTGAGATAATGGCAAAACGCGGAGAGGATACAATTCGTTTTGGTCCATTAAAACCTGTTGGACTGCGTGACCCCGAAACAGGTAAGCGCCCATGGGCAGTTGTGCAACTTCGCAAAGAAAATTCTGAGGGAACACTGCTCAATATGGTTGGATTTCAAACTAATCTTAAATTTCCCGAACAAAAACGAGTTTTTTCTATGATTCCCGGAATGCAGAATGCGGAATTTGTAAGATATGGCGTTATGCATCGCAATACTTTTATCAATTCTCCTAAAGTTTTGAATTCTGATTTAAGTCTTAAAAAATTTCCTAAGCTGTTCTTTGCAGGACAGATAACAGGAGTAGAGGGCTATATTGAATCGGCAGCGAGCGGAATTTTAGCCGGTCTTAATGCATCTTTAGCTCTTGAGGGTGGTGCTGCTTTGGTTTTTCCTAAGGAGACGATGCTCGGTGCGCTTGTTTCTTATATAACGGATGAAACGGTTACAGATTTTCAACCGATGGGATGTAATATGGGAATTCTCCCATCGCTGGAAACGCATATAAAATCAAAACAAGAACGATACGCGGCACTTGCAAATCGAGCTTTAAAAAGTTTTGATGTATTTCTAAAATCAAGCCTTTAAGGCAAGGAGGAAAAATATGAAAATTATTGTTGACGCAATGGGCGGAGACAATGCACCGCTTGAAATACTTAAAGGATGTGCGCTTGCGTACAAAGAATACAAAATACAGTTTGTTCTAACAGGTAATGAACAAATAATAAAACAGGTAATAGATGAAAATCAGTTAAAACTCGGTGAATACGAAATCGTTCCCACTGATATAATTGTTTCTATGGAGGATGAGCCTACTTGTGTTATTAAAGACAAAAAAGAGAGCTCACTCGGAAAAGCATTTTCTTTGCTTCGTCAGGGTTATGGCGATGCAGTAGTCAGTGCGGGAAGCACCGGAGCTGTATTGGTTGGCGCAACAATGACCGTTGGCAGAATAAGAGGTATTAAACGCCCGGCTCTTGCAACGCTTCTTCCGGGAGATAGCTCTCCCGCAATGCTTATGGATTGCGGTGCGAATGTGGAATGTCGTCCTGAGATGCTTATGCAATTTGCTATTATGGGTAGTATTTATATGAATAAAATCCAGGGTATTGACAATCCGCGGGTTATGCTTGCTAATGTTGGTACAGAGGATACAAAAGGCGGACCTCTTCAAAAAGAAACCTTTGAACTTCTCAAAACAGCTCCTCTTAATTTCTGCGGAAATATCGAAGGAAGAGATATTCTATCGGGCACTGCAGATGTAATTATTACAGATGGTTTCAGTGGCAACCTTATCCTTAAAACCTGCGAAGGTGTTGCAGGTATGATGTATAGCAATCTAAAAGAAATTTTTAAGAAGAATTTAATTAGTAAACTTGCTGCAGCACTTGTAATGTCCGGCTTAAAAGTTTTTAAAAAGAAAATGGATTATACCGAATATGGCGGTGCTCCGCTTATGGGAATATCTAAGCCTGTAATCAAAGCGCACGGCAGTTCTAATGCAGTCGCCTTTAAAAATGCGCTTCGGCAGGCTATGGAGTATCATCAGAATCATGTTATTGAGGCAATCGGGACAAGCATTTCAAGCTTAAAAGAGGGAGAATAAAATGAATGGATTCGAAACCCGCCTTGGATACATATATAAAGATAAATCGCTTTTAAGTTTAGCGCTCACACACACTTCCTATGCCAATGAAGCAAAGCATTCGAAAGGGCACAATGAGAGACTGGAGTTTTTAGGCGATTCGGTTTTATCTATCATTGTTTCAAAATATTTGTTTACTCATTTTTCTGACATGCCGGAAGGGGAATTATCTAAAACAAGAGCTGCTTTGGTTTGTGAGAAGTCTCTTGCTGCATTTGCAAAGGAAATTCATCTTGGAAACGAGCTTTTGCTTGGAAAAGGCGAAGATCAAAATGGGGGAAGAGACCGAGAATCTATTCTTGCTGATGCATTTGAAGCTTTAATTGCATCCATGTATCTTGATGGCGGAATTGAAGTTGCGGAAAAATTTGTACTTAAATTTATTTCTAAACAGATGGAAGAAAAAAAGGTTTTTGCTGCTTTTGTAGACTACAAAACAGAGTTGCAGGAGATTATTCAGCAAAATAAAGAGGAAAAAATTGAATATGTTGTTGTTAATGAATCCGGTCCTGCACACGACAAGAGCTTTTGTGTTGAAGTTCATTTAAACAGTAATGTTATCGGTAAAGGTTCAGGTAAAAGCAAAAAAATTGCGGAGCAAATGGCAGCAAAAGAAGCTTTGGAGCTGATGGGTGAATGAAGCACGCAAATATTGCATTCTTTGTTCCTCATATCGGTTGCCCCAATCGCTGCAGTTTTTGCAATCAAAATACTATTTCCGGGAAAACACAGATTCCACATGCTGATGATGTAAAGGGCGTGTTGAATAAAGTTGTTCAAGAAATGTCGCAACAGGAACTTGAAAAAAGTGAAATAGCCTTTTTCGGGGGAAGTTTTACTGCTATTGAAAAATCATATATGCTTGAGCTCTTGCAAGCTGCAAGTGAATTTGTTGAAGCGGGAAAATTTAGTGGTATTCGTATTTCGACAAGACCGGATGCTATTGATGTTGATATACTATCATTGCTTAAAAAGTATCATGTGAAGGCAATAGAACTGGGCGCTCAAAGCATGAACAATGATGTTTTGTTTGAAAATTTTCGTGGTCATACTGCACAGCAAGTATGCGATGCGGCAAATCTTATAAAATCATACTGCTTTTCTTTGGGACTTCAAATGATGACAGGGCTTTACCGAGACAATAATGCGGGAGCCATAGAAACTGCCAACTGTTTGATTAATTTAAAACCGGATACGGTGCGAATTTATCCTACGGTTGTACTAAAAGGAACCTATCTTGCAGAGCTTTTTAAACGTGGTATATACACTCCTCCTCAAATTGAAGAAACTGTTTTGTTATGTGCAGATTTGATGGATATGTTTGAAGAAAACAATATAAGGGTAATTCGTGTCGGATTGCATGATCAGCCTGAAATTCGTGAGAATTTTATCGGTGGGGCATATCATCCTGCATTAGGAGAACTTATTCAAGGTGAAAGGCTATACAGAAAAGCAATGCATTTATTTTGCACAAATGCAATTGAAAAGGGAAATGTATGCGTTGGTGTAAATCCAACTATTATTTCTCAATTAATCGGTCAAAAAAAGAAAAATATACATAGATTTGAAAAAGAAGGATATTATGTTCGGGTTATTTCCGATAAAAATATTCCTCCTTATGAGATTAAGTTAATATAACTATTGCGTAAAATGAGAATTTTATGTTATTATATTATATATTTAAGTCAATAGAAAGGATTGTTTTTTTTGAGGCTGAAATCGTTGGAAATTCAAGGGTTTAAATCGTTTCCCGATAAAACCTCGCTAGCTTTCGGCGACGGACTTACGGCAATTGTTGGTCCTAATGGAAGCGGTAAAAGCAATATTAGTGATTCTGTTAGATGGGTTTTGGGAGAACAATCCACAAAAACATTACGCGGAGAGCGAATGGAAGATGTTATCTTTTCAGGAACTGAGAGCAGAAAATCTCTTGGTTTCGCCGAGGTTTCGCTTGTGCTTGATAATACTGCAAGAACGCTTGGCTACGATAGTGATGAAGTTGTTATTACAAGAAAATATTATCGCAGCGGCGAAAGTGAATACATGATTAACCGTCAGCTTGTGCGTTTAAAAGATGTTCGAGAGCTTTTTATGGACACAGGAATGGGAAGAGACGGATATTCTATTGTCGGTCAAGGAAAAATTGCCGATATTGTATCAGCAAAAAGTAATGATCGCCGTGAGATTTTTGAAGAAGCAGCCGGTATTTCAAAGTATCGTTACCGCAAAAACGAAGCGGAAAGACGCCTTTTGCAAGCACAAGATAATATTTTGCGCTTGAAGGATATTCTTTTGGAATTAGAGGGGCGGGTTGAACCTCTGCGTATACAATCGGAAAAAGCAAAAAAATACCTTGTGCTTGCCGATGAAAAACGCAAAATAGAGGTCTCTCTTTGGATAAAAACCTTGGATCAGTCCGGTGATAAGCTGCGAGATTTAGAATATAAGCTAACTGCTCTTAATACCTCAAGGGAGACTATCATGAACACTCTTGACGAGGTTGACTCAGTTATTGAACAGATCGATCGTGATTCACAGGTCTATCTTGCTGAAATTGAAGCACAGCGTACTCAAAAGCAAGCAAATGAAGAACAGGATGCTTTTTTGAAACAGCAGAATGCTGTTTATGAAAATGATATTCAGCATAACAACGAAACAATTGCTGTGGTTAAAGCTGAAATTAATGAGATGTCAGATGATGGAAACCGAATTTCCGAAGAAACCCGCGAAAAAACAGAACTTATTAGCCAAACCGAAGAAAATCTTTCGAAACTCGAAGAACAAAGTGCACAAATTGATAAGGAACTTAGTGAATTAACAGGAATTACTGAAAATTATAAGACCGAGCTTGATAAACTGCAGGCAGATTTAGTTTCATGTAACATTAAAATTACAAGAGATACTGTTGCAATTTCAGCTCTTAAAAACAGTAAAACTGAGCTTAGTGACAGAATATCAACAGTTGAAGAATCTATTCAAACTAAAGAAAAACAGCTTGCTGAGCTTCAAAAAGAAAATCATGCTTGCAGGGCTGTTCTTCAAAAGAGTGAAAGTGAAGCTTCAAAAATAAATAATACCCTCAAGGGGTATGAACTGAAATTTCAGTCGATTATTTCTAAAAAAGAAGAAATTCAAAAGAAAATTGATGATTTAAATCTTATAATCCACCAAAAACAGCAGCGCAAAAAACTCATGCAAGAGCTTGAAAACAACCTTGAAGGTTTTTCCGGAAGCGTTAAAAAAGTCATTGCTGATGGAAAAAGAGGGATACTTCGCGGAATTGTCGGAACGGTTTCTCAAATTATAACAGTAGATGCGAAATATGCTCTTGCAGTCGAAACAGCACTTGGTGCTGCAATGCAAAATATTGTTGTTGATGCTGAAGAAAATGCGAAACAGGCTATTTATGCTCTAAAGCGAGAAAATTCCGGCAGAGCCACTTTCCTTCCTCTAAATACAATTAAAGGGAAAAGCTTAAATGAGCAGGGACTTTCGGAATGTGAAGGATTTCTTGGAATCGGCAATGATATTGTTAAATATGATAATGCACATTCAGAAATTGTAAAATGGCTTCTTGGCAGAATTGTTTTTGTCGATACACTGGATAATGCAACTGTTATTGCTAAAAAATTCGGTTACCGATTTAAAGCTGTTACTCTTGACGGACAAGTTATTAACGCAGGAGGCTCTTTGACCGGTGGCTCCGCCGCCTCAAAAACGGGTATTTTCAGCAGAAAATTTGAGATAGAAAAACTTGATGAGGAGCTTGCTAAACTGCTAAAAGAGCAAAATCAGTCAGGAGAACAACTTATTCAAGTGAATGAACAGGTTGCAGCAGCGGAAGCTTATCTCTCAGGGGCTAAGGCCGAGCTTTCCGTTTTAAGTGAGGATAAAATAAAATATTCTGCTGAACAAAAGCGCCTTGAGCTATCTATTCAGGAAATTGAAAATGCGTTGGATCAGCTTGATATGGATAAGATGGAGTGTGCAGGAAAGATTACCGCACTCGATTTACAAACAAAAGAAACGGAAAAAGAACTTGCTGATAGCTGCATTATCAAAGAAAAAATTGAAACTCGTATTTCTGAGCTTAGCGGTGGACAAAATGATACTACCGTTCGTGCTGAAGAACTTTCCAATAAAAGTACAGATATTAAGTTCCGGATACTTGCGATACAAAAAGATTTGGAAACACTTTCGAATGATCTAGCACGTATATCTGTACAGAAAGAAGAGTCTTGCAAAAAACTTGCAATTTTACAACAGCAACAAGAACAGCTTACAAAAAATAATCAAGAGCTTGCAGAGAAGATCTCTCAATCTAACGAATTGAGAAGACAGCTTATTGAGTCAAATGCGAAATGTGATGAAACCATTCATGCAATGATACAAAAACGTGCTGAATGTGAGCAAAAAATTGATGAAATTCGCAGAAACGAGCGTGCTCAATTTGATGAAAGAGAAAAACTCACGGGAGAGATCACTCGCCTTGAAGAACGCAAAATTTCGGTGCAAAAAGAGCTTGATAACATTATTTTCAAACTATATACCGAATATGAGCTTGACAGAGTACAAGCAGAGCAGATTGCTGAGCCTATAGAAAATGTTTCTGAAGCGCAATCACACCTAAGTCAGCTTAAATCTAAAATCAGAGCACTCGGTGCAATCAATGTTGACGCTATTGAGGAATATAAAGAAGTTTCTGAGCGTTATGAGTTCCTTAAATTACAGCTGGAAGATGTCGAAAAATCAAGAGAGGAAATTATAAAGCTTGTAAATGAACTAACTGCTCAAATGAAGGAAATGTTCCTAAAGAGCTTTTCTGAGATTCGAGATAACTTCTCCAATATTTTCGTGGAGCTCTTTGGCGGAGGTAAGGCAACACTTAATCTTACCGATCCTGAAAACATTCTTGAATCCGGAATTGAGATTTTTGTTCAACCTCCCGGAAAAATCATAAAAAACCTTGTTGAGCTTTCAGGCGGCGAACAGTCCTTTATTGCAATTGCGATTTACTTATCAATTCTGAAAGTTAAACCCGCTCCGTTCTGTATACTCGATGAGATCGAGGCAGCGCTTGATGAAGTGAATGTCCAGAAATATGCTAAATATCTTCGTAAGGTAAGTGATAAAACACAGTTTATTATGATCACTCATAGGCGAGGAAGCATGGAGGAGGCTGACCGTTTGTATGGCGTCACCATGCAGGAAAAAGGAGTTTCTAAGCTTTTGCAGATGAATTTAGGTGAAGTTGAGAGTAAGCTTGGAATCAAAAATGAAAATTAATTATGTAAAGTAAATTTACTTTACATAAATCCGGAGGTGAAATTGTTGCGATTTTTTGAAAAAATCAAACATGGGCTCGCGAAAACGCGAGAGGGAATGAAAAACAGGATTGATAGTCTTATTAATTCTTTTACAAAAATTGATGACGATTTGCTTGATGAATTAGAGGAAATTCTAATTCTTTCGGATATTGGTGCTGCAACATCGCAGCAGATTATCTCAATGCTTCGTACGAAAATTAAAGAAAAAGGAATTACGGACCCGCAACAAATAAAAATCGAATTAAAAGCAATTATATCAGATATGCTTGGAGAGTTTGTTCCGCTTAACTTAACCGGTAAACCAACTGTTATCCTTGTAATTGGAGTAAATGGTGTGGGTAAAACAACTACCATCGGTAAAATTGCAGCAAACTATGTGAGGGACGGAAAAAAAGTTATGCTTGCTGCTGCAGACACGTTTAGGGCTGCAGCCGTGGAACAGCTTTCTATGTGGGCAGAGCGTAGTGGAGCGGATATTGTAACTTCTTTTGAAGGCGCTGATCCTGCCTCTGTGGTATTTGATGCTATTTCTTCGGCAAAGGCAAAGAATTATGATATTGTTCTTTGTGATACTGCCGGAAGGCTGCATAACAAGAAAAATCTGATGGATGAACTGAATAAGATTTCGCGTGTTATTGAGCGCGAAATGGGCGATGTTCAAACAGAGGTTTTACTTGTTCTCGATGCTACAACAGGGCAGAATGCAGTAAATCAAGCAAAACTCTTTGGTGAGGTTGCAGGTATAACGGGAATTATTTTAACCAAGCTTGATGGAACAGCTAAGGGTGGCGTTGTTATTACCATAAAAAATGAACTTGACATCCCTGTTCGGTATATCGGTGTCGGAGAACAGGTAGATGATCTACAAGATTTTGATCCAAAAATGTTTGCTGAAGCAATTTTTGAGGTGTAAAATGAAGTTTATTATTGCAACTCACAATCAACATAAAATAACCGAATTCAGGCGTATATTAGAGCCACTCGGAATTGATGTTGTTTCTCAAAGTGATGCGGGAATCGACGCTACTGCCATTGAGGATGGAACAACTTTTGCAGAAAATGCCGAAAAAAAGGCAAGAGCTGTAAGTTTATCAAGCAACTGCATTGCCATTGCTGATGATTCCGGAATTTGTATTGATGCATTCGGCGGTGCTCCCGGAATATATTCCGCTCGTTTTTTGGGTGAGGATACTCCTTACACCGAAAAAAACGCTATTATTCTTGACAGACTTAAGGATGTTGCAGATGCGGATAGAACTGCTCGATATGTTTGTGCTATTTGTTGTGTTTTTCCTGACGGTAATATGATTGTAACCGAAGGAACCTGTGAGGGAAAAATAGGATATGAAGCCAAGGGGTTAAATGGATTTGGTTATGACCCTATCTTTGTTTATGGAGAAAAAACTCTCGCAGAAATTTCCAACCAAGAAAAGGATAAAATCAGTCACCGCGGAGCAGCGCTTAAAAAATTTATTATTGAATTAAAAAAATATTTAGATAAGAGTAAGGATGAGTTTCATGCTGACAAGTAAACAGCGAGCAGCTCTGCGAGGCTGCGCAAACCAAGTTGATGCCATTTTTCAGGTCGGAAAAAGCGGAATCGGAGATGCACTTATTAAGCAGATAGATGATGCATTGACTGCTCGTGAACTTATAAAATTAAAGGTTTTGGAAAACTGTGAATACAGCGCTCGTGAGGTTGCTGAAATGCTTGCGTCAAAAACCGCCAGTGAGCCTGTTCAGGTTATTGGTAACAAACTTGTGCTGTTTCGCAGAAATCCTAAGAAACCTATGTTTGACTACTGCTTAAAATAGGGGAATTGCAATGAAACCCAAACAAAAAATAGGTATTTTCGGCGGAACCTTTAACCCTGTTCATAACGGACATATACAACTTGTTGAAGTATATTACAACGCACTTTCTCTTGATAAAGTATTGGTTATTCCCACGAATATTCCGCCCCATAAATCTGTGAAAGAAATTGCATCTTCAGAAGACCGTATGAATATGTTAAATCTTGCTTTTAAAGACTGTCCATATGTTTCGGTTGATGATATTGAGCTTCGAGCAGGCGGAAAAAGCTATACTATTTTAACTCTTGAAAAGCTTAGAGAGATATATCCTGATGACGAGTTTTTTCTTATTATAGGCGGTGATATGTTTCTTTGTTTTGAAGAGTGGAAAGAATATCAAAAAATTCTTTCTATTTGTACTGTTTGTACCGCTCCGAGAGAAACAGGAGAATTTAAAAAGCTTACGGAATATCAAAAGAACCTTGATCCCGATAAAGAAAAAACAATAATATTAGATACTCCTGTTTTGGAAGTCTCTTCTTCAGAAATTCGTTCAAAAACTTTTAATCAAAAACAAATGGAAAACCTGGTTCCTAAAAATGTTTTTCAATATATTGTTCTAAAGGGTTTGTATAATAATGACGGATATAAGTAAAATAAAACAGGAATTATCGCAAATGCTTTCTGAAAAAAGATTTAAGCACAGTATCGCCGTAGCCAATCAAGCCGTTATCCTCGCAGAAAAGCACGGGGCTGACAAAGACAAGGCTTATCTTGCAGGACTTGTTCATGACGCTTGTAAAGAAATTTCTAAAAGCGAACAGTTGAAAATTATAAAACAATTTGGTATAATGCTTACCGATATTGAAAAAAGTGAACCTAACATTTGGCATGGTTACGCGGCAAGTGGTTATATTAAAGAAAAATGGGGGATAACCGATCCTGATGTGTGTTCTGCAGTAAAATATCATACCTGCGGCAGAGGAGAGATGTCGACTTTAGAAAAGATTATTTTTGTTGCCGATCTTACATCTATGGATCGAGACTATCCCGACAGCAAGAAAATTAGGGAAATATCAATTGAAAGCCTTGATGCAGCAATATACAATTGCTATTTATATATTATTCCGTTTATCTTAAACAGAAAAGGAAAAATAACACAAAACACCTTAGATTGTTATAATCATGCAGTTAATCAAATGATAGCTTGTGAAAAGGAATGAGAAAATGAATTCACTGGAAAAAGCGAAAAAAATCGGAGAAATTTTAGATAGAAAAAAAGGTGAAGATATTTCGATTTTAAATGTATCGGGAATTACATCTATCACTGACTGTTATGTAATTGTTACCGCTAAAAATACAGCGCATGCTAAAACACTGTGTGATGAAATAGAAGAGCAGCTAAAAAAGCTTAATATTTCTCCGAGAAATATAGAAGGGTATCAGTCCGCAATGTGGATACTGATGGATTATGAAAATGTTATTGTGCATGTGTTCTATGAGGAAACCAGAAAGTTTTATGATCTGGAGCGACTATGGGCGGATGCAGAAAGAATTGCCATTGACAATGATAAATAAATAATGGAGGAATTTCAGGTGGATTATAATTTTAAGGAAATTGAAAAAAAATGGCAGGATATTTGGGATGAGGAAAAAGCATTTGCTGCTAAAAATGATTACTCTAAACCCAAGTTTTTTGGACTTGTGGAATTCCCATATCCTTCCGGACAGGGGCTTCATGTAGGGCATCCTCGCTCCTATACTGCGCTCGATATTATTTCCAGAAAAAAGAGATTACAGGGTTTTAATGTTCTTTATCCTATGGGATGGGATGCTTTTGGACTTCCTACAGAAAATTACGCAATTAAGAACCATATTCATCCGGAACTCGTTACCGAAAAAAATGTTGCAAATTTTAAAAGACAGCTTAAAGCACTCGGTTTCTCGTTTGACTGGGATAGGGAAGTGAATACTACTGACCCCAATTATTATAAATGGACACAGTGGATATTTCTTCAGCTTTTCAAAAAAGGTCTTGCATATAAAAAGAAGATGTCTGTTAACTGGTGCACCTCATGTAAATGCGTTTTGGCTAATGAGGAAGTAGTAAATGGTGTTTGTGAACGCTGCGGAAGTGAAGTTATCCATAAAGATAAAGAGCAGTGGATGCTGAAAATTACCGAGTACGCACAGCGTCTCATAGATGATCTTGCCGATGTTAATTACATAGAGAGGGTTAAAACCTCGCAGGTAAACTGGATCGGGCGCTCTGTGGGTGCTGAGGTTGATTTTGCAACTAGCGCAGGGGATGATATGAAAATATACACCACTCGTCCCGACACTTTGTTTGGAGCAACCTATATGGTTATTTCTCCTGAACACCCCTTAATTGACAAGTGGAAAGAACAGCTTTCTAATTACGATGATGTAATGAATTATCGTGCTGAAGCTGCAAGAAAATCTGATTTTGAAAGAACTGAACTCGTTAAAGATAAAACGGGTGTAAAGCTTGAGGGCGTTACAGCTATTAATCCTGTAAATAACACCGAAATTCCCATTTTTGTTTCGGATTATGTTTTAATGACTTATGGAACGGGTGCTATTATGGCTGTTCCGGCGCATGACACTCGTGATTATGATTTTGCCAAAGCATTTTCTCTGCCTATTATTGAAGTTGTTGCTGGGGGAGATATTGAAAAAGAAGCATTTACCGATTGTCAAACAGGTATAATGGTTAATTCGGGATTTTTAAATGGTCTTTCTGTTGAGGAAGCTAAAAAGGCAATCGTTAAATGGTTTGAAAAAGAGAAAAAAGGCACTCCTAAAGTCAACTTCAAACTTCGTGACTGGGTTTTTTCCCGCCAAAGATATTGGGGCGAGCCTATTCCTATGGTTTATTGCGAAAAATGTGGTTGGGTTCCACTGCCCGAAAGTGATCTTCCTTTAAAACTTCCTGCAGTTGAGCACTATGAGCCTACCGATAACGGAGAATCTCCGCTTGCTGCAATTGAAGATTGGGTGAACACCACATGCCCCCATTGCGGCGGAAAAGCCAAAAGAGAGACTGACACTATGCCACAATGGGCAGGCTCTTCATGGTATTTCTTAAGATATTGTGACCCTGACAATATGAATGAGCTTGCTGCAAAAGAAGCTCTTAATTATTGGATGCCGGTTGATTGGTATAATGGAGGAATGGAGCATACAACACTGCACCTCTTATATTCGAGATTTTGGCATAAATTTCTTTATGATATTGGTGTAGTAAATACTGCCGAACCCTATTCCAAAAGAACCAGCCATGGCATGATTCTCGGTGAAAACGGCGAGAAAATGAGTAAATCCCGCGGAAATGTTGTAAAT